>JAVEYB010000003.1 GCA_034003725.1 Candidatus Zixiibacteriota bacterium
TGACCTGGGTATAGGTGTACCGAACTCCCAAACGAAATATCTCCGTGCCCGTGACCTTGGTCACGGTGAACCGACCTCCCAAACGAAAAATCTCCGTGCCCGTGACCTTGGTCACGGTGAACCAACCTTCCAAACGAAAAATCTCCGTGCCCGTGACCTCGGTCACGGTGAACCAGCCTCCCAAACGAAAAATCTCCGTGCCCGTGACCTCGGTCACGGTGAACCAACCTCCCAAACGAAAGATCTCCGTGCCCGTGACCTTGGTCACGGTGAACCAACCTCCCAAACGAAAAGCGAACCGACCGCGACCAGGGTCGCGGGCACAAGGTCAAACCTCCGCCGAGTCACCAGGACTCCTGAATTTCCGGCACACCCCTCTCACACTTTCCCTACCACCTCGATGGAAAAAATGCCCGCTCCCCCTTTACAAAGACTTCTCTCACACAGGGTGCAAGAACGATGGAACTTTGGTATCGCGACAGATCGTCAAAAACCTGCGTTTACAGCAGTTTTTCCCCTGCCGGACATCAAGATCGGGGGAAGGGGAAGAAATGGGTCCCCCTAAAAATGACAAAACAAAGCCATTTCCCCGTAACCCCCTCGCATTCACGTTTGTACAATGACTTTTTTATTTTTCGGAGAAATCGTGATGTTAGATGCGCCCGATTGGTCAATCCGAATCCGCACTCAGCGCCCGCGCAGCCGCTGAACGGCTCTGCGAAGCGGCGTGATTCGTTTCAGACGTTCCTTCAGTCCGAACAACGCGCCGACAACCCGCCCGCGCAGGCTCGGACTGAACGCAATTGTCTCGTACGCATGCGTCTCTTGAGTCGCAAAGCGGTACTTGTAGCCCGAATCCCAGGGGAATAGATGCAGAAGCGCGATCTCCGGATAGTTCTGCATGCAGTCGCGAATCACTTCCCGAAGCAGGTTGTTCGACGGCGACGTCTCATGATAGGTTTCGTCGTATGCGGCCTTGAGATAATGCAGCGTGCCGCCGTCAACATAGCCGAACGCGGCGGCAATCGGGTGGTCGTTGATTTGGAGCTCAAACAGGTGAAGTGCATCCTGCTCGGCCAGCAACCGAACAAATGCCTCATAGAACCGCCGGCATCGCGCGTCACACCGGGCAATCGATGTTCCGTTGCGCCCTTTCCATCCGGCGTCCTCGATTCCCACCAGCACCTGCCACGCCGCGACTGCCTCCGCACCCTGCCGATGCACGTACCGGGGTTCGCCGAGATTATTCAGCCGCTCGCCGGTCCGACGAAACATGCGGCGCGCCTCGCGCGACAACCCCGCGATATACTGCTCGAAGTCCTGATCGAGATCCGTGATAAAGGTCGGCTCCGCGCGCTGTGCGAACCGCAGGTTGAAGCGCTTCAACAGCTCGCTGTGAAGCAGCGGCTCCGGGCGCTCGAACGAATACGCGAACTCGTAATCGACCAGATCCCAGTCGGACTCGTGATCGACCAGTTCACGCACCAGCCGTTCCGCGAACGCAGCCTCGTAGCCCGGCACGATCAGCGGTTCCGCGTGCAGACAATGCGAGTTCGTGAGGCCGGTGAGCACTCTGATGCCGTGGCGGTTCGACAGCGTCATCGGCAATATGCCGATCACCCGCTCCGAGTCGGCGATCTGGAACAGCCGCACGTGCGATGGCTCGGCGAACGTCTCGTACCAGAGCCGCGCATACTCGAACGATCGAAGCGGCGACGGTTGAACCAGCGTCGCCTGGAGCTCCGACCACGCCTCGCGTACCGTGTCCATGTCCGCGAGATTTCGGACGACCGTCGTGCGGGCCGGTCCGCGACGGTCAATTGTCCGTACGCCGACTGCCGGCGGGCCTGCCGCTACCGGTTCGTGTTCCAGTTTGTCGCTCATAACTTCTATGCCCCTCTCAGGCTGCACATGCGCACAGACATCGCGCCTGTACCCATCCGTTCCTGGCCGGTTTCGTACCGCATTGCGTACACCTCCCCGACCTTTCCTCCAATCGAGTCGCCGATCCCAGCCGATAGAATGAGAATCGACCCGACAGCACCTCGAATCTGGTTCGCACACCGATGCTCGTCGGGTTCAGGCAGAAGACCAGTCCCCGTTTGGTCAACAATCGTCCCAGCCCTGCAGCAAGTTAACTTTCCGCCTGCCGTAGTGCCGTACGTACCGCGTCGAAGGTGTCAATCAATGACGTGTGCAGCCCTGAATCCCTCTAAGTAACATAGTGTGTTTTGTCCAGATTACAAGAACTCTTTTTGATAACTTCTTATACCTCTCCGAAGCGCAACCACATGTCGTTTCGATGGTTACCAGTCGTCATCTTGACGTCCGCAAGCCCCAATATCGACGGCATAGAGTTCGAAAGGGACTCGATAGACAGATTCTGCCCCGCCGAAACCGACTCCGCTGCCCGGGAAAAGCCGTGAAAATCGGCCCGTTCCATCGATTCTTATCAGTTTATCGGCTGTTACCGCTCCGGCGTTAACGACACCGGTTCAACGAGAGCGCACCCAAGTGCGGGATTGACTGATCACCGGGAAACGCGTATGTATGGCCATGCTGTCGCGACTGAAACTGCTCTTCTGCGTCGTCATCTGGGGCTGGACCTTCGTCGCCACCAAAGTCGTGCTGTCCTACGTGACCCCCGTCGAACTTCTGGGGCTTCGCCTGCTCCTCGCGCTTCCCGTTCTCCTCGCAGTCGTTCGACTCAAACGCATCCGATTCCGCTTCGGCCTTCGCGATTCGGGCAAGGTCGCTCTTGGATCGGCGATCATCACGGCACACTTCCTGATACAGATCACCGGACTGCAGTATACCTCGGCCACCAACACCGGCTGGATCATCTCGATCACGCCGCTGGTACTGGCTGTTCTCTCATTCCTGTTTCTGAACGAGCGGCTGGGAATAAGAGAGTATGCCGGTATCGCGGTCGCAACGGCGGGAATCCTGCTGCTGGTATCACACGGCAATCTGTCGAGTTTCGAGTGGCTATCGAGTGTTGGCGATTGGCTCGTACTGGCTTCGGCGCATACCTGGGCTCTGTATACAATCGCGACTCGCGACCTCTCCAGGGCGCACAACCCGCTGGCGCTGACCTTCGCGGTCCTGGCGCCCGCCGGGCTGATGATACTCGGCTACATGGCCGTCACCTCGGACTGGGAGAGATTTCTGCATCTGCCGGCCGATGCCGTGGTTGCGCTCTTGTTCCTCGGCGTGCTTGGGCTGGCGATCGCCCACTGGTTCTGGCAGGAGGGTGTTGCTGATATCGGCGCCGCCCGAGCCGGCATTTTCCTCTACCTGGAACCGGTCGCCACTACCGTACTCGCCGTTCCGTACCTCGGGGAGCAATTCACCTGGGCGACTGCCCTCGGCGGCCTGGCGGTCCTGGGCGGCGTCTACTTCGGACAGCGGCGACGCAAGCCGAAGCGGGCCGCCGTATCGATTGCCGCTGATGACCATTAAAATGGTCGCCCGGCAGATTCAACGGGCGACCATGAACGGTGTGGGGGTAAACACACGGGGATGAGGTCTACCGGAGCAGCCCACCACCGATTGTCCGGTCGGCGGGACCTGCTTTCTTTGACGGATTTTATCTTCGAGCTTCGCTCGGTAAGTGATGGACGATCCTCCCGCCGGATTGTGTAAAGGAATTGATCGCGCGCCTCAGTGTCGCGGCGCACATGTCCACTACCACTATAGCCGCCGGCTATTCCATCGAGCGAACGAGGCGGATGATTTCGCCGGGAGATTGCGCGTTCATGAGATCGCTGCGGAATGACTCGTACTGCAGCATCCCGGCCAGCGTCTTGAACGCCTTGAGATAAAAGTTGTCGTCGTATGGCGGGGCCGCCATGACAAAGAACATATGAGTGGGCTGATTATCCAGCGAGTCAAAATCGTAGCCGACGGTCGAGCGGGCGAATGCCAGCATGAACTCCTTGGCCTGCAACGACCGGATGTGCGGGATTGCAATTCCATAGCCGATTGCAGTCGTCGCCTTGCGTTCGCGATTCACGAAATCGATCAGCAATTTGGTCTCGTTGCCGACCCGATTGTCGGCGGCCAGCAGTTGCACCAGCTCACCAAGCACCTTTTCTTTGGCGTTCTGACGCCACTTTTCACGCGATGCGCCTTCTTCGGGCGGCTCGATGACGGTCGTCAGCTCCAGCTTGACCAGCTTTTCTGTCAGATAGCGCGAAAGATTCATACAGTCATTTATCGACAATTTAGTCCAGAACGTGCACCGTTCCGGCCCGTTTACTCGGACCCCCACGATACGACCAACCCCGGTGCATTGTCAAGTGCCGGCGACACTTGCATGCGGCGGACCGCCTCGGTCAGGGCCGCGCTGCCCACCACCGCCGCGTATTTGCAGGCGGCCGATGAGCCACTTGACTTTTCCGGTACGCAGAATGATATTCGGGCCACCATGAGCCTATCCGGTGATGTCTCAATCCACGGCTGCCTTCTGCCGATAATTTAATGAACAGCAAACAGTTAATGAGGAGCCTGTGCCACCCTTCCTAAGCCTGAAACGAACGCACACCTGCGGCCAGTTGCGGCCCGCCGATATCGACACGCCTGTCCGCCTCAACGGCTGGGTGGCCGGCTACCGAAATCTCGGCGGCTTGATGTTTTTTGATCTCCGTGACCGATACGGAGTTACTCAGGTAGTGGTCAATCCCGAGACTCTGGAGAAGGACATGCTCGCCGCGGCGGAGCGAACCAGATCGGAATTCGTCGTCGCTGTTGTTGGCCATGTCAGAAAGCGCCCGGACGGAACCGCCAACCCCAAGCTTGCCACCGGGGAAGTTGAAGTGGTCGCGGATCAGTTCCACATTCTTTCCGAATCGCGCACCCCGCCGTTTGAGGTTGCCGATCAGACCAACGTCAATGAAACCCTCCGTCTTGAGTATCGTTACCTTGATCTCCGCAGGGCTCCGCTCCAGCGCGCCTTGCGTATGCGGCATCAGGCGACCATGGCGGTGCGCACCTATTTCGACCGAAACGGCTTCTATGAAATCGAGACGCCCCTTTTGATGCGGTCCACGCCCGAGGGCGCTCGCGATTACGTTGTCCCGAGCCGCGTCTCGAAAGGCAAGTTCTACGCGCTGCCGCAGTCGCCGCAGCTGCTCAAGCAGATCCTCATGATCTCGGGTTTCGATCGCTATTTTCAGATCGCCCGGTGTTTGCGCGACGAAGACCTGCGGGCCGACCGTCAGCCGGAGCATACCCAGATCGATGTCGAGATGTCGTTTGTGACACCCGACGACGTATTTGCAGTGATTGAAGGCATGCAAAAAGAGCTGTTTCGAGCAGTCCTCGATATCGATATCGAAACACCCTTTCCACGATACACCTTCGACGAAGTCATGAATCGATGGGGAATCGACAAGCCCGACCTGCGTTTCGGCATGGAGATAGTTGACCTGACTGATATTGCAGGCCAAAGCGACTTCAAGGTGTTTGCCGACAACGTCCGCTCGGGTGGCGTCGTGAAGGGCATCGTGCTGAAAGGCGGGGCGTCCTACTCGCGAAAGCAGATTGATGACCTCACCGAGCTGGCGAAAAAGCACGGAGCCGGCGGGCTGGCGTATATTCTGCGATCCGAGGGCCAGGACAAGTCGCCCATCCTGAAGTTCATCGGCGAGGACGTCAAAAACCGAATGTGCGATCGTGCGGGAGCCTTGGCGGGCGACGCGCTGTTTATCATATCGGACAGAAGACTGCGCACCGAAAGCATCTTGGGGCAGCTCCGCCTGCATCTCGGGCGCGTGCATGATCTTGTCGACAGAAGCCAGTTCCGGTTCCTGTGGGTAACGGACTTTCCGCTGCTCGATTATAACGAAGAGGAACGGCGATGGGACGCCATGCATAATATCGTCTCTCATCCGCACGAGACCGATCTTCCCTTGATCGACGAAGGGTTCTCGTCGACTCTGCCGGGCACCGACCTGAATCACCCCTGGCGTCGCGCCCGGGCGATGCAGTATGATCTTGTGGTGAACGGGTGGGAGATCGCCTCTGGCGGGCAGCGAATCAACCGAAGTGAACTGCAGAAGAAGATTCTGGCGATTCTGGGTATCGACAACAACCGGGCGGAGAGGATGTTCGGTTTTCTGCTTCGCGCGCTCGAATACGGCGCGCCTCCGCACGCGGGCATTGCCCTCGGTCTGGACCGGCTGGTCACACTGATGGGCGGATATGAGTCCATTCGCGACGTCATCGCATTCCCGAAAACGGCTAACGCCTCGTCGTTGATGGACGGCTCCCCGTCCGAAATCGAGCCGTCGCAACTCGAAGAACTGGGGCTGCAAATTGTAGCGAAGGAGACCTCGGCTTAGGCATGCAACCAGATTACGACGAGAAGAAGATCGGCACGTTTACGCCTGGCGATATTGATCAGCGGCTTTTGTTCGGGCAAAACGATTCCTTTCTCCGCATGATCGAAAGCCGCTTTCTCAGCCGTATCGTTGCGCGCGGCGAACGCATCCAGGTGGAGGGACCGCCGGAGGAAGTGGAGCAGATACTCCGGTTGCTGACCGATCTGACCACCCGCATCAAGCAGGGCGAAGTAATCACCGAGCAGTACCTCAACTACGCCATCGGAATGATCCGCCAGAACGGTCTCGGTCCGGCGGCGTCGATTTCCACCGAAGCCCTGTTGACCAGCGCGCTCAAGAAAGCGATCAAACCGAAAACGATCGGGCAGACGCGATATGTCGAGGCCGTCGACCAAAACGATCTGGTGTTTGCGATCGGCCCGGCCGGCACGGGGAAGACCTATCTCGCCGTCGCGATGGCTGTCGCCGAACTGAAGACCAAGCGGGTCAACCGGATCGTCTTCGCGCGGCCCGCCGTCGAAGCAGGCGAGTCGCTGGGATTTCTGCCCGGCGATGTCCGCGCCAAAGTAGATCCGTACCTTCGCCCGGTCTACGACGCACTGTACGACATGATGCAGCCGGACAAAATCGCCAAGCTGCTCGAAATGGGCGTTATCGAAATAGCTCCGCTCGCGTTTATGCGTGGTCGGACGCTCAATGAGGCGTTTGTGGTTCTTGACGAAGCCCAGAACACTACGACCGCTCAGATGAAGATGTTTCTCACCCGTATCGGAGAAAAATCGAAAGCGGTCATCACGGGCGATGTCACGCAGGTCGATTTGCCCGACAAAAAGACTTCCGGCTTGATCACCGTGCAGAAGATCCTGAAAAACATCAAAGGAATCGAGTTCATTCACCTGACGGAGAAGGATGTCATCCGTCACCGGCTCGTCCAGCAGATCATCAGCGCCTACGAGCGATACGAAGGCGCCCGGCGAAAGGATTCCTGATCCCGCAGGGAATGCCGCATGGCCAAGCTGATTCGCATACTCATCCGCCGCGTTCAGCGCTTGCTGAAGGTCCAGTCCGAAAGCAGGCAGGTGCAGACGCCGACCGCCCAGACGCGGACCATCAAGGTCCTGCTGCTGGTGCTGTTCTCGGTTCTGCTCGTCGTCATGTACCCCGGCGAGGACCTGTTCGATCCGTTTGATATCCCGAGGCGCGGCGAAATATCTCTGCAGGACATCCTGGCGCCGTTCGAAATCACCGTGTTCAAGGGTGAACAGGACCTTGCGCGCGACCGCGAGCGGGAACGTCAGTCCGTTCCCTACGTGCTGGTGTCCGATTCGTCGGTGATCGATACCGTCCGCCAGAGATTACGTTCGTTCCTCGGGTTGGTGGATTCCGTGCGGACAGCCCGACCGGAGGGCGCGGGCATGACCGAGGATGAGGTGCGCCTCGTCAGCGGACGATTCCCGCTGATGAGCCGCTCGGCTATCGAGAAATCGCTCGGTCGCCCCATCAGGCTCACCCGCGTCGGTACGCAGCTGGAGCGCATTTATGACTCGGATATCTATCGCATCGGCGTGCTGCCCACCGGCGCGTCCCTGCCGGAGGGGGGAAGCCGCTCCGTGGTCGTTCAGCGGGGAGAACACGAGGTGTCGTTCCAGCGGGACCAGTTGTACGATCGCGCCATGGCGAACCTCCGGCTGTTGACTGCCCTCAATCGAGTGGCCGACCGTGATACGATCGACGTCGACTATTATTACAACGTCGGCAAGAACTTCATTCAGCCCAACCTCCGCGTCGACATGGACGAGTACAACAATCGGCTGGCGAAGGCGCTGGAGTCAATCTCGCCCGTCAAGAAGATCGTCGAAGAAGGTGACATCATCGCGCGCGCCGGGCAGCGTGTCACCGTCGAACAGGAAGAGGTGCTGGTCGAGATGGCGCGCATCCAGCGCCAGCAAGCCGCCGAAGAAGGGTGGCTGCTCGCCGCACTGCCCTTTGTCGGCCGCGTCCTGCTGACACTCGCCGCATTCATCGCGCTTTATCTGTTCCTGTACAAATTCCGCAGGACGATCTACAACTCAAATCCCAAAATCCTGGCGCTGTTTCTCGTGTTCGTCCTCCAGTTCGGCCTGATCTATCTGATCGGGTCCATGACCGAACGGATAGGCATATCATCGATCTACATCTACCCGATCGCGGTCCTCCCGGTGATGATTACCGTGCTGTTTGATCCTGAGATCGGCATACTGTCGACGATCATCCTCGCGCTGTTGTTGGGCGTGATGCACCGTTTCAGTTTTACGATTACCCTGATGACCGTGGTGGTCGGTATGGTCGCGTGCTTTACGGCCGGGCGGGTTTACAAGCGGTCCGACTTCTACCGGATTATGCTTGCCGTCATCATGGCCTACGTGCTGCTGATCCTCGTCGTGGAAACGCTCAAGCTGACACCGAACCCCGAGATCATACCTGAGCTGGCCCTCGGCGCCCTCAACGGTATTATCACGATCGTTCTGGCGATATTTTTCCTGCCCATATTCGAATCGTTGTTCGGATTCACCACCGACCTGACGCTGCTGGAGTTGTCGGATCTCAACCACCCGCTGCTCAAGCGGCTGGCGCTGGAAGCTCCCGGTACGTACCATCACTCCATCGTGGTCGGCAACCTGTGCGAATCCGCTGCGAAATCGATTAATGCCAATCATCTGCTGGCCCGCGTCGGCGCCTATTACCATGACATAGGCAAAATGGAAATCCCGGAGTACTTCGTCGAGAACCAGCTGAGCGTCAAGTCGAAGCACGATGTGCTCACGCCGTCCATGTCATCGCTGATTTTGTCCGCGCATGTCAAGAAAGGTCGCTGGCTCGGCGAGGAGGCCGGCTTGCCCAATGAAGTGCTGAATTTCATCGAAGAACACCATGGCACGATGGTGATGAGCTACTTCTACGACAAGGCGCTGAAACAGGGCGCCGACCCGTCGGATATCGACAAATACCGCTATCCCGGCCCCAAACCGCAGACGCGCGAGACCGGGATATCGATGCTTGCCGACGCGGTGGAGGCTGCCAGCCGAACGCTCGACGAGCCCAAGCCGGCGCGGATCAACAACCTGATCCAGCGGATTATCAACGATCGGTTCCAGTCCGGACAGCTTGACGAATGCCCGCTGACGCTTCGTGATCTGGCCCGTATCAAGGAGTCCTTCGCGAAGGTGGTGATGGCGGCTTTCCACCAGCGGATCGTCTATCCTGGCAGGGATGAGAAATAGCATGCGTCTTGTCGTTTATAAGGAGGTACGGGCGCGTCTTCCGCGCGCCAGGATCACCGCGATGTTCGAAGCAATTACCAATGACGAGGCCGAACCCGACAGTCGGGCTGTCATCAATCTGGTTTTCACGTCCGACAGGCGGCTCAGGACGCTCAACCAAACCTTTCGCAGGAAAGATGCGGCGACCGACGTCCTGTCATTCAATCTGGACACGTCGAAAGAACCGAGCTCGACGTTCGGCGAGATTTATATTTCGGTGCCGACCGCCGACCGGCAGGCTGCCGCGTATGGCGCGAGCCGGTCCGAGGAGTACCTGCGTCTGGTCTGCCACGGCCTGTTGCACCTGTTCGGGTACGACCACACCCGGCGCGCCGACGCGATCGAGATGAAACGGCGGGAGCAACTCTATCTCGCCATGGCGATGGAAGGGTGATGCCATGTTTGAAGCCATCGCCCTGTTTTTGATCGCCGCCAGCTACACCGCCGGCTATTTCGTCTCGTTGTATTCCATGGCCGTCTATGTTGATCCGGACGACCTGTCCGAACTGGCTCCCGACGTTTCCAACGGCACCCGGCACTTTCTCGAGACCCTCGCCAAGAATCCGCGCGCCAGCCTTCAGGTCGCCACCGTGTTCAAGTCGTTTCAACTGGTGCTCGTATCGGTGATGAGCGGTCTCTTGTTGGAACAAATCTCCGCCCGCTCGGAACTGACCGTTTTTGTCGCCTTTCCGGTCGGATTCGCCGTCGTCTGGCTTCTGCAAATACTCTTTGTCGAATTTCTGCCGCGCCGTCACGCCCGCCGTGCGGTAAACCCGAACATGCTGCGACACCTCTGGCTGATTCGTCTGGTCCACTGGCTGTTTCTGCCCATTGTCGGGGGCTACCGCCGAATTCTGCGAAATAATGCCGACGTGCCTGTGAGCGAGGAAGACAAGGAGGATATCATCGAGCGGGCCATTGAGACGCTCGCCGATCAGGCCGGCATCGACGAGCGCATCGTCGAAGACGAAGAAAAGGAGATGATTGGGCAGATTTTCCAGCTCGACCAGACCGTGGTTCGTGAGATCATGATCCCCCGTATAAAGGTGACCGGGATCGAACGCCACATGTCATTCCGCGACATCCAGCAGCTGGTTGTCCAGGACGGTCATTCCCGGTTCCCCGTTTACGAGGAATCGATCGACCGCGTGATCGGCATCCTCTACGTCAAAGACCTGTTCAACAATATGCCGGGACCGGGGGAGGAGTTCGTCATAGCCCGGTATCTGCGGAAGCCGTTTTTCGTTCCTGAGTCAAAGGTGATCGGCGAACTCCTGCGCGAGTTCAAAGCGCGCAAACAGCATATCGCGCTCGTGGTCGATGAATACGGCGGACTGGCCGGTCTGGTGACGCTTGAAGATATCCTCGAGGAGATTGTCGGCGATATTCAGGACGAACACGATCCCGATGAAACCCAGTTGCTGGTGCGGACCGACGACGGTTACCTGGTCGATGCGTCCATGCTTGTCAGCGACCTGCAGGAGGTCCTCGACACTGAATACGAACAGGGGGATTACGATACGGTCGGCGGCCTTATGTACCATCTCTTTGGCGAAGTTCCTCGTCAGGGGCAACGAATCCGCTGGCATGATCTTACCTTTGAGATCGTCTCAGTTGACGCTCATCGAATCCGGCAGGTTCGCATCCGCCAGCGCGCGGGAGCCCGTATCAACGGCTTCGAAGACGAATTATAGCCGTCCCCGGATTTCTGCCGTCGAGATCCGTGCAGCATCATCGCTGCTACTCGGAGCGGTCTGTCGGCGCAATAACTGCGCCGCGTAAAATATTGCTTGACAGATGGGTATGGGATTTTTACCATACAGATGGCAAAGTATGCGCTCGACGCGCCCTTTGCGTCGTGTTCATTGAGTTCTCGCAGTTTGCACCAAGCAGGGCGATTTCACGTTGTACAGGAGGCAGGGTTATGAGAGGTTCACGAGTCTCAGCATTTCTGGTGCTGTGCGTGTTCGTGGCCGCTTTTGTCATCTCAGCCCCGATGTTGGTAGCAGAGCATGCCTGGGACGCTGACGCGTCGGGCAGCAGCACCGGCGTAACCGGCGATCCGGTCGGCCCGACCGGTCCCGATTCGACCAATGAGGGTTCCTCAGGCATGGAATCCACCAGCACCGTGAGTTCGGGAGGAACGACCGTTCTCGAGCAAGTGTTGTTCCAACTGATCTTTCACGTGTCCGGGGGTGGGCTGTAGCCCCACTGGAGATGATCGATGTGAGGCAGTGGCCAACAGGTCCAAATGCAGGGAGAGAGTTGATGTGATTGGAGCGTTAACGAAGATTCAGACGTAACACAAAACACAGAAGAATCATGGACCGACCCTCACAAAAATTCGCGTTCGATAACCGCCTGCTCGAGGTAGAAGAACTGTTCCGCCAGCGCAGCATCGGTACCGCGATCCGCCAGTTCGATACCTTGAATGCCTCCGACTTCGAAGACAGCCCGCACCAGAACGGGCTGTTTCTGTTATTGGCGGCGGAGAAGGGATTCGCCGAAGGGAATTACCGCACCGCCATTGAACACGGACTCAAGGCCACCCGGGTCCTCGCGGACTTCCCTCTGAACCGGCAGTACGGCCGTGTCCAGCTGGTCCTTTCCAAGTCATATTCAGCCATCGGCGATCTGAAAAACGCCGAAATCCGTGCACACAATTCGCTCGCATCGTATCGCCGTGCGGCCGATCACGTCGGCCAGGTCAACGGCCTGAACGAGTTGGCCCGTATCGCATTCATCCGAGCCGACTTCGACAAAGCCCTCGGGTATCTTGATGAGGCGATTGAAATCGCCGGTGAGGAGCCCCGCAAAGTCGCCCAGCTGACCGGTAACGCCGGCACGATTCGCATGCTCGCCGGTCTCTGGAAGCAGGCCGAACAGGATTTGAATACGGCGCTCGAGTTCAACACCCGGCACAAACAGGAAATCTCGCAGGCCGTCAACCTGCTCTCGCTTGGGTACCTGCACATCCGCAAACGTGAGTTTGTCTTCGCCGCGCGCCACCTCGATCGCGCCCACGAGATTATTAGCCGTCTCAATCTGAAACGAGAGCGCGTCATATATCTCGAGTACATGGGTGAAATGGCCTTCGAGCGCGGTGACATTTTTAAAGCCAAGGCAACCCTGTCAGACGCATACCAGGAAGGCCGTATGCTCGCCCCGGAATCGTCGCTCGTCAGCCAGGCAAGCCGTCGGCTTGCCGATGTCGAGCTTGCGCTCGACAATCACTCCGAATCGATGAAGCATGCGCAGAAAGCGCTGGAACTTGCCCAGACAGTGGGTGAGAAAGCGGAAGTTGGCGCTTCCTTTCGCGCCATCGCACGCATCTTCGCCGAGCGCGGAGAGTTCGACGACGCCCTGACCTATATCCGGCAGGCGGTGGAAACCCTCCAGCACGTTGGCGATCCGCTTGAGCTGGCTCGCACCATGCTTGTCCAGGTCCAGATCAAGATGAAAGCCGGGCTCGACGACACCGATCGGATGCGTCAGACGCTAGATGACGCCCTGCGCATTTTCCGCCGCCTCGAGCTCGAATACTGGATTGCGGAGACCGATCACATTGCTGGTGTGCTCGCCTGCCAGGTGGGTGATCTGGCCCGCGGATTCAAGCACCTCTCCCGGGCCGAACGGTCGTTTACCGCGCTCGCTGAAAAAGGCAAGGTGCGCGCCGTCAATCAGTTCCTGCGTTCCCTTGCCGATTCGGCTGTGGCGGTCGCAGTCTCCGACCAGAATGAATTCAAAGTCTTCGGCAATCTGGTGTCCCCTTCGGAAATGAAGGAGCTTAAGATGGGACGGATCGAAGAGACTCTCGACGTCCTCATCAAGCGGACACGGGCCAGCCGTGCGATAATCTACACCCCGGACTTCTACGAGACTCCCGTCGTCGCATCGAAGCCGATGACCGAGCTGCAGGCGCACCGGTTCGCCGAGTCGTTCTCGCAGTTGCTGGGCGAAGAAGTAGCGCAGGACCGTCCGACCTTGTTGCTCGATTGCCGGCGCGACCCGTACATCAACGATCTGTTCGGCGACATCCCGGACCCCGTGGCGAGCGTTATTGTCGTTCCGTTCAAAATGAGCGACAAGTCCACCAGCTACCTGTATCTCGATCGTACGGCCGGCGACAATTCCATTAACCCGTTTTCTCAGCCAGATCTGAACTTCACGGTTGGCTTCTCCGACCTGATCGCATTCAAGGCGGCCGAGTTGCAGAAGATGAAGCTGCTTGAAGATAACCGGCGGCTCAAAGACCAGCTCAAGATGGAGGCGGCGTTCCCGAATATCATTACCCGGTCCTCCCGGATGCTGGAGATGCTCGCACAGGTGCGACAGGTCGTCGATTCGTCTATCTCTATCTCCATCGAAGGGGAGACCGGGTCCGGTAAGGACTTGCTGGCCCGCGCCATCCATTACAATTCGGTGCGGCGTGACAAGCGGTTCATCTCCGTCAACTGCGCCGCGCTGCCCGAAACGCTGCTCGAGTCGGAGTTGTTCGGCTATCGCCGCGGCGCGTTTACCGGCGCCGATCGCGACAAGGCCGGGCTGTTCGAGGAGGCCAACGGCGGGACGTTTTTCCTCGATGAAATCGCCGATATGCCGCTCGGGATTCAGGCGAAGATCCTTCGCGTGCTCGAAGAAAAAGAAATCGTGCGGCTTGGGGAAACCTCGCCGCGCAAGGTCGACGTCCGGATCATCTCGGCCACCAACAAGAGTCTTCGCGAGGAAATCGAACGTGGGACGTTTCGCCATGACCTGTATTATCGCCTTTCCGCGCTGACCTTCCGGCTGCCGCCGCTTCGCGATCGCAAAGAGGACATCCCGCTGCTCGTGGAGCATTTTCTGCGCGAAAGCGGCAAGTCCGTCTCTCCCACCGTCATGAAGTGCCTGGTTGCGTACGACTGGCCGGGCAACGTGCGCGAACTCGACAACGAAATCAAGAAACTCATTTTGTTGACCGGCGACGCCGAAGAGATTTCCAGCGACACTCTGTCGTCGAAAATCGCAGCTGCGCTTGATGCCGACCAGATCGAGTCCGCCCCCGACATCATGCCCGTCTCCACCGGCATAGAGTTTACCGAAGAGTACTCCCTGTACGACTATCTGGCCGAGCACGAACGTCAGTTCATCATCAAGGCGCTTCGTGACCAGAAGGGTGTCAAGAAGCACGCCGCCGCTCTGTTAAAAATCCCGGAATCGACCCTTCGGCTGAAGATCAAGCAGTACAACATCGACCTGAATCAGATAGATTCGATTCACTGACGGATGACACGGAATTGTATCGAGAGCGCCTTGTCTCACAGGGCGCTCTTTTGTATTCTGTCGTATGCGACCGGCCCGGCTATACACGCATCACTGCGGCGATCCCTGGTTCAACATGGCCTGCGACGAATGGCTCATGGCGTCAGCAGCAACCACTGACACCGTTTTGCTGAGGCTGTACACCTGGCGTGTCGGAACGATTACGATCGGATACAACCAGCGCCGCGAAAGCGCGTGCGACTGGACGCGCGTCAGCGATACGCCGGTCATCCGGCGCGTTACCGGCGGCCGGGCGCTCTTCCACGACCCATCCGAACTGACATACTCCATCGCTCTTGATACGGCGGCCGGCCACCCGTCACATCCTCTGAACAGCACTGTCTCTCAAACGTCGAGGTTGATCGCCCACGCGCTGGCAGCTTTCGTCGCCGCAGCCGGCAAGCCCGTCTCATACGTCAGGGTGTCATCGTCCGACAACGCGCGCCCGGCCTATTTTCATTCGGCGCCCTGTTTCGCCTCGCGGGCGCGATACGAACTCGCCGACGAACACGGCAAAGTCGTGGCCTCGGCCCAGCGCCGGATCGGATCGGTTTTGCTGCAGCACGGATCGATCAAGTTGCGCGGTGTGGCCGGACACCCTGCGCTGCCCGGTGTTGGCGACGATGCCGGCGGAAGTGCCCGGCACCCCATAAGTGCCGACGAATTTTCACGTTACGCTGCGCTTTTTGCTTCTGCCGCAGGCGCATCCCTCGATCTTGAGATCGCCCCCGCCGAACTTGACTCGCGTGATATTGACGGGATTTCTCACTGCGCCGAGCGCCTCTCCGAAAACGGCCTGGTGCGCCGTGATCCAATTAAACAAAGTACTTCAGACGCCAGTCTATAATGCGTCGGGCGAACTCCCCCGGTGGGGAAAAAATCGCTTGACGCGAGCGCGGAAATAAGGCTATTTTTCGAGCCATTGTGGATCAGTACAGCGTGGTAACCGTCAATGAATGATAGGCTTGTGGGAACGGTTCTGAGGTTGGGACAACACCAAGATACTCTCTCACGCAATCATCCATCTCCGCACTTTATGTACTGACCTGAAACAGCTCGCGCTCTTGACCGGCGTGAGATAAGGCGTTGCAAGATAATAACATTTCAGATACGTGAGGAGGAAGACGATGCAGGGCGTTGGTAACGCAGTCCGCTTCGGTAGAGTGCTTCTGCTCGTGGTCTTGCTTCTGATTCCCTTGCAGGTGTTCGGTCAGACCGGGCAGATCAAGGGACGAGTCACCGATGAAAAGTCGGGCGAGCCGGTCATCGGCGCTTCCGTGCTCATCGTCGGGACTAGTATGGGTGCGATGACCGACGTCGATGGTCGGTATCAAATCCTGCGTGTGGAAATCGGCAGCTATGACTTGCGGATCAGCCACCTTGATTTCAATACCGTCGAAGTCAAAGGCGTCACCGTCAACGACGGTCTTACGACGGAGCAGAATGCGAAACTCTCGCAGAAGGTCACGGATATCGGCACGACCATCGAAGTCGTTGCCGACCGCGATATTATCGAAAAATTCGAGACGCAGACGTCGACCAAGATCACCGCTGAACAGATCCAAACCAAACCGGTGCAGAATGTCGATGCCTTGTTGACGCAGGTGGCCGGTGTGCAGACCAGCGCCACCGGTGAAGTCTTTATCCGCGGCGGTCGCGCCAACGAGGTGTCGTACATCGTCGACGGTGTGGAGATCGGTGACCCGCTCGGCGGGCAGGGAGCTGCCGGCGCCAACCTCTCGCTGGTCTCCGGTTCGATTCAGGAAATCCAGATCATCAAAGACGGCTTCGACCCCGAGTACGGAAACGCGCTATCGGGTATCGTCAACATCAAGACGGCGACCGGCTCCAAGGACAACACCCAGATCAATATGCAGTACATCACTGACGATCTGGGCAATTCCGAGTTGAACAAGTACTCGCGCAACTATGACTACGCGCGCTTTTCGCTCTCCGGTCCGGACCCGCTGCTGAAAAACAAGATCCTGCCGGCGCTCGGCCTCAATTTCCTGGCCGACAAAGAGTTTACGTACTTCTTCTACGCCGAGGTCTCCAAGGACGATGACTATTATCCGATGCAGAACTACGATACCCCGGCTACCGAACGCGGTTGGTCGTCCTTCAATTTCCTCGGCGTCGATATTCCCGAGAGAGCCCGCAACCAGACGTACTGGATGGGTAACCTCAAGTTCAAGCCGAGACAGAACCTGAACTTCGTGCTTTCATACAAGTCGACGCACTCGAAAGACACGCGTCTGTTCGGCTATTGGGAGTACCGCTACTCCAACGCGACCCTTCCGGTCCGCCAGGAGAATTGGGAGTCGTTGTCGCTCGAGGTGTCGCAGTCGCTGAGCCGCAATACGACATATGAATTGAACCTGTCCTACTACTCGCAGGACATCTCGCTCAAGCCGGGCGACCCCAACAACCCCGGCCGGACCCTCGATCCTGATGACTTTATGCTGCAGGGTGAGTGGGAGGATTACACCGACCTCAACGACAACGGCGTGTACGACGCCCCGGAGCCGGTGATTAACCTGTTTCCCGACACCGCAGTTTATGGCACGGATTTTTCCGGCCCCGCATATACGTTCGGCGAACTGAATCTGGATCAGGATCCTCTCGACCCGCAGAGTCCCGTCCTCTCGGATTTCCGATTCAATGATAACGGCGTGATCGACTTCCTCGAAGGCGAGCCGTTTATCGACCTGAACGGAAACGGCGTGTGGGACAGCGGCGATTTGCTGCAGGACAAAAACGGCAACGGACGGCTCGATCTCAATCGGGTCCAGCCGATCAACAATCGGACGCCGGAAGCATTTGTCGATGGAGACATCATTCTCGGCGAACCGTTTACCGACATCAACCGCAACGGCGTCTACGACCGTGGTATTGACCGCTTTGTGCGATCCGAAGATCCGGCCATCAACCAGGATCTGAACTACAATGGTGTCTACGACGGTCCCAACAGCGTCTGGCAGCCCGGCATCCCGTTCCTCGATCGCAACGGTAACGGCATCTACGACGCCCCGAATTTCCGCTACGATCCGGGCGAAACCTTCACCGACGTCAACGGCAACGGCTCCTATGATTACGGCGGCTCATCCACCTTTCTCGATCCGTACAACTACGACCCAGATGCGTTCTGGGTCGAGCGCGGCATCGATCGCTGGCGCGGTGAATTGCAGGTCTATCAGCAGCTCGGCAACCACGAGTTGAAACTGGGCGGCGCCATCATCCGTGAAGACTTCAATTTTGTCGAGATCCAGCGGCCCTACCTCAGCTACACCGGCCGCCCGGATGGAGGCCCGTACCCGGACCGCGGGGCATTCCGCGACGTGTTTGATTACACCCCGTGGCGCGGTACGGTTTATTTCCGCGACAAGCTCGAGTATGGATCGATGATCGCGTCGCTCGGCTTCCGCTGGGATTTCTTCCTGCAGGATGTTGACAACCTGATCGATGTGGCTGTCAACGACGATCTCGGGTCCGGTATCATCGAAGGCGACCGTCAGAAGTTCTCGCCTCGTATCGGGTTTTCCTACCCGATCTCGGACAAGGCCAAGGTCCACTTCAACTACGGACACTTCTACCAGTTGCCCGAGTATCAGTGGATGTACGCTCGAAACACCGCCTCCGTGGACCAGGACCGGGTCGTCGGCAACTACAACCTGGACTTCCAGAAGACTATTCAGTACTCGTTCGGCGTGAAGTACGCCATGAGCGAGTATTATTCGATTGACGTTTCCGGCTACTTCAAGGATGAGTTCGACAAGATCAACAGCCAGTCGGTGCGTATCGGCGGTCTGACCCGTCAGCAGTACCGCAACAGCGACTACGGCCGCAGCCGCGGATTCGAGATCACGCTCGACAAGCGGGGCGGCGGATATATCACTGGTCAGCTCAGCTACACCTACGCATTTGCATATGGCAAGGCGTCGCAGACCAACGAGAACTACCTCGAGGATTTCGAGCTGTCGAACGAACCGCTGTCGGAAACCCCGCTGGACAACGACATCCGCCACTCGCTGAAGACTGCTATCACGTTCTATATTCCGAACAACGTCAAACCGCGGCTCTTCGGCCTGCCGATTCCGAACGGTTGGTCCATGTCGATCGAATCGATTATCGAGAGCGGTCGTCCCTTCACGCCGTCGCGCTCCTACCCGGGGATCTCACAGTCCACGGCCGAAGCGATTGAAAACAATTCGCTCCGCTACCCGGCTACGGCGGTGTTTGACGCTCGGTTTTCCAAGGAATTTACGTTCGCTGGACTCAGCTTCGAGGGCATCCTCTGGGTTGAAAACGTGTTCGACAGCCGCAACGTGCAGGCCGTCTACACCAACACCGGCCGCCCGGACACCCAGCAGAACGTGAACCAGGTCATCAAAGGCGGTACGCCCTACGACGCCAACCCGTACAACTGGGACTACGGTCGCCAGGTCCGCGTCGGCATCGAGGTCAACATTTAAGCGGGCAACCGTGAGGCTGTCGAAAGAAAAGTGGTGAAGAATAAATGAGGCGAGACATGGTACGCACAACGACACGTCGACCGCTCGGCTGCTCGGCCCCCGTCCGGGCGGCTCTGGCGCTGACGGCGATTACGCTTGTACTGGTCGTTCTGCTGACACCCGCGGACGCGAGAGCTCAGGCAAAGGTGGGAACCACCGGCGCCCAGTTCCTCGAACTCGGGGTTTCGGCGCGAGCGATGGGTATGGCCGAGGCGTATACCGCCGTCGTCGACGACATCTCTTCCATATATTACAACCCCGCTGCGCTCGTGCAGATGTACGGGCGGGAGGGCATGCTGACCTACATCGACTTGCCCGCCGACATCGACTACGGATTCGGCGCCGTGGGGTTCCCGCTTGAGTCGATCGGCGGTGTGCTGGGTTTCAGTATGGCGGCCCTCACGACCGGCGATATCATCGAGCGAACCTACGAACAGGGAACTGAAGTCGGAACCGGCCGCGTCTTTACGGCCAACGACTTCCTGTTCTCCGTCGGATATGGACGGTATCTCACCGATCGCTTCTCGATCGGCTTCAACGTCAAGTATATCGGCGAGTTCTTTCATGAATATTCGGCCAGCGGATGGGCCGCCGACGTCGGTACCGTCTACGATACCGGGTTCCGCGGGTTTAAGATCGCGATGGTCATTACCAACTTCGGTCCCGATCTCACCATGATCAGCACGTCCTATCCGCTGCCGATCAACTTCAGATTCGGCGGCGCCATCAACCTGTTGGAGAATGTTGATCATATGGTGACGTTTGCGGCCGAAGGATCGCACCCCTCCGACAACCTCGAGAAATATAATGTCGGTCTCGAATACACGTTTAAAGACCGGTTCGTCCTTCGCGGCGGCAGCCGCTTCAACTACGACGAGGACGGTTTCACCGCAGGCGGCGGCATTCGCTGGCCGTTGGGCGAGGAAAGCGAAATTCGCGTCGACTACGCGTTCCAGGACTTCGGCGTGCTGACCGAAGTTCATCGATTCACCATGGGATTCGCGTTTTAAGGAGGGTGGAAAGTCAGGCTTATGAACGCTCTATATAACAACGCAATCGCCCGCGTGCTGATCGCGATCACCGCACTCGTCCTCGTTCTCGCAGCCGTCGGCTGTGATCGATTGACAGGCGAAAAGACCCCAAACCGGGCGCCCGATGTCTACTTCGTCAACGTCCCGCCGGACGGCCACCAGACGTCGTTTGATCCCGTCGTCTATTGGGTAGGTACTGACATCGACGGAACGATCAGCATGTATCGCTATATTGTCGTCCGTGAGGACGAAATGGGCGGAACAACCGACCCCGCGGTGTATGCGCAGACCGTCCTGCCGAACCGTCCCGAAAGCGACTGGACGTATCTCGACGTGCCGCCGGAAGATCCGCAGACGACGAACATCATTCCGATGTCGGCCAACCTCAACGATCCCATCTCGTCCTATGTAGGACAATACGTGTTCCTGCAGGCCTTCGACGATATGGGAGCGCACTCGCCCATCATTTGGAAACTGTTCCTCCGTAACGATAACCCGCCGAATACCAATATTTCCATCACCGATCAGGTGTATATCAATGCGGCGGAACCCGCCGGCGCCATCACCGGCGTCCGGTTCTCGATTTCGTCGGAGGACCCGGACGAGGCCGACAGCCTCTTCGAGTTCCAGTGGAAGGTGTTTGGACCGTACACATTCGACGATGAGTCTGATACCGCGCAGTGGCAGCGCCTCGCCGACCTCTATTTCAAGCGCGCGCTGGTGACTACTGACGCCCGCGTGTTTATCTCGGGCTATGGACTCGCCGACACGATCATACAGGTCGTGGTGACCCCCGGCGGCATCGATACGGTCGAGTCTGTTATCCTTATTGATACCGCTGTCGTATCGAGCAATCTTGACCCGTTCTACGGCCGGGTCGAAACAACGCTCGATATGGAAGCGTTCGTGCAGGACGGCGAGCTGTTCAAACCGGTCGACAGCTCCTACCGGAACGGCAGCCCGTGGGTATCGAACAACAAGGCGGATACCTATGCGGATTCGTTGTACAATCTGTTCCGTAACGAGTCGAACACCGTCACGCTTCAGCGCTACTTCCTGCTGTGGGCGCAGGCCCGCGACGCCGCATCGGTAGTCGACGGGACGCCGCGCTACCGCGGATTCGAAGTCGTCGATCCCAAGTACGAACGTGACATTCTGGTCATCGACTTCATGAGCTTCCTGAGCCGCATCAACGCCCCGGTCTTTGCGGCGGCCCAGGGTATCGATACGGCGCGGGACTACTGGGCCGAGAAGATTGCCACGTGGGCGAACACGTACTATCCCGGGGAAGTGGACTTCATTCCGTCGCGCGACATCATCCGCACGGAAGCCCAGTTGAACGAATTGCCGCTCGGCCAGTTGCTCGGATACAAGGTATTGATTCTCTACAATGACTACCTCCCGGCCGCGGGTATGGCCGATGCGTCGGGTGTCGGCAGCACGCCGCAGGCGCTTAATATCTTCACCGCTATCGACGCAGGCGTGAACGTGTGGGCGACCTGGCGCTCGCCGGTGTACGGTGGTATCACGAATACGCCGTCGTTCGCCGTCCGGGTACCGCCTGAATTTGTCACCTACTTCGGTGTCCAGCAGCTTGCCTATTCCGGCTGGGGCTTCTATGCGCGCGGTAACGCCGGCCCCAAAGTCCGAATCGAGGACTTTGTCGGCGCCATCTCCCTCAAGAAAGGCGAGGGATGGCCAGACCTCACCATTGATACGGCAAACCTGCACCGTCGCTACGACTGGCCGATCCGCCAGTCCGGCCAGACCATCGACTCCTCGTTTGTCTGGGAGCCGCCGCTCGGGTTAAAGTTTGACCTCGACAATTACTCGTATCCGGAGGTGAACTGGGCGCTGAGAACCTATGGCACCGACATCATCTATCTGTACAAGTCGTTCTTTTCGCCGAATCTTCATCCGCTCGGACAGGAACTGACGTTTGATGGAGCGCCCGTCGGCATCAGGTACGAGACCGACCTGTTCCGGACCGCTTTCTTCTGCTTCACGCCGCTTCCCATGGAAGACGACGTCATGCAGACTGTCATCGACAGCGTCATGAACTGGCTCTATGATCCGCAACTTGCGGTTCCGACAACCGGGACCCGCTACCATGGCTCCGATGTCACGATTGGCGCCGATCGGGCGCGCGAGGCGTTTTTTGAGCGCGGCCTGCGAGAGGAGCAGCATCGTCGTCAGACGAATAAGACGGTGCGGATCGAACGATAGCTGCCGGGTGATGACTGATGGACCACTCTGGGGACCGGCCGCGTGCCGGTCCCTTTCTTATTGTGGTTGTTCGGGGACTAGTCGCTTCAGCGTTTCCGCGCCAAACCGCCTGTCAGCCTCGGCCATCACGCTGTCTGCGACCGCCGGGCGACCGGACTGATAGTAGCCACGGGCGAGATTCACGTACGCCTCCACTCGCATCGAGTCCAGATCGATCGCTTCCCGGCTGTACTTGATGGCATTGGCGAGATCGCCACGGATGCCCGCGAGGAACCCGAGCTGGAAGTTCGACTCGGCGAGGGCGCGTCGGCGGTTGGACGGGCTGTTGCGAAAGTCGCGGTCAAACGCCGTATCGTCCATCTCGATCGGCGGGCGTTTGGCTCCCAGGGCGACACGCAAGATGGAATCGGCAGTGCCGTACGCTCCGCGCGCGGCCGCTACAGTCGCCGCCTCATTCAATACGAAGATATCGTTGTCGGTATCACGAGCCCGCTCCCGGATAATATTCACCACCGAATCGACCGACAAGGTACTGTCCCCTGCAGCCGCGCGGACCATGATCCGCGAGGCCATCGGGTCGTACGGCCGAAGGGCAAGTGACCGACCCGCCGCGGATCGTGCGCTATCGGCGTGCCCCTCGATAAGCATCAGCGACGCTAAATTCGCGTAGCCCGCCGCCCGCTCGGGATGTTTCGCTATTTCACGCCTGTAGTAGTACTCCGCGGAATCGGCCCGGCCGAGTCGCAGCCAGGCTGTCCCCATGTTGAGATTGACCTCGGGGAAATCGTCGTCCTGTCGAAGCGCAGCGGCATAAAGCTCACGCGCAGTCTCAAAGTCTTCGGCGGCGTAGAGGTGGGACCCGCGTATCATCAGCGTGTGGACGGCCGTTCCCTCCGACAACGATACCAGTGGCGCGTAGCTGACTATCCCGGCGCATATCCCGATCAACATCGCCGGCGCAAGGCCAATTGCGCTGTGCCGTTGCCGCCATGCTTCGGTGATGCCGGCTCCCGCCAGGACCGCAAAAAACGGAATGAGCGGCAGTCTGAATCTACTCGCGAAAAAGAAGAGCGCTCCGGAAAGTACAGTTGCCAGTAGCACGGCGGCCAGCCAGCGAACCCGCTTGTTTTGCTTCCACAGCAGTATCAGGCCCATGATCGCCAGCGCGAATACGAGACCGAACTCGATGGGGTTGTATCGGAGCAATGCGACCCGCGAAAAGTACTCGGCGAGATCGCGGTTGTTGGAAACTTCACGGTTCGAGATGCTGTAGTGCAGCTTCCTGCCAAATAGCGACAGGAACGAAACCGGGTTGTCTTTCATCCACTGCACGGCCTGATCGGTCCAGTAGCCCGATACCTCCCCAGGCGTCAGGTCCCGGCCAAGAGCTTCCTCCGCTCGGTGAACGACGTCCGCGATCCGCCAGTTGTGCCCCAGCGGCTCGGGAAGCACGGCCGAGAGACCGTCGGCGCGCTCGTTGTTGCCGATATAGAGGTTTATACCGCCCTGCGATGCAATCAGGACGGGATCGTCCGCCACAACGATGTTCCGCACGGTCAACGGGACAATGATGAGCCCCGCTCCGGCAAGAAACACCGCGGCTCGCCGTAGACCCACCCGCCAGCTTAGAAGCGCAACCGGTATCAGCGCGCATACGATCATCCAGACGAGCGCGGTTGGTCTGCAAATCGAGGCCAGCCCAAACCACAGCCCGGCCGAAAAAAACATCCACGGCGTCGGCCGCTCCCACCACAGTAGAACCCGGTACATGGCTACTTGCAGCAGGAGCGTGAACAGGGGGTCGAGCAGCAGCTCGAATTCGAAATAGATGGCAGCCGGGTAGACGGCATGAATCAGCCCTGCTGCAAATCCCGCCCCGGGCGATACCAGTCGGCTGGCGAGTCGATAGGTCATGAATACCGAGCCAAGGCCGACCACGAGACCAAAAAGCCGACCTGTAATCAGGCCATCACCGAACACCGCATACAACGCTGAGAGACACCAGACATACAGCGGTGCCCGGAAGTATGTCGTGTCGCCGACTACGTCTCCACCGGCAATCACCTGCGCCCAGTGATGGTGATAGTAGTTGTCAACCGTAAGCATCGTCCAGTCCGGCATCGCCCGGTAAACCCAGAAGTACACCAAACGGATGGCCACGGCGATCGCCATGAGAATGATGATGGTTGGGAGATTGCTGGCGTGCGCGTGTTGGGATCGAGTCATGCCTCGAATATAAGGTCGCTGCTCGGGACACACCTTGAAAAATTATGCACTCTTCGGAACTCATCGTCCGCCGTGGTCGTCAATTTGCACACATGTGCTGACACATTCCTTTCGACCCTCGCCTCCACAATTCCATGAATAACCATGTAAGCTATTATCTGTCAATATCTTAAACGATTTCCTCGGCGGCGGGAGTGCATCCGCCTGCAGGGTGTCGGTCCGTACCAATCGACGGCACAGCCTTTGCAGCAAGACCCTGTTGAATGGAGGAAAGTATGAGACTCCGGTTTGCCATCATCTTCGGTATCACTGCCCTGGTACTCCTGGCCGCTGTCGATGCGGTCTCGGGCCCAGCCAAACTCTCGCCCCGGCTTCAATCGCTTGATCGCCGGGCCGCCGATAGTGACAGCCTGATCGAAGTGGTGGTTTTCCTTGAAGACCGATCGGCGCAGGACAATCTGCCTTACGCGGTCTCCCGGCCTCATATGAAGCGATCCGACCGCATCAAGTCCGTGCTTTCCCGGCTTTCGTCTGCCCGCGCCAACGGTTCATCAGAAATAGAAGACTTTCTCAATTCCTTTGGCCACGGTGAATCGCGCCGCTTCTGGATCGTCCCCGCGTACGCCGTGACGCTTCCGGTCAGTCGCATCGATGAGCTCGCTGCCATGGAAACGGTCCGGATGATCGTAGAGAACGTCTCTTTGTCCTTCGATGAGCCGGTCGACGTACTCGCCGCCGGTGAGTTGTCGACGTCGTCGGCGTCCACCCAATTGAACTTGCTCAACGTCCCGTATCTCTGGCAGCGCGGGCTCACCGGTTCCGGCCGGCTGGTCTGTTCGTTTGACACGGGCGTGGAAGGATCCCATCCGGCGCTCGCCTCCAAGTGGCGCGGAACTCACGCACCCGTTTCCGAATCGTGGTTCTCCCCGGTCAATCCAAACGCCACACCGTACGATGTCGCCGGCCACGGTACGCATACGATGGGAATAATGGTCGGCTCCAACGCCACCGACACGTTTGGTGTCGCCCCGGGCGCCGAGTGGATCACCGCCGGGGTGATCGATCAGGGACGTACCTTCAATACTACGCTTGCCGACATTATCGCCGCCTTCCAGTGGGTTCTCAATCCTGACGGCGATGTCAATACAACTGACGACGTACCCGATGTAATTCTCAATAGCTGGGGTATACCCGCCGGCCTGTTCGCGCCCTGCGACCCGACCTTCTGGGGCGTCATCGACGCGGTCGAGGCTGCAGGCATCGTGACCGTATTCGCCGCCGGCAACGAGGGGCCCAACGCCCAGACTCTTCGCGATCCCGCCGACCGTGCCACCACTCCGCTGAACTCATTCTCCGTCGGGGCGGTTGACAACAGCCGGCAGATCGCATCCTTCTCCAGCCGTGGACCGTCGCGGTGCAGCCCCGGCGAGATCAAGCCTGAGGTCGTAGCCCCCGGCGTCACCGTATACTCATCCACAAAGGGTGGAACCTATGCCTTCATGAGCGGCACCTCCATGGCGGCTCCTTATATTGCCGGCCTTGTTGCGCTCTGTCGGCAATACAATCCCGATGCGACAGTTGAAGAGATCAAAAACGCGTTTCTGCAGTCCACCGTGGATCTTGGTCCGGTCGGCGAAGATAACGCCTACGGGCACGGTATTGTGGATGCTTCCCTGTTGCTCGAACATCTCCCGATGCCGGGCGGATATATGTTCGTCATGAATGGCGATCCGTACCTCCCCGACGGTGTCGCGCTCCCCGGCAATGACGTCTCCATGCAGATTCTGCTGACAAGCACGACCGGCAACGCCAACCAGATCACGGGCCGCCTGGTCAGCGACGACCCGGCGATCGCAAGCGTTCTGGACAGCATAAAAACTTTCTGGTTCGGTTCTGGAGCGACCACCGCCCTGAATCAAACCCCGTTCACGATCCGCCTCGCTGCAGACTTGGTCCATGGTTCGGAGGCAGACTTCACGTTGTACCTGGCGCTGGAGAACGGCACGGTTGTCGACACGCTGACGTTCGGAGTTACGGCCGGATATCCTTCGCCCGGCGCCACCCTCGACCACGAAGGCGGCTCACTCCAGTGGACTGTTTCGGATTTCGGCCAGTACGGCTTCGCCGCCGGATCGATTTACAACCTCGGCGGCACGGGCTTCAGCGCTTTCGGTGGAGAGAACCTCCTGTATGAGGCCGGTATAGTGGTCGGCCGAAATTCGCTCCAGCTTGCCAGCTCCCTGCGCGCCGAAGACGGCGCGTTTCGCCCCAGCGACTTCACGCCGACTCGGGCAATTGCCTCCGCTCGCCAGGACGACGACGGCGCCGTGCATTACACCGCCGAGTTCGTAGATACGTACGCCGACATCCCCATTCCGGTCGCCATCCACCAGACGACCACTCACTTTACAAACGAAGTCTCCGGCGGCGTGGCCCTCGTTCGTTACCGGCTGATTAACGACTCGATCGAACGCCTGACCCATGTCAGCTTCGGTTTCCTCGCTGATTTCGATCTCTCCGACCACGCTGACCGTCTTCAATTCGACCCGACCGCCGGCCTGCTCTGGCAGACCAACGATTCGGGGCTGCTGGTCGGTCTGCTGGCTCTGAATGGTCTCGATGCCTTCCACGGAATGTCCAATGGAGACGCCAAGTCGGGCTTTTCCGCCACCGAGCAGTATGACCTCATCAGCGCCGCTGTCAGCCGGATGGATGACTCCACAACCGGGGACATGATCATGATGATTTCGTCCGGCGAATTCGACATCGAGGTCGGTCAGTCGGTGGAAGTTGCGTTTGCTATCGTAGTCGGCCGCACGATCACCGAACTGTACGGCGCGGTCGAAGATGCCCGTCATGCGTACGACATCTCTACACCGGTCGACGACGGTCGTCGCGATCAACTGCCTCAGGCCTTTGTGCTCGAGCAGAATTATCCCAACCCCTTCAATCCGGTTACGACGATCGCCTTCTCGCTGCCGGCCGCGTCCGACGTTCGGCTCGAGGTCTTCAATACGCTCGGCCAGCGCGTCTCCGTGCTGCACAACGGCGCTCTCCCCGCGGGCTCCCACACGATCGAGTGGGACTCCACCGATGACGCCGGACGTACTGTCGCCTCAGGTGTCTATTTCTATCGTCTCTCCAGCGATACGCACGCCGACTCTCGCAAAATGATCCTTTTGAAATAACCCCTCGCCGGACTATATTACCTTTCACAAACACAGGACGGATTCGTCCTGCTGCACCAGAAGTCACGAAGAGGTATGATCGGTATGGAGAGGTCCAACAGGTTGTCTACCGCCGCTGTCTGTATCGCCGTCGTTGTAGCTTTGGTTTCATCTGCAATCGGCCGGCCGCCCTCCGACGAAGCTATCGCGAAATGGAAGGCTGAAGGCGTCTACGAAGAGAAGATTGCGCAGTGGCAGGATTTCCTGAAACGCGAAGGACTGCACCTGTCAACGTGGACCCCTGAGCAGCTTCAGCGGTACGCCAAAGACGCCGGACTCGATGACAACGATCCTACCGATGTAGACACGATCAACTTGTGTGTTATCATCGTCGATTTTTCGGACAATCAACTGAGCTGGGGGTTGGTTCGCGGAGACAGCACCGCTTTCGACTCGGTGTTGTTCGGCGACGGTCAGGACGGGCGCCCGCTCAACCCCACCGGATCGATGACAGATTATTACCTCGAAGTGTCGTACGGCCAATTGTATGTAACAGGGAAGTGCTACGGGCCTTTCCGTATGCCCGAAACGTACGTGCATTATACCTGGATAGACGACGGCCTGTCCCGAGGTTCGGAACTCGCTACTGATGCCGCGGTGGCAGCCAATAACGTTATCGACTACACCCAGCACGGAACCCCCGGGCTCGGCATGCATGGGCTGACGATAATCCATGCCGGGCTCGGCGCCGAAAGCGGTGCAACAGGGATTTGGTCCCATGCTGCGGATATCGGGACCGCCCTCACATTGGACGGAGTAGCCATCGTTGACTATATCATGAATCCGGAAGAAGTTCCCGGTGGTGGGCTGTCGCCCATCGGGGTCTTCTGCCACGAATACGGTCATACGTTGGGCTGGCCGGACTACTACGACACCCAGTACAACCCCGGATCATCCGGACTCGGCCGGTGGTGCCTGATGGCCTCCGGCAGCTACAACGGCAATTCAATGCGACCGGCCCATCCAAACGGCCGGGCGAAACAATTCAGGGGCTGGCTGCCCGCGGTCGAAGTCCTCAGCAACATGAGTCAGGTCGAGATCGCTCCTCTTTCGACGACCCCGTCCGCCTACTACATGAGCAACCAGCCGGGTTACGCGGCGGAGCCTGAGCGGTTTTTTGTGGAGAATCGCCAGCCGTATGGATTCGATGAGGCGCTGCCCGGATTTGGGTTGTTGATCTATCACCAGGACTTTTCCCAGCCCAACAATAACAACCCCAACGCCTATCAGGTTGGCGTGGTTCAGGCCGACGGTCTCTGGAGTATGAATTTCGGCGGCAG
Source organism: Candidatus Zixiibacteriota bacterium (assembly GCA_034003725.1). Classification (NCBI taxonomy): domain Bacteria; kingdom Pseudomonadati; phylum Candidatus Zixiibacteriota; species Candidatus Zixiibacteriota bacterium. The sequence continues at coordinate 29,446 of JAVEYB010000003.1, forward strand.
CAGCGGTGACGGCGGCGATCCGTTTCCCGGTACAACCAACAACCGCGAGTTGCACGCCTATAGCTATCCGAACACCCACCTGAACACCGGCGACACTACGCAAATCGGAATCTGGAATATCTCAGACTCCGATTCGCTCATGTATGCTGATCTCGATGTCACCTGGTCGCGTCCGTGGCTGGTCTTCACCGGAAGCGATTCGCTCGTGTTCACCGAACAGGCCGGGGACGGCGACGGATACTTCGAGGCGGGGGAGACCGTTGCGTTCAACTGCCGTGTCAAAAACCTGATGCGCAACGCGGCGTACGCAACCGTTACTCTTTCCGCCGACGCCCCGGAATTGCAGTTCGTCACCAACGGCGTGCTCACCGATTTACTCCTGTCGCCGTTGAATCGACCACGGCTGGCGGAACCGATCGTCTTTTCGATTCCGTCGGACTTCGAAACCCGCAACGTCAATTTCACGCTCTCGTTTGAGATCGACTCCACCATATCGGCCCTCAGCCAGTTTCATTTCGAGTTCCAGTTCCAGCGGCTGATCGGGACGCCGGAGCTCCTCATCGTCGACGATGACAACGGCGTCGACAGCGAGGAGCCGCTCAAGGACATTTTCGACCGTCTCGGGATCGGATACGCGATATGGGAAAGCCAGGATGCGGCCGACGCTCCGGACTCGCTGGACCTGATGGAATTCCCGTACGTGTTCTGGATTACGGGTCCGCCGCACCTCGACTGGGCGGCCGATGGGCAGATCGGCGTCGACGATCGGGCGGCAATTCGCGGTTTCCTCAATCACGGCGGGAACCTCTGTATTTCCTCTGCGTCAACAGCAGAGATACAGGACGAGTACGCTCCGACCTTCTTGAGTGACTATCTGCACGCCGGATATCCGGGAACCAACACCGAGGGCAAGCCAACGGGCATACTCGGCCTTGCCGGCAATGCCATCGGCGGCGACCTGGTCAGCTTCGAGGTCGACCCGTACGCGCCGGGCTTCTGGTGCAACCGCCTGACCGCCGTTAACGGCGGCTCGGAAGCATTCACGGGTATCTTCCAGTCGGGCACCATGGGCGTTACCTACAGCGGCGCCTTTCGTACCGTGCTGATGAGTTGCCCGATCGAGTACCTCGCTGCGGTGCCCTCTTTCGGGGAAGACTACAAGTCCGTCGACACGCTCGTCGCTCGAATCATGCAGTTCTTCGGTCGGATCCCCACCGATGTCGGTGAGGGAGAGGGGATCGAAATTCCGGAATCATTCTCGCTCGATCAGAACTACCCGAACCCGTTCAACCCAACCACCACGATTTCGTATGCGATCAGCCCCGCCGCCGGCGGCGGTCCTCAGCGGACACAATTGGTCGTGTATAACGCTCTCGGTCAGAGAGTCAGAACATTAGTCGATAAACTCCAGTATCCCGGCGGTTACGTCGTAGATTGGAACGGGACCGACGATGCCGGGCGGAAGGTCTCGACCGGCGTCTACCTCTACCGATTGACGCGCGGAGATCAAAGTGAAACTCGGAAAATGATCCTATTGAAGTAAAAGATGATTTCATCTACGTTTTTATTCCAAGCCGCCCGGATACGGGCGGCTTATTTATTGCCTTCCAATAGATTAAAAACGTGAAAAAATTCTCATATTTCGCTTGACTCCTGCCGAAATACTAGTATAATCGAAAATGAAAATCGTTTTCAATTAAATCGAGTAATTGAGAACATAATAGGACCATGGCACGATGAGAGAGTTCCTCAAAACCAAGGGCTTCAAGATGACTCCGCAGCGGGAGTTGATCTTTCGCTCCTTTTTCGCCATGGGCAAACACGTCTCGGTCGATGAGTTGTACGACAAAGTGCGTCAGGCGGACTCATCGGTCGGCTACTCAACCGTCTGGCGAAATCTCAAATTGATCTGCAGAGTCGGACTCGCCGAGGAAGTGAACCTGGGAGACGGCGTGACGCGGTATGACCGTGTCACCGAAACGCCTCACGGCCACTTTTATTGCGTCGAGTGCAAGAAGCTCACCGAGTTCGGCATGGACAACATAGTCGGCCAATTGGCTATCATTTCCCGCGACTATGACTTTGTTCCGTCGGGATTCAAGATAGAAATTCAAGGGCGCTGCCGGGCGTGCCGCGAGAAACTGGCCATCGATCACACCACCGATGCAAGCGCGGAGGCACACAGGGCATGACCGTACTCAGCAAACTCACCCCCGGACAACGAGCGCGCGTTGTCGGCTACGCCGAAGACTCGCCGTTGGTGCGCCGGCTCACCGAACTTGGATTGATTCCGGGCCGCGAAATCCGGTACGTGCGTAATGCGCCGCTTCGTGATCCGCTCGAAATTCAGATCGGCGCCAGCTATCTGTCTTTGCGACACGCCGACGCCTCGCTGGTTGCCGTAGAACTGGAAGACTGATCGTCCGGGCCGACGCCCGGCGCCGGTGTCGCGTATGCTACAGCCCGCCCGATCTACCGCCTCCCGTACCACGACGGTCGCCATCTGCGGCAATCCCAATTGCGGAAAAACAACGATTTTCAACGCTATCACCGGGCTGCGCCAGCGGGTCGGCAACTACCCCGGCGTGACGGTGGAAAAGGTGTCCGGCGATTTCCGCCTCGACCGCTTCCCCGACAAAACGTTCTGTCTGCTTGACATCCCCGGCAGCTACTCACTGGCTGCCTTTTCTCCCGACGAGTACATCGCCGCCCGGGCCCTGTTCGGCGCGATCGACGGAGAACCGGCCCCCGATGTCATCGTGTGTGTGATCGATGCCACGCAGCTCGAGCGCGGCTTATACCTGCTGTTCCAGGTGATGCAGATCGGACGGCCCGTAGTCGTGGCGCTGAACATGATCGATCTCGCTCTCCGAAAAGGTCTGGTCATCGACACGAAAAAGCTCTCGACTCAACTCGGCGGCGTGCCGGTCGTCAATGTCATCGGCAGCCGTCGCGAAGGAATCGACGACCTCAAGGCCGCAATCGGCGAGGTCTCCGCCGCGCAGCATCAAAACGATGTGCGCTTCTACGATCGTGATGTGGAACAGGCGATAGACGACATAGCCGCTGGCGGCAATGACGGCTATTGCACCCGGGCCGAATACGTCCGGGTATTGTTCGATGTCGATGGCCCCGCGGAGAAGGCGTTTCTGGCCAATCACGACCCCAATTTGGTGCGGACGATTGAGGCGGGTCGCGCCCGCCTTCGCGATCGCTTCGGCACGCTGTCGGCAGCCGAAACGGCGCCGCTTACACAACGGGCGGCTGCCATTCGCGGCGAGGTAGTCAAAGCCGGCAAAGCCCGCAAGTCGCGCTCCGACCGAATCGATACGATCGTTCTGCATCCTGTCGTCGGCCCCGTGTTGTTGCTCTTGATCATGACATTGATGTTCCAGTCGGTGTTCAGCTGGGCCGAGCCGGTCATGAATCTGGTGGACGGCATGTTCGGGTGGCTTGCGAATCTCGTGGCCGGTTCCATGGACGATGGACCGCTGCGGTCTTTGCTTACCGACGGCATTATCGGTGGTGTTGGATCAGTCGTCATCTTCCTGCCGCAGATCGTCATTCTGTTTTTGTTCATTTCGCTGATCGAGGATTCCGGCTACATGCCCCGCGCCGCCTTTCTCGTCGACCGCCTGTTCGGCTGGTGCGGGTTGTCGGGAAAATCGTTCATCCCCATGTTGTCGTCGTTCGCCTGCGCCGTACCCGGCATTATGGCGACGCGAACGATCGAGGACCGGAAGCTGCGGCTGATAACCATCATGGTGTCGCCGCTGATGGCCTGCTCGGCGCGCCTGCCCGTCTACGCCATCATGATTGCCGCGTTCATCCCGCACCGCACGTATGCGGGCATCTTAAACTCACAGGGACTGGTGCTGACCAGTCTTTACCTGCTGGGGATTGTTGTGGCGGTCCTCGTCTCGTTTACGCTGAAGAAACTCGTGTTCCGTTCCGACCGGAGCTCTTTCGTCATGGAACTGCCGTCATACAAGGTTCCGACACCGGATTCGGTGCTTATTCGTGTGTACAACCGGGCGCGCTCTTTTCTCGTGCGGGCCGGGACGGTCATCGCAGCCATCACCATTATCGTCTGGGCCTTGAGCTACTATCCACGCTCGTCCTCGATTGTCGCCCAATATGAGGTCGCTCAAGCGGCTGCGGAGACTTCTCACGCCGATGAGCTTGCCCTACTCGAACCCCCGTTGCAGGAAGCGCTGGCGGCGCTTGAGCCGGTTCGACGCGCCGAATTCGCCGCTTTCATGAGCAGCCTCACCGAAACCGCATCGGATGCGGATGCCGCACGTGTTCGCGCCGCGTTTGACCCTCGGTCAGATGCCGAACAGCGCGCCGCCGATCTGGCTCTGCAGCGACACCTGCTTTCCATCGCACACGAGCTCCGGCTCAGCGAACTCGAACGCGAAATGGCGGGCGCCCTGCTCCGCCACTCGTACTTCGCCCGAGCCGGCAAAGCGCTTGAACCGATCTTCGTGCATCTCGGCTGGGACTGGAAAATTACCATGGCCGTGCTCGCGTCGTTCCCCGCGCGCGAGGTGATTATTGCCACGCTCGGGACAATCTACAATCTCGGAGGGGATGTCGACGAAAGCTCCGGATCGTTGGTTGACAAGATGCGGCGAGCGACATGGGAAGACGGCCCCCGCACGGGAGAACGGGTCTTTTCGCCGGCGGTAGCGCTGTCGGTAATGGTTTTCTTCGCCCTGTGTTGTCAGTGCGGCGCCACCGTGGTCACGATCCGCCAGGAAGCGGGAGGGTGGATTTATGCGGTCGCGACCTTTGCATACATGACTACGTTGGCGTTTGTGGGGGCCTTTGTCACCTACAACCTTTTTACCTGGCTGGGCTACTGATGGACATACTCTGGCAACAGATCACCACCGGTGTCCTCCTTGCCGGCGCCGCCCTTTATCTGGCATTCAGATTCATCAGGCGGCGCCGGGAAAAAGGATGCTGTCCCGGATGTAAGGTCGGCCGGATCGTCCGGCCTCAGGCAACCTTTGAAGAAAGAGATCGGCAGTCGCCTTCGCGTTGACACGTGCCGGCTCCCGAGCCTATATTCCCTGCGACTGATTGTCGCACTATGATTTACCGCTCAACCACATTTCTCGGGCAGTACCGGCCGCTCGATTCGTTTCTGCACCGGCTCGACGCCCGGGCTAAACTCGCCCCGGTCGTGCTGGTTATGATCCTCGCTCTGCTCACTGAGTCGTTTGTCTTCTACGGTGTCATCCTGGGAGTGCTGATCCTGTCTCTGATCGCATCCGGAGTCGGCCCCAACCGACTACTGGTCAGTTTTCGTCCGGTTCTGTTTATGGTTGCGGTGACAGCGCTGTATCATCTGCTTTTCTCCGAGCGTGCGAGCGAACCGCTGGCAAGCATACTGGGGTTTGCGGTGACTGAGGGTGGCGTTCGAATGGCGGCGTTTTTCTCCCTGAGACTGCTGATTTTCGTATCCATCGCGTTTCTGGTGACTCTTACCAGCTCCCCATCCGATCTGGCCGAAGCCCTCACGCGTCTGGCGCGACCGCTGACGGCCCTGAGGGTTCCGGTAAATGACCTGGGACTCGTGCTGTTCATGGCAATCAGGTTTGTCCCAATCCTGATGGACGAGTTTGCCGCCATCCGCAGCGCCCAGATGATTCGCGGCGTCGACTTCTCCGGCGGATTTTTCGCCCGGATCAGGAAAACCGGTTACCTGCTGGTTCCGGTATTTCTGGCGGCGCTGTCGCGTGCCGACGAGCTGGCGCTGGCCATGGAAGCGCGAGGTTACCGGGGTGGAGCCCGTCGCACGTTCTATTCGCATACCTCATTCGCTGCAATTGAACTCTTCTTCCTGATGACAAGCTGCGCCGGAATCATGGCTCTCTACCTGGGGACGAGATAGCCATGGTACGACGCAATATCAGACTCCTCATTGAATACAAGGGGACTTCGTTTGCCGGTTGGCAGATGCAGAAGGAACAGTCAACGGTGCAGGGAGCGATAACCGACGCGATAGTTCAGGTCACCGGCCAGCGAGTCGCGGTTACGGGCGCCGGACGAACCGATTCCGGCGTGCATGCCCTCGGTCAGGTCGCCAATTTCCATATCGAGCACCACCTCGATCCCGAACGGTACCGGGACGCTCTCAATTTTTACCTGCCCGATGACATCCGGATCAGGAAGTCGGATGAAGCCCCGGATGATTTCAACGCCCGGTTCAGCGCCAGTTTCCGACGGTACCGCTACCTGATCGGGCGCGAACGGTCAGCCCTCTACCGGGAGTACCGTTGGGAATTGCCGGAACGGCTGCGTTTCGAAGATCTGCAGGCAGCCGCGCGGATCGTTGCGGGAACTCATGATTTTACGCCGTTTTGTGTGATATCGTCCCGACAGGACAATGGCGATTGCACGATTTTGCACTCGCGATGGCATACGATCGGGCCCCTGCTGACATACGAAATCCGTGGTAACCGCTTCCTGCACAGCATGGTACGCTCGCTTGTGGGCGCCATGGTGAATATCGCCTCGGTGAATCGCGATAACCACCCCGCCAACTTGACTTTGACCTCCTTTGCGGATATCATTAACGTTCCTTCGGAAACCCGTATCCCTTTCACGGCCCCGGCACACGGTCTGTACCTGGTGGCTGTGGGATACTAGACACAGGACTAGGCCCCGATGAAGTTTTTTATCGACACGGCGAATATCGATGAAATCACCAGAGCCACCGCTATGGGCGTGCTCGATGGCGTGACCACCAACCCCTCGCTTGCTGCCCGGGAAGCCGCCCCGTACCGCGACATCCTGGCCGAAATCTGCCGCATCGTGCCGGGTCCGGTTTCTGCCGAGGTTATCGCCACTGACTACCAGGGAATGCTCAATGAGGCAGAGAAGCTGTGCAAGATCGCCGATAACATCGTGGTGAAAATCCCGACCATCGGTGAAGGGCTTCGCGCCATGAAGTCCCTGTCGGGTGATGGTATTGCCGTCAACGCGACCCTGGTATTCTCTGCGATGCAGGCGCTGCTCGTCGCGAAAGCGGGCGCGGCTTATGTCTCCCCGTTCGTGGGCCGGCTCGACGACATCTCCACCGACGGCATGCAACTAATTGAAGATATCATCACCATCTATCACCAGTACGACTACCAGACCGAAGTACTGGTTGCCTCCGTGCGACATCCAATGCACGTTCACCAGGCGGCCCTGATGGGTGCGGACGTGGTTACGATGCCGTTCAAAGTCATCGACCAGCTCATCAAACATCCGCTGACAGATATCGGCCTCGAGAAATTCCTCTCCGATTACAGGAAGGCCGGGAAGCGCTGATGATAGACCGCTACACTCTGCCGGACATGGCCGCGCTCTGGAGTGAACGGGCCAAGTTTGAAAGCTGGCTGGAAGTCGAGATCGAGGCCGCCCACGCGATGGCTGATGCCAGGATCATTCCGGTCAAAGCATACCAGTCGATCAGAAGAAAAGCGAAATTCGACATCGCTCGGATCGACGAAATCGAGGCCGAGGTTAATCACGATGTGATCGCGTTTTTGACCGCCGTATCGGAGCATGTTGGCGAAGATGCCAAGTATCTTCACTTCGGTCTGACGTCCTCCGACGTGGTCGACACGGCTCTGGCTCTCCGCATGAAACGCGCCGCTGCCATAATCGACAGGAAAATCGCCGAAGCGCTCAAAGAGATCAAACGTCTTGCGTTTAAGTACCGCCTAACTCCCTGTATCGGCCGCACTCACGGCGTGCTGGCGGAACCCACGACGGCTGGGCTGAAATTTGCCCTGTGGTACAGTGACCTGACCCGGGCCCGCGACCGATTCGCACGGGCAGCCCAATCGATGGCGGTAGGCAAGCTCTCCGGCGCCGTCGGCAATTTCGCGAATCTCGACCTTTCGATCGAACGGGCTGTGTGCAAGCGCCTCGGACTGGCGCCGGCTGACATCTCTACCCAGGTGCTGCAGCGCGACCGTCATGCCGAATTCGTCGCGGCGCTTGCCATTCTCGCCTCCACGCTCGAAAAATCCACGACCGAAATCCGCAATCTGCAGCGACCCGAAATAGGGGAAATGTCCGAAGGGTTCGCCAAGTCGCAGAAGGGCTCTTCGGCTATGCCGCACAAGCGCAACCCAATCACCTGCGAACGCATCTCCGGTATTGCCCGGCTGGTGCGGGGGTATGCGTTGACGGCAATGGAGAATATCGCGCTGTGGCACGAACGGGATATCACGCATTCCTCGGTCGAGCGAGTGATTATCCCCGATGCCACGACTATTGTCGACTATGCCCTAAAAAAATTCATCGACGTGCTCAAGGGTTTGGTCGTAAATGAAGAACGGATGATGCGGAATATCTACTTTGGCGGTGGGCTCGTATTTTCTCAGAAACTGCTGCTGAAGCTGGCCGGGCCGGTCGGCTCGCGCGACACCGCATATCGCATGGTCCAGCGCAATGCCCTTGCCGCGGCCGAAGGGCACGGATTGTTCAACGAGCTTGTTAAAAAAGATACGGATATCAGGGCGCACCTGTCGACTGCCGAAATCGACGCGTGTTTCGATCTGAAGCAATACACGAGGAATGTGCCAAAAATCTTCAAGCGAGTGTTCAAAGGATGATTGCGCGCGAAGGTCTGCTCCTCATTTTTATCGGGCTGGTCGCCACCGGCATCTGTGTTTTGCTGGCTTCCCGCTTTGACAGCCGATCGCTGTTCGTCGGAAGCCTTCTGCTTGGCGTCTTGACGTTGTTCACTACCTTTTTCTTTCGCGATCCGCACCGGCCGATCCCTGCCGGCCCGGGACTGTTGGTGTCACCCGCCGACGGAAAGATCGTGGCGATTGACCGGCTGGTCGACCATCCGGTCATCGGCGGCCCGGCCATCAAGATCTCCATCTTCCTGTCGGTATTTGATGTCCACGTAAACCGGGTGCCGATATCCGGGGTCATCGACTACGTCAAGTATAACCCGGGGGAATTTCTGGCCGCCTACGAGGACAAAGCGTCCCAGGTCAACGAACAGACTGAAATTGGCATGACCGCGGCCGACGGCCGCCGGGTCGTCTATAAGCAGATCGCCGGAATCATTGCGCGCCGGATCGTCTGCCGCCTCTCGCCGGGCGACCGCGTTGAGGCCGGAGATCGATTCGGACTGATTCGATTTGGCTCGCGCACTGACCTCATTATCCCGGCTGACAGCCGCATCGACGTTTCTATGGGCGACCGCGTAAAAGGCGGTCAGTCCGTGATCGGCTGTCTGGGAGTCAACGAGACGGGCAGCGCGGCCGAAAAGCTGCGGGAGCGCCGCGATGCAGGTTAACAGAGAGATGTTCCCCGGCATCTTTACGATGGGGAACGTCGTGTGCGGCTTTTTCGCGATACTCTCGGCGTTTGACGGCAAAATCACGACGGCGTGCTGGTTCGTCCTGCTGGCCGGCTTTCTTGATGTGCTCGACGGCAAGGTGGCCCGCCTGAGCGGGTCGACCTCGCGATTCGGCATCGAACTCGACTCGCTGGCCGACTTCCTGTCGTTCGGCGTCGCCCCCGCCGTCATCGTCTATGTCATCAAGCTTCACGAACTGGGCGAGTGGCGGTGGATTCTCTCTGTCGTCTTCATTATTGCCGCCGCCTACCGTTTGGCGCGATTCAACGTCCTCGCCGACACCGAGGAGAAAAAGGACTTTCTCGGTTTGCCCGTTCCGATGGCGGCGGTCGGTCTGGTGTCCTTTGTCATCTTCTGCTGGTACATCTGGGGGAAGCTCGAGTACTCCGAGTGGCTGATCACGATGATCGTGCTGTTTGCCTTCCTGATGGTGTCCCAGGTGTCCTACGACGCCTTCCCGGACCGTTTCACCAGCCCTCGCGACCGGGTCAAGCTTGCCGTCACAATTCTCGCGGGACTGGCCATCGCGCTGAATCCCAGACTCCTGTTGTTTCCGTTTGTGGCGTTGTATATATTGTACGGCATGACTCGAGAGGGTTTTCGACTTTTCAATGCCGGGGTCGGTCGTGTAACCGGACGGCCTTTTCGACCCGGCAGAACGAAACAGGATGACACCGATGACGAGCAGTAAAAAGGCAACCGTGTATGTGCGCCTCAAAGACGGCGTGCTCGATCCGCAGGGAGTGACGATCCAGAAGGCGCTTGCCCAGATGGGCTACGATGACTTCCTGTCGGTCCGCACCGGCAAGTTCTTTGAACTTGAAGTGAGCGCCGGGGCGAAAGATATCGATAGGAAGATCGACGAGGTGTGCTCGAAGCTGCTCGCAAACCCCGTGATCGAGGCCTTCGAGGTAAAAAAGTAGTATGAAAGTCGGCGTCGTTACATTTCCCGGCTCCAACTGCGATTATGATGCCTACGCCGCCATCCGGCATATACTGGGTGAGCATGTGGAGTTCCTCTGGCACAAGTCTGAAGATCTGGCGGGCTCCGACCTCGTCATCCTCCCGGGCGGATTTTCCTACGGTGACTACCTGAGGGCGGGCGCAATCGCCCGGTTTTCTCCCATCATGAAGAAGGTCATCGACTTTGCCAGAGGCGGCGGACTGGTTGCCGGCATCTGCAACGGATTCCAGGTTCTCACCGAGTCCGGACTGCTGCCGGGCGCTCTTATCCGCAACCGGTCACTGCGATTCAGCTGCAAATACGTTACGCTTCGGGTGGAAAACACCGCTACGCCGTTTACCGGCGCGTGCCGCAAAGGTGAACTGCTCCGTATTCCGATCGCACACGGCGAAGGCAATTACTACAATTTCGACGGTGACATACGGCAGCTTGAGGATGCCGGCCGTGTGGTGTTTCGGTACGTCGATGCACAGGGATCGGTCACCGACGACGCAAATCCGAACGGCTCCGTTAACAACATCGCAGGGATCGTCAACGCCGACGGAAATGTGCTTGGCATGATGCCGCACCCCGAACGCGCTGTTGAGTCGATTCTCGGCTCGCGTGACGGTCTGAGGATTTTTGAATCGGTTCGGGCCGCCGTGCCCGCACTTAACCCGGTGGGGGACTAGTGAAACGACGAGAACTCACGTTTATTATCATCGCGCTGGTACTCGGCGCAGTCATGGGCGGCCTGGTCGGCGATATCATCGGAACCTACCTCCCGCCGGGTGCGGCCAAAACAATGTTCACGAAGTCCGTGCAAATCGGCATCAATACCACACAGATAGACCTGTTTGCCGTCTCACTCACGTTCGGCCTGATGTTCAAGATCAACTTCATGTCTGTGCTCGTGGTACTTCTGGTAATCGTTTATTTCCGCTGGTGGTACCTGTAATGACCCGGGTAACATCACAGGAGGTTGTCTGATGTTTGGAATGGGACCCTGGGAGCTTTTCCTCATATTCGCCGTCATCTTGCTGCTATTCGGCGCCAAACGGCTGCCGGAGATGGCGCAGGGTCTCGGCAAGGGGATCAGGGAGTTTCGCAAGGCGATGAAAGAGACCACCGATGAAATCAAGGGGTCGACCGACGCCGCCGACTACATCGAACGCCACGATCCCAAAAAAGGCGCCGCGAAACCGCCGTCGAGCGACAGCGACACCAAACAAGGCTGAGCGCGGTCGAAGGTAGGGCGATATGAGTGCGAAGTTCACCAAGGAAGACGCAGATAGAATCGGCGCCGTGATCGGCCCCGAAAAGGTCTCCTTCGAAAAAGACCACTACCGCATGAAGGTCTCCAATCCCGAGGAAAAACGAATCCTCGTTCTGGAGATCTATCCCGAGACACAGCTCGGCCGAAAACGCGGAATGCTGGTGGTCGTCTACACCGGTAATACCCACCTCCAGCTGCATAACTGCACCGGGTACGTGGTTTCCGAAGAACTTGGCGAGGTTACCTTTGTCGCCGAAAAGCGCGACCGCCTCTCCGGTCTGGTCGTCGAACGCGGCGCTTCCTGTTCCCTCTACGCCGGACTCGACCGCGACCTGATTTCATCGGACTTCACCCAGCTGGGCGTCGAGGTGATGCTCTCCGGCGTCGCCCTGTCGCTGACTGAAGAAATTCTCAGCAAGGACGGTGAAACGGACGAGGCGCTTGACGGACACGATCAGGACGACTGAGTTCGCCGCCCGCCGGTTCGCATCGATAAAAAAGCCGCCACGAATCGTGGCGGCTTTTCTCATCCAGCCTTGTCGCCGGCCATCACCGAGACGCGAACGACTCCACGAAATCTTTCATGTCGTTGGCCAGCTCGCTGGCGCGCTGGTACCGCGCCACTGGATCCTTCTTCAGCGCCTTGGCTATGATATGGTCGAACAGCAGCGGCACGTGCGGATTCACGTCCGACGGCTTCTGCGGCTCATGATTCATGATTGAATAGATGAGCGACGTGATGTTCTCGCCCTTGAACGGACGCCGTCCCAAAAGCATCTCGTAGACGACGACACCCAGCGAGAACAGATCGGCCCGGCGGTCGATCGCCATCCCCTTCAGCTGCTCCGGCGATATGTAGTTGGGCGTCCCCATCGCGATTCCGGTCTTGGTCATCGAATTGGAGTCGATGCGCGCGATACCGTAATCCATCACCTTGACCCGGTAGTCCGACAGTATCATGATGTTCGCCGGCTTGATATCGCGGTGGACGATTCCCTGCTCGTGGGCGTAATCCAGCGCGTTGCATATCTGCATGATGATCTGCGCGATAATCCGGTAGTTGAATCTCGTCTTTTTCTTGATCAGGTCCTCGAGCGTCACGCCCTCGAGGTATTCCATCGCGATATACTGCAGCGGCCCCTCAGAACCGACATCGTAGACGGTCACGATATTGGGATGTGACAGCTTCCCGGCCGCCTGGGCTTCGCGGTGCAGACGCTCCTTCAACTCCGTCATCTCCTCAGGATCGTTGACGAAATCGAGGCGGATAGTCTTCAGCGCGACGGGACGATTAATGGCCGGGTCGATGCCCTTGTACACAAGACCCATCGCTCCCTTGCCGAGGATTCCGGTCACCTGGTACCGGCCGAGGTTCTTGACGTCGGGAGCCTGGTGCTGCAACTCGACCTTCTGACTGTCGGTCATGTTACCCGACCGCTCCACGCCACCCGATTCCGAGAGTCCATCCACCGATTCCGGAATGCGGATCTGGTCCGACGACATGCCGATTTTGTCCGAGTCGCGAAGTCCCGGGGGCGTATCGTCATGCGTCGCCGCCGCACTGGTGGCGCCGTGTCGCTGTGAATCGGACAGAGGCGGCTTGTCGCCGGATCCGTCAAGCTGCAGCATCTGGTAATCGTCATACGACGATTGTTTATCGCCGAAATCCATCGCGGCCGTGGCCACATTCAACGGATCAGACGAACCCGACTCGATCACGCGGACACGCCCGCTGTCGCCGTGACTCACGGTGTCCCGGGTCTCGACCATTCTCGACGGTTTCTTTGAGGTCGGCCGACGAGCGGGCGTCTCACCCGCGATCCACACCGAGTCCAGGAGCGGCGACGCAACCATGAACAAGATCAACTGCAGGCCGAGGTACACGGAATTGAACAGCACGTTGGCGCTGGTCAGCAGCACGTAGTTCACATTCGCCAGCACCACCAGACCGCCCGCCAGAATTACCAGTCGATACAGAAGCGACACGCGCGGGAGTATAAACGCACACAGCCCGCCGAGACCGAACAGCACCAGCATGTCGATCATCGGCGTCCCCGTGCGCTCTATCGTGAAGCGCTGGTCGACAATGTTCGCGATAGCCGTCGCCTTGACGACCGATGTCTGTACCTGCTCGCTTACCGGCGTGCGGAATCGTTCCTCTCGCGACGGATCGTCCACCGATATGAAAACCAGGCGATCTTTGAATCGCGACCGATCGAAAGTGTCGGAAAGAACATCAGCCGCCGAATACTGCGTAAAGGGATTACCGTCGGCGAACGTCAAAAACAGGTTGCTGCGCTCGTCGATTGGAATCGTCCGCGCCGCGCCCAGTTCAATGGACTCGCCCTCGTGTACCGTGATCATCTCCGGAGGAACGTTGAGGAAAAGCCCGGTCGCTATCAGCGCCATCGACGGGTAATAGAATCCCTCGTAGTTGACGATCAACGGTGTGCGCCGAAGCGTCCGATCGTCATCCGGACTCTCATAGTTGAAACCAAGGTAACTCCGCGTGGCGAGCAGCTTCTCGGCCGGCAAAAATACCTTTCGTGCCAGCAGGCTGCTGTTTTCGGCCATCAACCCGATCGGGTTGTCGATAACCATCGCGTTATTGAACAGATACTTGGGGTTGCTGGTCAGGCTGGTACGGTAGGTCGCCAGTGCGATGTCGTAGGGAAGCACCGTGTTTTTGATCCAGCTGAGCTGTCCCGCCAGTACTTCCGTATAGCCGGCCGTGTCCTGCGCCGCGTCTTCAAACAACTCCGTATTCAGTACCAGCACCTTCGGTTCGCCCGCCGCGGTTGCGGCTGCCAGATCGGCCAGGCGGTCCCGGTTCCATGGCCATTGTCCGAATTCATCCTGCGCCCTGGCGTCGATACTTACCATGACCACTTTGGCGTCATGGGAGTCCGGCGCGGTCACCCGGCACAGAAAATCGCTGATCGAACGCTGCAGGCTGTCGAGCGGACCGACACCGTTCGCGTACAGGATGACGATGAAAATCGTGATCAGCAGATACAGAATATACGATGAATACTTAGCCATGGCTTCCTCGCCTTACTGACCCACTGTAAGTCGTTCCACGAGCATTCCGGGTACTCCAGCCGCTCGCATTTTCTGCTGCGTCGCGGCTATGTCATAAGCAACGCGGTGATAACTGACCGACCGGCTTTCCGTGTCGAACGAAACATAACAGGCATTGGGATCGCCGTCCCGAGGCTGACCCACTGAACCTACGTTTATCAGGTACTTCTTTTCGTCGGATGGCTGGATGTCATGTCCCACCTGGTGACGAATATCCCCCTCCGGTGACTGAGAAAAGATCATCGGCAGGTGTGAATGACCGTAAAAACAAATCGTCCCGCGCATCCGGTCAAACGCCCGGCGCGCCTCCTGAGTGGCCAGGATATACCGCCAGCTGTCCGGCTCGTACGGAGAGGCATGAACCAGGTCGATATCGGCCAGGTGGGCCTCCATATCAAATCCCGCGATCGTCTTGATATCCGCGTCGGAAAGGTGCTGCTGGGTCCAGACTGCGGACTGAGCGGCGACCGGGGAGAGGTACTCGCTGGACACTTTCCCCAGCGCATAATACTCGTGGTTGCCCATCAGGCGAATGTCACAATGCTCCATCACGAGGTCCAGGCAGGCCGATGGATCGCAGCCGTAGCCGACCACGTCGCCGAGGCAGTACGTCGACTCAAAGCCTCTGCCGCGTATGTCCGCCAGCACCGCAGTGAGCGCCTCGAGATTGGCGTGGATGTCCGATATCACGGCAAAAACCACTAATTGCCTCCTTCGACAAACTTCAGAGTCGTTTTTCCGACCGAAACCAAATCGCCGTTTTTGAGCCAGCAACGCTCGACCGGCTCGCCGTTGACGCACGTCTTCCCCTTGCGACCCAGATTCACCACCGCATAACCTTCCGGCTCCTTCGTGATCTTCGCCTGGATGCCGGAAAGCATGAGTCCCTTCGCCTTGACATGAACGAACTTGGCTTTGCCGATCGTAGTGACCTCACGGTCGAGCGCGTATTCGGCAAACTCTGCGTTCTCCTCGCCGAGCAATACCGAGCCTCCGTACTTGGCGACTATTTCACGCTCCGACCGGTCGGTTTGGAGAAGCTCTTTCTGCCTCTTCGTGTTCAGAACCATCGTGCCATCCATGTCGGACCCGTCGTCGGCGGGGCCGGTGGCCTGGCAGTTGTAAATGAGTGAATACTTCCCTATTGTGACGACATCTTTGTCGCGAAGCACGTCCTCGCCGATCTTCCGGTTGTTCACGAACGTGCCGTTCAGCGATTCATTGTCGATAATGACTGCGGCGTTTTCGTTAAACTCGATCATGGCGTGCTTGCGCGAGACGCCGCGGTTCTCAAGTACGATGTCGTTGTCGTTGGTCCGGCCGATCGAAATGCGTTTCTTCTCGGTGACGATCCGCTCGATGACCTTGTCTTCGTACTTAACGATGATCTCCGGCATACCGGTATCCTTTCATCCTGTTTAGAACAGCAGTATCCCGCATCGAAACCGGGCGGTCGATAGCTGCGGCACGCCGCGACACGGACGGGATAAGCACTACTCTTTTCTCTTTTTGTCGGCAATCGCCTCGCAAAACTAAACCCTCGTCCCATAAGCCGTTGGCACCCTTGCCACCGGTCGCCGCTGACGGGTGAAAAAGGTTGCCTCGGGTTGCGGATGATTCTATATTGGCGGGAAATTGATATCCAACCCGCAGGTGACATGCATGAAGATTCTGGCTATCGCGTTGCAAAAGAACGGCTCCCTGTTGTCGGCCGATTTTGAAGTGCTGGAAGCTGCCAAATCTCTTGGCGGAGAACTACATACGGCGATCCTCGCGGAGCAGGCCGAAAGCCTCGCAGCCGAGCTCGCCAAACGCGGCGGCGGCAAGGTCCTCGCCGTCTCTAACCCCGCGCTCAAGTTCTTTCACGATGAGATATATGCAAAGGTCATCGGCGAACTGGTCACGAAGCACGGCATTGACCTCGCCCTTTGCCCCGCAACCACCTACGGAAAGGCGCTGACAGCGCGATTAGCCGGCGCCAATGGCGGCCGGGCCGCCTCCGACGTCACTGCCGTCAAGGTCGAAAGCGGCAAACTCACCGTCACGCGCCCCACCTTCGGCGGCAACGTCATTACGACCCTGCAGACCGACAGCGGGCCGTTTTTCGTCTCCATCCGCCCCAAGATCTTCAATGAGTCCAAAGACGGCTCGGGCAACGTTGTCGTCGAATCCGTCAGCGCTGCCGCCTTTGAAGGCAAGGCGGTCATCAGAGACGTCCGGGTTGAAGCCGCCGCGACACAGAATCTCGCCGAGGCCGATGTTATTGTCTCCGCCGGCCGGGGCATCAAGGGGCCCGAAAACGTCAAGCTCATTCAAGATCTCGCGGCCGCCCTCAACGGCGCCTTCGGCGCGTCTCGCGCGATCGTTGATGCCGGCTGGGTCGAGTACAAACACCAGGTCGGGCAAACCGGACGAACCGTGAATCCCAAGCTCTATATTGCCTGCGGAATCTCGGGCGCCATCCAGCATCTCGTCGGTATGCAGACGTCCCGGACGATCGTCGCCGTCAACAAAGACAAGGACGCCCCCATCTTTAATATCGCTACCTACGGCATAGTCGGCGACTTGTTCGAGATCGTGCCCGCTATGACGAAGAAGTTCAAGGCGGAATTGGGCGCCTGAATCGGCTCCGATAAAAACTGGAAGCCCGTTGACCTCGCGGTCAACGGGCTTTTTTCTCAGTTTCCGATTTTGGTCACTGGAATGTCGTAGAATCCGTTACGGTAATCGTGTCAAATGCCGTGTCCGGCACGTTGCAGTCGTTGTTCACAACAAGAAAGACGGCGTACTCACCGGCCGTGTCGTACGCGTGTGTGGGGTTGAAAATTGCCTCCGTACCGCCGTCGCCGAAATCCCAGAAATAGGACGTGGCGTTGGTCTGCGTGGACGCGGTGAAAAACACGTTGGTAATATTGGAGTCGAGCTGGCTGATCGTGTTGATTACTGCCTGCGCCAGCGGGTTGACATACACGATTGACTTGAGCGTGTCGCTCAGAAAGAGCCCTTCGGTATACACTTTGTTCCATATGTTCCGTGCGCCCGCCGTCGTATAGCCGCTGTACAACACCGGGCTCGTCTCGCCGCGAACGGAATCTGTGGGGGAGAAGAACCAGTAAATGCTGTCGACCGTCCCCTGGGTTATCGTGAAGTCCACGGTTACCGTCTCGAGGCCGCAAATTGTATCCTGGGTCAGGCCCCCGTTGACCGTGAATTCCACGAGCGCGCAGCTGCGTACGTCAATCAGATCCTGCTGGACGATTGTTGAGTCTCCGCACGCACCGCTGACCGTAAGCGACACCGAATACACCCCCGGCTGTGTAAACACGTAGTCGGGATTTGAGCGAAAGCTGGAGTCGATATACGACGAGTCTGCCGTATAGAACATCCACTTGTAATCCGTAATTCCCCCGTGAGACTCATTGATGAACTCAACCCGCGTGCCCGCGCATAAAGTCAGACTGCCGCCCGTTCGGAATGCGGCCACCGGATTCGAAACCAGCACATAGCGCGTTTTGGACTCCGAGTCGGTCCGATCCAGCGAATCCCGCACCACAAGCGACACGGAATAGAAGCCCGGCTCGACGAATATGAACTGCGGATTGGTGTCGCGAGAAGAATCCACAATCGTATCGGCAAACCGGATCACCCAGTTCCAGGCCTCTACCGGACCATGGGATTCATCTGTGAATCGCACCGTGCACGGGGCACATCCCTCGCGTTTGTTGGCCGAAAACTCGGCCTCTGGATAATCAAATACCACGGTGGTGTTGTTTTCAGTGATTAATTCATCGCAGCCCGGTCCGGTGAACAACAGGATAATAGCACAAAGGGCCGATGCCGCCAGAAGCACTTTACGATGCATACATATGTCCTGTTACCTGAGTGAGTCTCGGTCCTATATACGGTCGCGAGCGAAGACTGTCAATGCTGGAGTTCATCCCGGTGTCGCGCCTTTTGTACACCGGAGTTCCCCAACCGTTTCTGCCGGGCACCCGATCTCTCCCCGGTTGTCTACCCGCACGGAGACACTGGAACTCCCGGTGCGCACCCGCTGTATAAGAGTCGAAATACCAGACAGATCCAAACCGCTTGCCTCAGAGGAGTCTTTTCGCTATTATCTCGACTGTTATCGATATATGAACGTTTCCGAAACTCTCGACGTCCATTGAACAAACGGTTGAGATAATCCCGTACTTTCGTCGGTCGACGGGGTACGGCTTTTTTGTGGGAGCGCAGCGTGAAATTTCTCGGATCGCTTCTTCTGGTCTTGAGCCTCGTCCCAGCCACTTTTGCCGACACCCCATGGACATTCGAATTGTCCGCGCCGCGCCAGGCCGCCGGCAGTGCCGCCGAACCGCCTGATACCGGCCTGGTCACTAATTCGGCGGTGGATATCGTGCTTCATGACGGAGCCGTCTGGCTGGGCACCAGCAAAGGACTCATGTTCACCTACGACGCGGGACAAACCTGGCTTCGCTACGACCAGACCAACGGTCTGGTGAGCGCTAACCTGTCGGCCCTGTTTTCGGCGCCGGGAGGGGACCGGCTCTGGATCGGCAGCAATCACGACGAGTTGGTGCAGGATCAGCTGTTCTCGATTTCCGATGGCGTCTCTTTCTCGCCCGACAACGGGGACACATGGACGCAGGTCGACTTTGGAACGTCCGGCCTGAATATCCCGTTCGTGACCGGCGGCAACCGACAGGTGTTCGATTTCACCGGAATGAATCGAGCCGACCTCGGCGGCAACTGGCGGTTTTTCGCCGCCTTTGCGGGCGGTTTGCTCGCCTCGCAGGACGGTGGTGACGGATGGCGCAGGATATTCCCGACACCTTCAGATTCCGTGCAGTTTTACACCCCGAACGCTCAGCCGTCGCTCCGCAACCGCTATTTCTCCTGTATTTCTGACACCGCCCACACGGACTCAGTTTTTCTCTGGGCAGGCACCGCCGCAGGTATCTTCCAGTACGTGTGGGTCAAGCCCGGCGACAAGCTGTACAACCGCACCATCAGGTCCGTCGCCTTCTGTGATACCTGCTCGGTCGGTGATCGGTACTCGCTGTTCATCGGCGGAAATCTTGGTCTATCCCGAGGCCGGTTCACCGGTGGTCCGTTCGATACGAAATTCGAGGCCGACGGCCTCCCCGGCGAATACATTTCAGCCCTGGGCGTGTTTGAAGGGCGGCTGTTACTCGGTATTCTCGACCTCCCGTCGCTGACTCCGATACTCGCCTACTCCGACGACCAGGGAGAGACATTCACCGACATCACCCCGGCGTCCCTGACTGACAGCGTCACCGCTTTCGAACGCATGGGCGACCGGTTGTACATGACCGCAGGCGCCGCCGGGCTGTATGTATCGAGCGACACCGGCCTTACGTGGCAGCGAATCCTCTTTGACTCGCTGGACGCAGCGTCGCCCGTCAACGCGGCGAACGCCCTCGAAGTGATGCCCGACACCCTCCGCATCGGAACCGACTCCGGCTTCGTCACCGCCGTTTTTGATGCGGCCGGAAGTTTCACGCAACCGCCGCTCATCAACGCAGACACGGTCTTTGTCGAGTCGTTGCGGCGTTCCCAGCGCGTCGTTGGCATCCGGACCCAGCGGCTTGCCGCCGACACCATCACGTGGCTTTTGTGTCATCCCGCCACGGCTCAGGGCACGGCGGTACTTCTGTACACCGATGACGGCGGTATCGATTGGGACGGCCGCTTTGTCGATTCGGTCATGACCGATATCGAAATCGTCAACGATACCCTGTACGTGGTTGGTGAGGAGGGCATTTTCTATAACGTCACCGGTCAGGGCGCGGACTTCGTTACCGGCTCCATTACCGCCGGCGGTCTCTCGCTATCCGATGATTCCGTCCTGACCGTGGTTGCCCGTGACTCCCAACTCGTGTTTGGCACCAACCGAAGCCTGGCGCTCTCGACCCAGCCCGATTCCGTCCGCCGTTACTCGATTCACCGTGCCAACTTCGATACCCTGACCGCCGATTTGAACATCAACTACAACTTCGACAACACCCTGCTGATAGACACCGGTGGCGTGCGAGTCGGACTCACCGGCGACTTCATCCCGGCCCTCGATATCCAGTACCGCCAGGGCGGCCAGCCCCCGCGTCTCTGGGCGTCGGGCCGCCCGGTCAGCAGTGGCGGCAACGGCATCTCCGTCGCCCGCTTCAACGAAGTCGAGGTCGTCGACACGCTCGGGACTATTCTCGATACCATTGTCGAAGTCCGGTGGCGCGGCGTACATTTCGACGATTTCGCGTGGAACTTCGCGTTCGACGACGAAGTCGTTTTTGCAGCCTGCAACAGCGGTCTTCTTATGAAAGACATGAGCGCCGCCGACAGCCTGGACAACACCTGGGACACGGTTCGGTTCGCCGGTACCGATGAAGTGTTCGTGAACCCCGGTACGCCGGTCTACGCGGTCGAGGTCATCGACAACTACCTGTGGGCGGGGACGGCCGACGGCACGGTGCGGATCAATCTCGATGACTTCTTCGACCAGCGGCGTTTCCATTACACCGATGAGTCGGCCGGTGACGACGAGGTCTATGCGTTTCCGACGCCGTTTCGTCCCGATCGCGGCGAGGAACTTGACTTCCATTTCACGGTCGTCTCCGACGCGTACGTGACGCTGGAGATATTCGATTTCGCCATGAACCTCGTGGCGACGCCGATCGACGACGTGTTCCTCACCGCCGGTATCTATCACGGCGGCACGCCGAGCGGAGCACAGGGCATTACCTGGAACGGGCGCAACGACGAGGGCGACCTCGTGGCAGTCGGCGTCTACTACTTTAAAGTCACCTATTCGACCGGCGAGGTCCACTGGGGCAAGCTCGCCGTGATTCCATAGGAGTTCGCATGGTACGGTTTCTTGCGACAATGGGTGCGCTTCTTGCGCTGATAACGCCGGCTCTGAGCGCGGGCGACGGTGACGGCGGCTACGGTGGCGCTTTTTACCAGGTTCCGTTGGGCGCTCGTCCGACCGCCATGGGCGGCGCCTACCGGGCAATATCGAATGACGGCGCTGCCCCGCTGTTTAATCCCGCCGGTCTGTCGCTGCTCGATCGTACGCTGGTGGCGTCTTCCTATCGAGCCATGCAGCTCGACCGACAGCTCGGTTATCTGACGTTTATGTTCCCCGTGCAGGGGCAGACCGCAATCGGCGGCCACTGGCTGTATGCCGGCTCCGGCAAGGTGCGCGAGCGGGACTCCGACGGATTCGATCTGGGACGCGATTTCTCGCTGAACCACCACCAGTTCAGCGTCGTGTTTGCCAAACGGTTCGAGAAGTACCTCGCGGTCGGCGCCAACCTCTCCTATCTATACGCAAAGTTTCCCGAAGTCGTGGCGACCGGGGTCGGCTTTGACTTCGGCGGGCTTCTCTTTGTCGACGAACTGATCGACCGCGAAAAGCGCGACGACATGCCGGTGAAAGATATCCGGCTCGCCCTCACGATCAAGCACATCGGCAAGGAGTTCGCCTGGAACAGTGAGAAGTACAACGCCAGGTACTCCGGCGACGCTATCGGGTATGAACAGACCGACAAGGTGCCAGTCGAGTTCGCCCTCGGCTCCTCGGCCCGTTTTTTCGCGCGCAAGCTTCTGCTCGCCGCCGACGTATCCATGAACGAGAAGCAGGGACCGATCGCCTACGCGGGAGCGGAATTTTTCCTCCGACCAGAGTTTGCGCTGAGAGCCGGCTACTACCAGAAACGCTTCACCGCCGGCACGGGCTACGTCTTTACGTTTGGCAGCGTCACGATGGCCGTCGATTACGCCTTCTCGACCGACCGGGTCGACGAAGGTTCGGAACACATTTTTTCGTTCGACTTTCTCCTGTGATGAGGCGGTGACAGACCATGCACATGCGACAGTTCACGGCCGCCCTCCTGATTGTTCTTGCGGGCGCCGCTCAGGCTAACGACGGGCTCGCGTTGATGCGGGTCGAACCGGGTGCGCGACCCTCCGGGATGGCCGGCACACTGGTGTCCATCGACGGCGACCCGCTCTCGTCGGCGTACAACCCGGCCGGCGGTGGCGGCGTTTCCTCCTTTGTCGTGTCGTTCGGGTACAACACCTATTGGGAGAATATCGAGCTGGCCGACGGCTACTTCGTTGCTCCCTTGTTCGCGCGATGGAGTCTGCACGGCGGGATTCGCTACGCCGGTGTCAACGATATCGAAGGGCGAACGCAGCCCACGCTTGATCCGTTCGAGATAACGACCTTCGATGCCGAAGACGTGTCTTTCAAGGCGGGACTCCGGTACGACGTGTCGTCGACCGTATCGGCCGGTGTTGCGGCGGGCTGGTATATCGAGAAGATCTCCAGCTACCGGGGGTCGGCCTTCAATGTCGATCTCGGCGTACTCGTCCGCGCGACTCACGCTCTCACGATGGGAGCAGCCGTGACCAGTCTCGGGTCTGACTTCCAGCTCGAAGAGAGCGGGCAGGGTCGCTCCCGTGACATCTCGCTGCCGACCACCTACCGTGTGGGCGGTTCCTACCGCTACGACCGGTATCTCGGCGCTCTCGATGTCGTCTACGTCAACGACGATCCTCACGTACACGTGGGGGCGGAGGCCGACATCCATGAAGTCTTCACCGTGCGAGCCGGCGTGATGACCGGGTACGATTCCAGGAACATCACCGCGGGCGCAACCATCCGTCGGCGGAACTTCTCTTTCGACTACGGCTTTGTCCCGTACAGCAATGACTTCGGGACATCGCACCTGTTCAACCTGACCGTCACTTTGTAACATATAAACCGCTAAGGAGCGCATTACGTCAGATGGCTAAGTACAAGATTGCGTGGATGCCGGGCGACGGCGTCGGCAACGACGTCATGGACGCCGCAAAGATCGTTCTCGACAAGACCGGACTCGATGCGGAGTACATCCACGCCGATATCGGCTGGGAGTTCTGGCGGACCGAAGCCAACCCGCTTCCGGATCGCACCATCAAGATCCTCAACGAAACCGACTGCGCGTTGTTCGGCGCGATCACGTCGCTTCCCAAAGAGGAGTGCGAGAAGGCGCTGGTTCCGTCGCTGCAGGGTAAGGGGCACGTCTACTCCTCGCCGATCGTCCGGCTTCGCCAGGAATTCAACCTTCGCACCAATCTCCGCCCGTGCAAGGGTTATCCGGGTAACCCGCTGAACTACCGGGACAACATCGACCTGATCGTGTTCCGCGAGAACACCGAAGACCTCTACGCCGGGGTCGAGTTCTTCCCGCTGCCGGATGAAGTTCGCGAAGCAGTCAAGAAGCACAACAAGAAGATGGCGCGCTTCGACAAAACACCGAGTAACGAAATCGCCGTCTCGCTTCGTATCAACACCAAAACGGCTTGCCGGAATATCATCATCGACGCCTTCGAGCACGCGAAGACTTACGGTTACAAGAGCGTCACGGTGGTCGAGAAGCCCAACGTGGTGCGGGAAACATCGGGCCTGATGGTCCGTACCGCCCGCGAAGTGGCGAAGAACTACCCCGGCATCGAACTGTGGGAGACCAATATCGACGCCATGTGCATGTGGCTGATCAAGAACCCGCTCGACTACGGCGTGCTGGTGACCTCGAACCTGTTCGGCGATATCGTCTCCGACTTGTGTGCGCAGCTGGTGGGCGGTCTTGGTTTTGCGGCCTCGGGCAATATCGGCGACAAGTACGCTGTCTTCGAGCCGACCCACGGCTCCGCGCCGAAATACGCCGGCCAGTACAAGGTGAACCCGATGGCCATGCTTCTGTCGGTGAAACTCATGTTCGACTGGCTGGGCGAGTCGAATCTGAGCGCCGCGCTCGAGAACGCTATAGCCGACGTCGTCAAAGAGGGCAAAGTGCGCACCTACGACATGGGCGGCAAAAACACGACGCTTGAGGTGGCGCAGGCGGTCGCCGCGAAATTGTAGGGCGGATCCGTATTCGAATCCGCTACTGGTAAAGCGTGCCACAGGTGCCGTTAGGCGAGATCGCCTGACGGCACTTTTTTTTATTCCCGGCGCATAGGCGAATTTGAAAAAGTCCCTGTAATTTGTTGTCGACGGGCCAGTTACAGCAAAATGGCTTTGTTTTGTTATTTTCAGGGTACCCTATAGTGTCAATCTGTCTAACTCGATGTGGCGGGGGAGGATAATATCTCGCCTGGTGTTGTTGTTCTCGCCGGGGCCGTGAGCCATGATTGAGATCGATTCCTCCGTGAATATCGGGGTCACGGTGATATCCGGGAATGCATCTCAACGTGCAACCCCGACTCCGCCGCAATACGGAAAAGTCATTGTACAAGTCTGATCGCATGGGAGTTACAGCCCGCCGCGGCGGGGTTCGTTTTGTCATTTTTGAGGGGGCCCCATTTTTGTTCTGCGGATCGGTGACGGCGATATGACGTTGCCGCAGCCGTGTTACGGTGTCAGGCAGACAAGTACACCGGTCGTTTTTCGCGTGGTTCGCAGACATCAGTTAGGCTCCTCTTTCTACAATAGAGGGTCGCGCCGTTTTTACCTTCGAGGATGCAGCGAAAGTGAGGGGGGATTGATTCGAGGAAACAAGAGCGTCACGTCGAAGAGAACGGGGGTCCTGTTAGTGAACCCATAGCAATCAATGGGGGACTCAGCCACGGCGGCGATAATGGCAGGTCCGGAGACGAACTTTCCGTACGGTGACTGACGGTCCTGGGGGCAGGCCCACCACAGGCGGGCGGGCCAACGGGCGGGGCACCACGGGGTCGAGGAAGATGCTGTTGCTGAAGCAAGCGATCTGTCAGTGGTGCGGAGATAGAAACTGTACAAGCGAGTCGAGTTTTGTATATTGGTGCAGGAGGGACGTTATGACAAAAATAGCTCGTCTTTTGTTAGGTCTCGCACCGCTGTTATTTATCGGTTCCGCAGGCGCGGTCGACATTCTTCATCAGGATGTAATTGGTGACCTTGCTACCTACCATCGATTAAGCCCAATCGCAAGCGCCGAGGGGGGTTACCGTGGCTTCGTCGCAAGCGACCTTCTGCAGGACCGCATTGATATCTACGATATTGCTGGGGTCATCACCGATAGCCTGCTCATACCGATCGACCTCTCGGATGCGATTGCCCGCCTGAGTGAAGGCGACGATATGTTGCTCGTTTATGTACTTACGGACACTTCAGGCAGTGTGCATGGTACCCAGTTCCATGTGCCTCGTGTGACCCTCTATACGTTGCCCGGTCCTCAACCAAGCGCGGTGACCGACGATCCGGAGCTCATCTCGCTTTACAATCCGGCGATGGGGACGTATATCGTTGAGGTGAGTGGCAGGCTCGCATTTGAGCAAGACACTGCAGGTTATCCCTCGGCGGTGATCCTTCGTGCTAACATTAGCACTTCCCTCTCCGAAGGGACGATGGGGACGCGGTCTGACGGGGGGCAGTCATTCGTTCGATACGGGCTCGACCTCGCCGCCCGGCAGGTGTGGGGAAGCGCCGGAGATTATGTCACCGGAGATTTTTGTGGCGCCGCATCGGCGGGATACGCCCGTTTCGTGAATTGGATGCACTCCGTCGCCGACGATCCCTGGAACAGCGGATACTGGTGGGGAACGTACCTGCGTGTCGGCCTCCACGACAGCGTGGCCGTCGGCTGCAGTACCGACGAAGGAGCCTCTTACCGGTTGTTCGCCGGTAACTTCGACCCAGCGTCGGCAACGGATGAACTCATCCACCATGGGCGAGCCATCGACATGCTCGGACTGGACAGCACGGCTTCCCGCCACCTCGCCTGCTACAGCTTCGCGGACTCATCAGTCAGCATAGTATGGAGGATAAGCGAGCCGACCGGCTTTGTGGCACATCATTACCTACCCGAACGGAATGTCATCGTGGGCCTGCAGTCAAACGGGGTCGTGCTGACTATCGACTGTGCGACCGGTGCTATCGTCGACTCCATCCCGCTCGGCCGTGCGATCGTGCATCCCGCGTTTCTGTTCGGTCAGGATCGTACATTGCCGGACCTGTTTGGCCGAGTCGGCGATACGGTGTTCGTTTTCGCCCCGGGTACGCCAACCGATGTTGAAGAAGCCTCTCCGGGATTACTCCCGAATTCGTTCGTGCTCCGGCAGAACTACCCGAATCCGTTCAATCCAACCACGACAATCTCGTTCGATCTTCCGGTCGCGGGTGAGTATCGGCTGACTGTCTACAACACGCTGGGTCAGGAGGTGGATCGCATCGATGGCATGTCATCGGCCGGGTCTGTCTCGATCGAGTGGAATGGTTCAGGACTGGCTTCGGGCGTGTATCTCTACAAAGTGACGGTCGCTGATTTCGAAGCGTCGAGGAAGATGCTGTTGCTGAAGTAGCGGCCGGGTGGGCCGCCCCCGGCGACAGAGTCAATAGGAATGGCAGGTCCGGAGACGAACTATCCGTACGTTGGCTTTGTACCGTTAAAATGTGTCACCCATGATCCCGGATCAACCTGTTACCTATGTCGCCGGTTTGTACCCGTCGACATCCCACCCGGGACGCCTGTCCGCCGAGGCGGGGGTGGGCTACTCGGTTAACCAATGTCCCGACAGAACATGTTACCTATCTTATGACACCGTACACCGAAGACGGACCTTCCCGACGGTGAGCTGCGCGCGGTCTCGGGGCATCCCGGCCGTGCGCAGCGATTAGCCCGACGAGCCGCCGTTATTTGTCCGGGTGCAGGGCGGCGACTTTTTCTTCGAGTTCACGCACGCGCTTGGTCAGGCGGGTGATCTTGCCGTCAAGCTTCGCCAAATCGGCCGGGCGGACCCAGATGTTCTCTTTGGCGAATTTGGACACGCCCTTCTGGGCTTTGTCGGCTTCCTCGATGACCTTTTTCCGGAAGGAGTCGGTCGATTTTTCGGCCTTGTCGAGCAGTTCCATGATGGCCGCTTTGCGGTCGGACTTGTCGACTTCGCCCTTCTTGATGAGGTCGTCGATAATCTTCTCGGCCTTCGCCTTGGTCACGTTGAACAGACCGATCGAGGCCAGAACCGTGTTTTTGAGGATCGACATGGAGGTATCCTTTCCCAATTGTATGGCATTATGCAGAAATTGAGTCGCTTCGGTGACATCGCTCCACAGGCCCGACTGGCCGGCCATGACCCGTCCCAGCACGGTGGGCGTGATGTCTTTGCCGGTGGCCGAGTCGAGCACCTGGACCTGCTCGCCTTCTTCGATCATCCGGGCCAGCTCGAACTGCGTGATCGTGCGACTGGTCCGGGTGTCGTACAGCCGCCGGTTTTTATACCGTTTGATAACGCGCATGGTACAGAAAATATAGTGCAGTGCACAAAAAAGTCAAGCGGTGAGATGCGGGGGCCGAAAGCGGCCGCCCGGGGGGATGCGGTGGGCAAAAAGGCCGGTCAGCGTTTGCCGGTCGACATGATGACGATATTGACGATTTCGAGCAGCCGTTCGCAGGAGAACGGCTTTTTGATGAACATGTCTCCGCCGACCTTGAACGAGCGTCCCATGTCGTCGTTGCGGTCTTTCCCGGTCAAAAAGATCACCGGTATATGGGAGAGGGTGGGGTCTTTTTTGAGTTCGTTGCAGATGCTGTAGCCGTCGACCTGCGGCATCATGATATCGAGCAGGACGAGGTCGGGTTTGAATTGGCGGATGGTGTTCAGCGCGTTCTGGGGCGCGTTTTCGACACTCACCGCGTAGCCCGACTCGGTCAGAAAGGTTTCGACGATATCGGTGATTTCCGGCTCATCGTCGACAACGAGAACGCGGGCCTGCTGTGTTGCTACGTTGTTGGCCATCTCGGATCCTTACTGGTCTGATGCAGGACAGTCCCTTGTCTTTCCTTGTTTATATCGGCGGCTGGGCGCAGACACTTGAGGCGTGATCGGTCAGTCCGAAACCGACATCAGGGTCACCCGGACGAGGTCCTTGAGCTGCCTCGGGGAGAACGGCTTCCGTATAAACGCCAGTCCCCCAGTGGAAAAGGACCGACCGCCATCCTCCGCCGGCGGGCGTCCGGTGAGGTATATCACGGGCGTATCACGGAGCGCCGTATCCTCTTTCAGCTGCCGGGTAACCTCGTATCCCGACATGTCGGGCATGGTGATGTCGACAAAGATGAGATCGGGCGATAACGCGCGAGCCTGCGACAGCCCCTCGCGTCCGCCGTTCGCCGTATGGATGACATGACCGTCCGATTCAAGCACGGTCGCCACCAGCCGGGTGATCATCGGATCGTCGTCGATGACCAGGATCGATGCTTTTTTCGCAGCGGAGTCCTGACGCATGCTCGCCCCTCCTTGGTCGTATCTCGATGGAACTCGTGTCCGTATCGATTTTTATCGACAGGGCGCCGGATTTCCTGACACGATTCGGCAGTTTCGTTCGATTTGCGGCGTTCTCCTGCCGCGCGGCGATGTCGTGGGGGCGTTTTACATTGCCAAGCAGGGCCCGTTTTTCTATTCTCCGTCGATGGAACAGCGGACGCCACAGATTCGGATGATCGCCCAAAACCGGCGCGCCCGGCGGGATTTCGAGATCCTCTCGACGGTCGAAGCCGGCATAGAACTGCGCGGCAGCGAAGTGAAGTCGCTTCGCGAGGGCAAGGTCAATCTTGCCGACGCCTACGCGGCGATCGAAGGCGGACAGGTTGTCCTGCGCAATCTGCATATTCCGAAGTACAAGATGGCGACGCACGATACGCTCGATCCAGACCGTCCGCGACGGCTTTTGCTTCATCGGCAGGAGATCCGCAAACTGACCGCGCGGACGGTGCAGCGGGGCATGACCCTGATACCGCTGGCGTTGTATTTCAAGGGCAAGCGCGCCAAGGTCGAACTGGGACTGGCGGTCGGGCGTAAAAAGTACGATAAGCGCGACGCGATCGCCAAAGCCGAGGCAGATCGTCGCATCAAGCAGGCACTGAAAAAGGACCTTCGATAAATGACTCCTTTCGTGACGCGGTTGTTGTCGTTGCTGATGGTCATGGCGCTGTCGGCCGGTCCGGCGTTCGCGCGGGACGTCAAAGTCTCCATTTCGGGCGGCTATGAAAAGGTGGAGGCGATCGAAAACAACCGGATCATTTATGTCTCGCTGTCGCAGCTGTCGGAGATACTGGGCGGGTCGCTCGACTGGGAGATGATCGGCCATCGCGTGATCTACACGCAGAACGACGTAGCGTTCACGCTGATAATCGGCGCGCCGTACTTTCGGATGGCCGACAGCCTGTTCAACCTGACCTACCCGGTGGACTTTCGCGACGGGCAGGTGTACGTGCCGGCGATGACGTTTATTCCGTTCCTGGACCGAGTCGTGGCGCAAAACGTGTCGTGGAACTCCGACAACGAGACGATACGAGTCGACTCCGACTATTTCAACGTGACCGATCTCGGGATCAGTCCGAAAGCCAACGGCTTGTTGATCGAGATTTTTTTGTCCAATGCCCTTGCGTACGAGCTGTTTGTCACCGAAGGGAACTGGGTGAACGTGTCGATCCGCGACGCGCGGCTCAACCGCGCGAGGATCGAGTCGCGACGCGACAGCCGGTACATGTACGATCTCAAGACGCACCAGGTGGAAAACACGGGGCAGGTGTCGTTCCGGCTTCGCCGGGGGATCGGCACGCTGAACCACAAGCTGGTCTATAATCCGCCGCGCATCCAGATTTCGATCGCCGATACCGATTTCGAATTCGATACGACGCCGAAACCGGCGGTGGGGCCGGACGACAAGATCGACGTGATCGTTATCGACGCCGGTCACGGCGGCAAGGACTACGGGGCGGTCGGGGCGGACGGCACCCGCGAGAAGGATGTGGTGCTCGATATTGCGCGGGAGCTGGCCAAGCAGATCCGCAAGGAGAAAGAGTTCAAGGTCATCATGACGCGGGACCGGGACAAATATGTGTCGCTGGACGAGCGGGCGAAAATCGCCAACGAGGCGGGAGCGGATTTGTTCATTTCGATTCACGCGAACGCGTCGCCGAAAAAAAATGTCCGGGGCTGGAACGTCTTTTTCCTCGCGCCCGCCAAAAACGACTCGGCGCGGGCGGTCGAGCAGTTCGAGAACTCGTTTTTCCTTCGGGAACTGGCCGACTCGCAGGACCGCGATCACGACGAGTCGTTTTCGCCGGGGCTCGATCCGATCAGCGATATACTCAACCAGATGATCATGACCGAATTCCAGGTCGAGTCGCATGATTTTGCCATGATGGTCGACCGGGAGCTTCGCCGTCGCCTCAAAAGCCCGGCGCGCGGCGTGGACCAGGCGGGGTTTTTCGTGCTCAATAAAGTGTATACGCCGTCCATCCTGGTCGAGGCGGCTTTTATCTCGAACAAGACCGAGGAGAAGCTGCTCCGCGACGGCGATTTCCACAAGGACGTTGCGGACGGCATCTACCAGGCAATCAAACGCTTCAAGGCCAAGTACGAGCTGGCCGCAAAGCAATAACACGGTACAACGCATGGATGCACCAATCGGCATTTTCGACAGCGGTGTCGGCGGACTGACGGTGGCCCGCGAAGTTTTCAAGCTGCTGCCGTACGAGGACGTGGTTTATTTCGGCGATGTCGGCCGCACACCGTACGGTCCGCGTTCCAAGGAGATTATCACCCGGTTTACGGCGCAGGATATCGCCTTTCTTCTGGAGCAGAAAGTCAAGTTCATCGTGTGCGCCTGCAACACGGCGTCGTCGGTGGCGCTGGACCAGATCGCGGGAAACTACACGATCGATATGGTGGGGGTCATTCATCCCGGTGTCGCGGCCGCGCTGGAGAAAACGAAAAACGGCCGGATCGGCGTTATCGGCACCAACGCAACGATCAGCTCAAACGCCTACGCGCGCGTTATCCATGAAAACGACCCGGATATCAAAGTCTTCTCGCTGGCCTGTCCGCTGTTCGTGCCGCTGGCCGAGGAAGGATATATCAAAAAAGCGACCTACCTGATCGCGCAGGACTACCTGCAGACGATGCACGATGTCGAGATCGACACGCTGATACTCGGCTGCACGCATTATCCGTTGCTGAAGGACGTGATTGCCGAGGTGATGGGGGACACGGTCGTGCTTATCGACAGCGGCGAGGAGACCGCGCGGGTGGTGTACCGTCGGCTGACCGAATCCAGCCTGCTGCATTCGCGCGCGTCGCAGCATCCCCGGGTGGAGGGGGAGCACAAGTTCTACGTGTCCGATGTTCCGGAGAAGTTCACGCAAGTGGCGAGCCGGTTTCTGGGGTGGAATATCGACAAGGTGACGCGGATAGATATAGGGCAGTACTAGGCAGAGTCTCGATTACACGGAACCGTAGATGCAACTCGTTCTGGCGACGAATAACAAAGACAAAATCCGGGAGATCAAAGACCTGCTCGATGATCTGCCGATCTCGATTTTCACCCGCGATGACTTTCTCGAGTTTCCCGATCCCAAAGAACACGGCGCGACGCTCGAAGAAAACGCGATTATCAAGGCGACCGCAATCCGCGACTTCTGCGGGATGCCGTCGCTGGCCGATGATTCCGGGCTCGAGGTGGACGCGCTTGACGGGGCGCCCGGCGTGTACAGCTCCCGTTACGCAGGGGAGAACTGCACCTATGCGGACAACAACCGCAAGCTGCTGCGCGAGCTGACCGGGGTGCCGGACCGCAAGCGCACCGCCCGATTCTGCTGTGTGATCGCGATTGCGTGGGTCGACGGTTCGGTGGAGACGGTGGAGGGGGTCGCCGAGGGGAGAATTGCCGAAGATGTGACCGGCCGCGAGGGGTTTGGATACGATCCCGTGTTTTACTATCCGCCGGCCAAGAAGCGGTTCGCCGAAATGACGCTCGACGAGAAAAACCTCGTCAGTCATCGCGGCATTGCGCTGGAGAAAGCACGCGACCTGTTGATCGAGCGTCTCAACGAGAACCTTCCCGACGACATCTACGAACTCTGATGATCCGGTGACGTAAGGCGGGGGAGAGGACGCTAGAGGTCTTTACCTTGATGCGCGTAAGGGGGGATCACTTCAGCAGCTTTTCGAAAGCGTCCTCGTCGAGGACGGTGGTCCCGAGTTTTTTCGCCTTGTCGAGTTTGGAGCCGGGGTCGGCCCCGCACAGGAGATAGTCGGTATTCTGGGAGACCGAGCCGGTGACGATGCCGCCGTTTTGCTCGATCACGTTTTTGAAGTGGGAGCGGGGGCGGGAGAGGGTCCCGGTGATGACGAAGGTCTTGCCGGCGAGCGGCCCGCCGGAACGAACGCTTTTGTGCTCAGGGAACACGACGCCGCCATCGCGCATCTTTGCAAGCATTCTGCGGGTATCCTCGTGGGCAAAAAACTCGTGGACCGTGGCGGCGATGACCGGACCGATGCCGGGAATGGAGACGAGGTTTTCAGCTGTAGCATCGGCGAGTTTTTCGATCGTCCCGTACTGCGCCGCGAGCAGTCGGGCGGCGGCCTCACCGACACCGAAGATGCCGAGGGCATAGACCACGCGGGGCAGGTCCGCGCTGCGGGAATGGTCTATTGCGGCGATCAGGTTGGCGGCGCGTTTCTCGGCCATCAGGTCAAGCGGCAGCAGTTGTTCTTTGGTGAGGTAGAACAGGTCGGCAGGGTCTTTCACCAGCCCGGCGAGAATCAGCTGGCGGGCGAGTTTGTCGCCGAGGCCCTCGATATCAAAGCCGCCTTTCGATGCAAAGTGAATCAGCCTGCCTTCGACCTGCGCCGGGCAGGCGAGGTTGAGGCATCGCCACGCCGCTTCGCCTTCGGGGCGGACAAGCTCGGAACCGCACGACGGGCAGTTTTTCGGGAATATGATGGGCCGGGCGTTTTTGGGGCGTTTTTCGCGAACGACTTCGACCACCTCGGGGATGACATCGCCGGCACGGCGAATGACCACCGTGTCGCCGATCCGGGCGTCGAGCGCATTCACCTCGTCCTCATTATGCATGGAGGCGTTCGACACGGTGACCCCCGCCACCCGCACCGGTTCCAGCTTGGCGACCGGCGTTACCTGCCCGGTGCGGCCGACGGAAAACTCGACATCGTTGAGCACGGTTTCGGCAAGTTCGGCGGCGAATTTCCATGCGACGGCCCATCGCGGCGCGCGTGAAATCTGTCCGAGCGTTTCCTGATCGGCGAAATCATTCACCTTGATCACCATGCCGTCGATCTCGTAATCCAGCGTGCGGCGCCGGTCGGTGAGTTGTTCGAATACTCGTTCAACCGCATCGACACCTTTCGGGTAGGCGACCAAATCATTCACACGGAATCCCTCGTCGGCCAGGAACGCAAACACGTCGCGCTGTGACCGCAAACCATCGAGACGCCAGTCGGAAATGCCGTACGCATAAAACAACAACGGCCGTGACGCCGTGATTCTGGGATTGAGCTGTCTGAGGGAGCCCGCCGCGCCGTTGCGTGGATTAGCGAGCGGCGGTTTGTCTTCGGCGCAAAGCTTCTCGTTGATACGATGGAAATCGGACAGCCGCAGGATGACTTCGCCGCGCACCTCCAGGAGGGGATACCGTCTGGCGGCCGCATCGGATAACCGCAGCGGGATGCTGTGGATCGTGCGGAGGTTGGGGGTGATATTCTCACCCGTGGCGCCGTCACCCCGGGTCGAGCCGAGTACGAACACGCCGTTTTTGTAGACCAGTTCCACGGCAAGACCGTCCAGCTTGGGCTCGGTGACGTACTCGATGTCATCCGTCCGTTCCAGACCCTCGGTCACTCGACGGTTGAAATCCTCGAATTGCTCCCGGCTGGTCACTTTCTGGAGGGACAGCATGGGCACCCGGTGTTCGACCGGTTCGAATTTCTGCGACGGCTGGGCGCCCACCCGCTGAGACGGGCTGTCGGGCGTTACCAGTTCCGGGTATTGCGACTCGATTTCGAGCAGCCGGTCGAACAGCCGGTCGTACTCGGCGTCGGAGATACTCGGGTTATCCTCGACATAGTAGCGTCGGTTGTGTTCGTGGATTTGGGCGCGCAGTCGTGCGAGTTCATCGCGCAGTTTCTTGTCGGGGGATGCCATGCCGTAAAGTATCGACGGCGGTCGGGGGTGTCAATCACAAGTCGTTTATGCCTGCGGAGGGGGATCGGGCCGGCTTTTCCGGAAGGCGGCGATGTCCTGCCCGGCGAGATCGTCGACGATATCGGTGACCCAGATGCGGGCCACGCATCCGGTGTCATCGCAATCGACAATCACCGACCACGCGGGCTGATAGCTCGATGTGGCGGGCCGGTCGCTGAACTCGACCATGAGCAGGTCGCGGTCCGGATTGGTGAAGAAACGCGCCGGGGGCAGCGCCGCGCGGAAGTCCAGCCACCGGATATCGGACGGCTGCGCGTAATGGGGGACGGTCAATTTCTCGACCACCTCCCAGCGTCGCCGCGCCTCGCGAATTTCCACAAACAGCAACATCCCGTGTTTGTCGAGGTCGAACCGGATGAGATCGGACTCGAGGTAATTGAAAAAGCGGTGCGCCGGATCGTACGGGGCAAGCTGGACGTACAGCGTGTCTTCTTCCAGTTGATAAAAACCCCGGCCGATGGGGATTTCATCGGCCGGGGGCATAATGCTGATTTCCAATCGCCCCGTGTCCACCGGGTTATAACTCCTTGAGACGGTCCTTCGCTTGTGGCGCTTCAGGAGACTCGGGATAGTCGCTGACGATCTTCTGAAACAGGGTACGCGCCTCATCCTTCCGTCCGAGTTCCTGCTTGGCGCGTCCGATCTTGTACATGGCCGAGACCAGCTTGGATGACTTCGGATAGGTCGCCACGAGGTGTTCGAATTCCGGCACGGCCCGATCATATCGTTCCTGCCGGTAGTAGCATTCGCCGATCCAGAAATAGGCATCGGATACGTTGCTGTGCGTGCCGCACTCGGCCAGGAAGTTCCTGAAGCCGTCGATTGCACGGTCGTACTGCTCGGCCCGGACAAGCAGGAATGTCTCATCGTAGGTCGAGTCGCAGTTGTACAGAGTTGTCACCGGCGGCGGAGGCGGCGTGCCCGGAGCGGCGTTGGTCGGGCCGGTGTGGGTCGCATCGCCGACCGATCCTCTCAGCACCCCGCGTGACTCGAGTTGCCGCCGCATCTGGTTCAACTCGTTGACCAGCTGGTTGTAATTTTCCAGCAGGGTCGAAATCTGCTGCTGCAGCTCGGCCATCGAAAGGCGCACGTCGGAGCGAAGCGCGTTGTTGGATGCGGTCGACGTCGCGATCAGTGAGTCCACGCGCTCGACGATATTGGCGTTGGT
Source organism: Candidatus Zixiibacteriota bacterium (assembly GCA_034003725.1). Classification (NCBI taxonomy): domain Bacteria; kingdom Pseudomonadati; phylum Candidatus Zixiibacteriota; species Candidatus Zixiibacteriota bacterium. The sequence continues at coordinate 65,343 of JAVEYB010000003.1, forward strand.
GCGATTCTGGGACTCGATCCGCGTCAACTGGTCTTTGATTTCTTCGACGTCGCGCTTGGTTGCGCACGAGGAGAACAGCAGGCCGACAAGAAGAACCGCCGTCAGGACGACGGCGGTTCTTGGCATATGTCTTACACTAAACATGATTGCCACCACAAATCGTGGCTACTGCGAGATAATGCGGAACTCGACGCGACGGTTCTTGGCCCAGGCGGCCTCGGTGTGGCCGTTGTCGGCCGGACGCTCTTCGCCATAGCTGATCGTCGACAGGCGAGCCGCATTGATTCCGCGGTCCACGAGGTATTTCTTCACCGCGTTGGCGCGTTTCTCGCCGAGCGCGATGTTATACTCGACGGTGCCGCGCTCATCGCAGTGTCCCTCGAGCATCAGCATCGCATTCGGAAATTCCACGAGTTTCTCGTAGTTTTTATCCAGCGACGTCATTGCATCGGGGCGGAGGTTGAACTTGTCGAAATCGAAATACACGGTTTCGAGCTGTGATTCTTTCAACTCCGGCGGCGGCGGTGGCGGCGGCGGCGGAGGCGGCGGCGGTTCCGGAGTCGTATCCTGTACTACCGGAGTAGGTTCTTCGGGCGGCGGCGGAGGGGTCTTCCCCGGGCAGCCGGCGAGAACCGCCATCAGAAAAGTGGCACCCAGTAACAGAAAAAGCGCTTTCTTCATACTTCCCTGCCCTTCCTAGCGGGTATAGCGTAAAGTTATCTGTGTCAAGCCAATAACGGCTCGAATCTATACAACGAGCACGTCCGGGTCAACAAAAATCGACCAAACATTCCCCCCCGGGACAGTCTCTGCGTCGGGATACCTCGGACCCCGGAAGGCGGCCGAGGGTACCGACAGGCGCCCCTGCGGCGTGTCACCGCCTCGGAAGCGGCCCCCAGGCCGGATTTGTGACGTTTCCTTCGGAAGTCAGTCGCCGCTGGTTGCGTCCCGACAAATCCATCGTAAAAATATCTCCTCCGCTCAGGCGTGTGGAACTGAAGACGATGTGCTTGCCGTCGGGGGAGAAGTGGGGATTTTCGTTCGTGCCGAGCTGGGTCATGATGCGGTAGTCGTATCCTGACGTATCGATCGAGGCCAGGTCGAACCGTCCGCGCGGCGTGCGAGAGACAAAGGTGATTCTATCACCGCGATGCGACCAGATCGGCGAGTCGTTATATCCTCCGGCGAACGTCAACCGACGCGTCTCGATACCGTCGGCGTCCGAAATGTAGATCTGGGGCGATCCCGTCCGGTCCGACGAATACGCGATATAACGACCGTCGGGGGACCAGGTGGGAGACGACTCGATTGCCGGATGTCGCGTCACACGCTTGATGATACGACCTTCGAGATCCAGCACGTAGATTTCGTGGTCGCCGTCTTTCGAAAGTACACAGGCGATTTTCTTGCCATCGGGCGAAACGGACGGCGCGGTTACCGATCCCGGGAAATCGCCGATTTTCCGTTCCTCGCCGGTATTCACATCGACCCGGTACAACTGCGGCGAACCGCCTTTGTAGCTGGTGAAATAGACGTGTTCGGCGTCGGGGGCGAAGGCGGGAGACACGTTGATCGATTTATTATTGGTCAGTTGCTTTTCGTTGGCCCCGTCGTAGTCCGCCATAAACAGCTCTTTGGCCTGGCCGATCTTTTTGATATACGCGATCTTCGTGCGGAAAATGCCCGGGTCGCCGGTCATTTCCTGCACCACCTGATTGGCGACATCGTGAGCCAGCAGTCGCCAGAACTGGCGATGATAGTCGAAATGACCGTCGGCGATCTCCCGTCGAGAGCGAGTATCATACAGCCGCCATGTGACGCGCATGTTGGCGCCGGGGAAGGAGCCGTCGAGCTTCACGACATAATCAGCGCCGAGGCGCTGCCATCCGCCGATATCGAGCTCGGTCAATTCGTACGTTTCCATGTAGAACGGATCGAGCGGGATCAGCTCGAAGTCCGCGTAGAAATCCAGGTCGTTTTGAATCACACGCACCACGTACTGCATCAGCAGGGAGTCGTCGGCGGAGATCGGATCCGAGGTCGCGGGTTTCATGTTGTCAACCGCCACCGGGATGGCACGGAAACCGCCGGAGATGGTGTCAAAGGGAATGGTGCGGACGCTCGTGTCCTGAGCGGCTGCGCTGCCGGCCAGGATGACGAGTGTTGCCCAGACTGCCAGACCGAATTTCATTACGAGTCCTTTACCTGTTCGTAAACGGTACGGTAATCCCGATGATTTCGTCGCGGAATTCCCTCGGGAGCGGGGTGAACGGTTTGGAGCGCTCGATCGCCGCGACGCAGGCGTCATCAAAGGCCGGGACGCCGCTGGGCGTCTGCACTTTGATTTCGAGCACCCGGCCGGAGCGAATAACCTGAAAATAGACCACGCACACGAGCTTGGCGTCGGTATTGATCGGGTTCTGGAAATTGTTCGCTATCTGTGTGAACGCCAGGTCAAACCAGTACGGATAGTCGAACGAGGCGTTGTCGACGCGAGCGCCGGCGAACGGCGATCCGGAGGCGCTCACTTCGACATCGGTAGAGCCGTCGGCCGTGCCCGCGCGGCGCGTATCGCCGGTCACGGCGTCGAGGTTTTTCTGTGTCTTGTCGGGTTTTTTCTGTTCCGGCTTTTTGACGGGCGCGGGCTTCGTCTCCGGGATTTTCACCGGCTTGGCCGTGACCGGGTCATCGATCGGAATTACTTCCGGTTCCGCTTCCATCGCTTTGGGAATCGTCAGCGGCTTGATCGGCTGCGGCGGGGCGTCGGGCTGGACCGGCAGCGGCGGCGCGGAGATCAGTCTGACGGAGATGACGTTGCCGAGCGTGTCGGGCCGCGAGGCGAAGGTCACGGGAAGAAACGTCGATGCGACGATCATCACGTGCAGGATCACCGACAGCGTGATGTCTTTCGAGGAGAGGTCGGTGCGTATGGAGGCTGCTTTTCGCACGGCTATTTTCGCCCGCCTTCCTCGTGTCCGGTGACCAGGCCGATCGCCTCGATGCCCATTTCTTTCATGCGGCCGATGATGTCGATCACCGCCCCGTACGCGACCGCGGAGTCGCCGCGCACGTATACCGACCCGGTGTTCTTACTGACCATTTCCGCTTTGAGGCGCTCTTCGAAATTGGTCGGGTTCGAGAAAACGTCGTTGATATACACGCCGCCTTTCTTGTCGACCGTAATCACCACGCCTTCGGCTTCTTCCTCGATGGCCGCGGCTGTCGTTTTCGGCAGGTCGATTTCAATACCCGACTGCAGCAGCGGCGCGGAGATCATGAAGATGATCAGCAGCACGAGGACCACGTCAACGAGATTGGCGATATTGATATCGGCCATGGTGTGGTACGAGCGGATATGGCGCCGACGGATCATCGCGATTCCTTCTTTGCGCGGGCGATGAAATCGAGCACGAAGGCGTTGGTGTGGTCGGTCAGCTGTCGCATGAAGTTGTTCGCCCAGTTGTAAGCGATCACGGCGGGGATGGCGGCGCCGAGTCCGACGATAGTGGCCAGCAGCGCTTCGGCAATACCGGGTGCGACCACCGCCAGCGACGCCGACCCGCGCTCGCCGATCGACCAGAACGAATCCATGATGCCGACGACCGTACCGAGAAGGCCCATGAAGGGGGCCGAAGATCCGGTGGTGGCCAAAAAGACGTTTCGTCGTTCGAGCCGCGACAATTCATCGGTGCCGACCTTCTGCATGGTCATCTCGACGATCTCGAAGTCATCGTTGTCGAGTCGATCGAGTTGGTTCTGGAGTCCGCCGCCCTCGTTTTTGAGTTCGCGCAGCCGGGTCATCTCTTCATAGCCGGCGGTATACATGGTGGCCAGCGGAGAGAGGGCGTACGATTTGGCCTGACCGATCGAATCCGCCAGGCGTCGCGAACGGCTGAACTGGGCGCGGAACTGCGCGTCGGCGTGCGACACGGCGCGAAACAGGCGCCACTTGTGTCCGATAATGGCCCATGACACCAGTGACATGGTGACCAGCACAATCAGGATAAAGACGCCGAATGTGGACGTCTGTTTGATAATCTGCCAAATCGAGATGCTCTCCATACCGGTTCTACACGCCTTTCAGAACAAAGTTTACGCCGCGACAGGCGGGCGGCGGGAAAAAATTACCCGAATTGTAATCATTAGACTCATGTGCAAAGACTGTCAACAACAATAGCCGAACCGGCAAAAAAAGTCCGCGGGTGCGACTAAAAACTTGACTTGTTTTGCGGGACGGTCCTTTTTGACGCAGTTAGTTGTAAACTGTCTCGTTCAGTCGTAAGGAGTCCGTACCCATGAAGAAACTGCTGATACTGCTGTTTTGTTCAGTGCTGGTGATCGCCGTGGTTGCCAGTTGCGGTCAGAAGAAGACCGAGGACGGCGACATGTCCGCCGGCGGTCACGCCGACGAGATGGCCGATACCACGCGGATGCACGAAGGTGTGGTTGACTCGCTGATCGGCGAAGGGGAAGCGCTGCTTGATTCCGCCGCCGCTGCGGGCGAGCAGATGATTGACTCCGCCGCTGCAGCGGGCAAGAAGATGATCGAAGGCGCCGGACACTAAGAGCGAACTACCGAAATTGAAAGGCCTCCCGTCATCAGGCGGGAGGCCTTTTTTCATTTGATCGATCGAATCAGCCTTCGATCATCTCCACGTTGGCGCGTGGTACGATTGCCCGGGAGCCGTCGGCAAACTCGACTTCGAGGATTCGCGCGCGTGATTCAGATTCAAGCGTCTGGAGCGGCGCCGGCAGATCGGTGACGAGGCCCAGTCGGCCGAAGTGGGGGTGGCGGATGACGCGGATGGGCGACCCTTTCTGCAGGCCGAGTACCTCGCCGCTCTGTTCCGCCTGCGCCACATGTTCGGTCTTGGTGGGGATGACCACTTCCGGGCGAATCACGCCCGCCCTGATCTGGGTGGCCCCGTTCATACAGGCCAACTCGCCCTCGTGACGTTTCAGAAGGGAAAAGGTCTTCTGGGCCATGTCGATTTTGCCGAATCCTTCGGTCACGACAAGCGTCACGCCGATCTCTTCGGAGCCGGTGATGGCGACCCCGATGTCGTAGCCGAGGAAGTCGCGAAGGTCTTTGTCGTCGAATCCGCCGGTGACGATTCCCTTGACGCCCGCCTTGATGGCCTTCTTCAGCGCGGCCGCGGTGACCTGGGAGCCGCCGACGATGATTTTGCCCTTCATGCTGTCGTTGATCATGTTTTCGTCGAGCACGGTCGAATTGTCCGGGGTGGCCATCATAATGGGGCCGAACGTCTCTCCACCGATGCCGAAAATGCCCTGAACGAAGGACCCGATACAGGTCACGACCACGCCCTCGTTGGGGATGACTTCGGTCACTTCCCCTTTGACGTACGCCTTGACTTCGACCGGAGTCGGGTGCCCTCGCTGCAGCACCTGGCCGGTGACGCTTGAGACGGACTCGATAGAGCCGTCGATGGTCGCGGCACAGCGCGACTTGAATATCCACAAGGAGACCGACAGCGCGATCTCTTCGCCTTCCTTGATCGGATCGCCCGCCTTTTTGGTCATCACCAGCTCGAGGTCTTCGGGCGGGACGCCGAGTTTGTTGGCGACGTTGATCGGGACCACCTGACCCGGCAGGTGCGTGCGCGCGACCACCGTCTGCGGCTCGACCTTGTCACCGACTTTGACGATTACATCACCCTTGAGCGGGAGAATGCGCTGCTTTTTGATGACGACTTGATCCGTTACTTTCAGACCGGGCGTATACGCGTGACCCATGGGGGGTACCCTTCCCTATATCGAACTACTCTTTCTCGTGTTGGTTGCGTCGTTTGCGACGCGCTGCCAGCGCGATGATGATGATCACCACCGCGGCTGTGGGTATCACCACCGTCGTTTTCGAGACCCCGGAGGCGCCGTCCCGCTTCTGCAGGTGCTCGGGGTCGGCCAGCTTGACACTTTCACGCGGCATTCGCTGAGCCACGTCTTCGGTGGAAAACGACATGAGGATGTCATAGAACTGCGGACGGTATTCGTCAAAGGTCGAGTCGGGCGCAAAGAAGTAGAAATGTGCGGTCCCCTTTTCGTAGAACCGCAGGCAGTAGAGGTGCTTCTTGAATCCCTGCTGTTCATCGCCTACGTCGGTCAGACGGATGAACAACATCCGATCCCGGTCATAGGCCGGGCGATCGACCTCCAGCGCCGCGAAAGACTCCTGAATTGGTCTGTATTGGACTTCCTCGCCAAACAGGTCGGCCAGCTCGGCAACGACAGAATCGCGCGCCCGCCGATCCATTTCGCCGCTCGTGTCCACGGTGACGATGAGGTACTCATAGTCGTGGAACGGTGCGAGCTTGCGGGCCGAAAACACGGCGTCGTAATCATAGGTGTCGGGGTCGGCCTGAAGTTGCTGCAGGTAGTAGTCTACCGTCTGGTAGTCGACCTGCCACCACTGATCCGGGTACTCGATGTAGAACCCACCGTTCAGCGAGACGAACACTTTGGCGAGTGCGCCGGTCGAGAGTACGATGACAGCGAGCAAACCGACCACAACAGCAAGCCGGCTTGTTTTCCGTAGGGGGGAACTCTGCGTGCTCATTTTACGTGCTTCAGAGCTCCTTCGGGGTAAATATTCAGTTCGGTGGCCCAGGAGACGAGATGCGACACGCGCTCGTGTTCGCTCAGCGACGACAGGTCAAACGGTCGTCCGCGCCCGTCGAGAATGATACCGACCACGCCACCATGAATTTCGCGCTCAACGGTTTTGCCGGGTCCGGCGCCGACATCGAAGTTTCGTTCCGGTTCAAACCGCGCCTTCGCCCTCAGCGGCAGGCTGTCCGGTCCCATCCCGAGTTCAAACCGCTTCATTTCCAGGAAGTTGAGCGTGCCGCTCACCTGGCCGGAGGGGAGGTCAATCGAGTACTTCATGACCGGTCCGCCCTTTTTGGACACCCCGGCGGGGGCGATGCAGGTGCCGAGGTGAATCAGGCAGTCTTTCTCGAACACTTCAGTCGCGGCTTTCGGCTGAACCTCGGTGAGTACGCCGAGCTGCGGCATCATGAAGATTGAATCCACGGCGAGCCGGGTGATCCCCTCGGGTAAGAAGGAATCGATCATCATGAGCGCCGACTGCTGGCGGCGCGGCGCGTGTGAGAGCACTCCGCCGGAGCCGATCAGCATGTCGAGCGTCATCATATTGACGATCGTTTTTCCGGAGGAGCTCTGGTCGAACGCGTCGGCGATCGTCCGTTGCTGCTGGACGCCTTTCAGCACGGTGGCGAAGTTCTTATGCTGGACGAAGGCCAGGCGCAGCGCCTCGCGCGCAATGGCCTGCTCGAAAATCAACTCTTCCATCGACTGCGGAATGGTCGTCGGGCGAATCATTTTGTTTTTCACGCGGTTGCGCAGGTCGCGCTCATCCATGATAAACGGAACCCATCGCATGACCATCGGCAGCGTCGCCTCGGCAAACACATTCGAGATCGAATAGGACATGCCGAGGTTCGCCGATACCGTGCGGTTGAAGACCGGCTGGTCGTCGGGACGGAAAACCGAGAACACGTCGGTTGTCGCACCGCCGATATCGACCCCGACCGCTTCGATGTTATATTGTCTGGCGATAGTCTGGATGATCAGGCCGACCGCGCCCGGAGTCGGCATGATCGGGGCGTCGGTCCACGACATCAGCTTTTTGTATCCGGGCGCCTGCGCCATCACGTGCTCCATAAACAGCTCGTGAATCTCTTCGCGGGCAGGTCCGAGGTTTTCACGCTCGAGGACGGGGCGGAGGTTGTCGACCGACCGGAGGTCCACTTTATCAGCCAGCACTTTTTCGACATCTTTGGTGGCGTCCCGGTTACCCGCATAAATGATCGGGAGCTTGTAGGATGATCCCAGGCGGGGGCGCGGGTCGGCCGCCGACACGAGCTCGGCGAGTTCAACGACGTGAGTGGTCGTTCCGCCGTCGATACCGCCGGACAGAAGGATCATGTCGGGGCGCAAGTGCCGGATACGTTCTATTTGCTGATGCGGCAGGCGCTTGTCGTTGGACGCGATCACGTCCATGACAATCGCCCCGGCCCCCAGCGCGGCGCGTTCAGCGGATTCGGCCGTCATCGACCGCACCACTCCCGCCACCATCATCTGAAGACCGCCGCCGGCCGACGACGTCGAGATATACACGTCGGTGCCGACATCACCTCTCGACGGTGTGATGAACTTACCGTTTTCGTCGAGAATTTTGCGTCCGGAGAGCTCCTCGAGTTCGCCGACCGCGTTGAGCACGCCCATGGTAACGTCTTCGAATGGCGCCTCAACAGTCGTCGGCGCTTCGCCACGGGTGGTCTGGCGATACTCGCCGTTGATATACTCAATGAGAATGGCTTTGGTGGTGGTGGATCCGCAGTCGGTTGCAACGATGATCTTAATGTCGTCCGGATTATCGAATTTAGCCATCTGAAAACCGCTATGTGAGAAAGTGTATTGTTCTTCTATCTTATTGTCTCTCTTCGAGGTATAGGCGGTTGTTGCCGCGTTACCCCGACTGAATCAGACAACGAGTATAACATACCCTGCAAAGTTTGTAAAGCGCCATTTTACCTCGGAGGCCCGCTTCAGTCGGAAGAGCCGGAGGCCCGGAGTCATGGCGAAACGGACCCGCAAGCTGTTGTGTGGCAGGAAGATGGCGGCGACAGCCGATTTTTTCGCTTGACTTGGTGGTGGAGCGCTTCTTAATTACCACCTTTCGCTGGGAACGGTAGTGCAATTCCCCGCTGGTGAGGCTGACGGGACCGGGGCACTTCGGTTAATCACTGTTTGATAAACGGTCCGGATCAGCCGTCTCTCCAGAAAGTGCCGGCACGTGCGGACTGATATTCGGTAAGGGAGCCTGAGCTTGACATTGCCACCTACGAGGTCCACCTCCCGCGCGATTGTTTCGCTTCTACTGGCGATTGTACTCGCCTGGGCCCCGCCATTGGCCGCTCAGGATCAACCCGGCGTTCCTTCCGACACTATTCTTTCAGACACTACTCTGCAGATTCTTCTGCCGCGTCCCGTGCCCGCGGTGACCGTCAAGGATACGCAAGACGACGGCGGCGGCTCGATCACGGTAACCTGGGAGGCATCGGCCGATGACGGCGATGGCGGGATCATTAACCGGTATGTGATCTACCGGGCGACATCGGCGGAAGGCCCTTTTGAAGAAGTGGGCGATGCCACCAACAACGCCACGACCTTTTCCGACGGGAGTGCGGAAGACGACGTGGCGTATTTTTATCGGGTAGTTCCGATGACGCTGGCGCTGGCCGGCCAGCCGGTGCCCCCGGCGCTGGTCGAGGGCGCGATGGTTGCCGGTCCGGTGAGTTCGTCGGCCCAGTGGCTTGACTGGCGGCGGATCAACGTACTGGTTGGCGTGCTGCTGCTGTGCGTTTTCATTATCTACTACATCAATCAGGCGAAAGCCGGCAAGTCGTTGTTTATCCGCAAGATTGCCGGACTGGAAGCGGTGGACGAAGCGGTCGGGCGCGCCACCGAGATGGGCAAAAAGATTTACTATATCCCCGGCACGCAGGACATGGACAATGTCCAGACGATTGCGGGCGTCACCATTCTGGGCCGGGTCGCGGAGCTTGCCGCTCAATACGAAACATATCTGCAGGTGCCGGTTTCGCGTTCGCTGGTGCTGGTCACCGCTCGCGAAATCGTCAAGGAAGCCTACTCGAAGGCGGGGCGCCCGGATGCCTTTCAGGAGGATCAGGTTCATTACCTGACCGACGATCAGTTCGGTTATGCCGCCGGTATCGACGGGATGGTGGTGCGGGAGAAGCCCGCCACGATTTTCTTCATGGGAGCTTTTTACGCCGAGTCGCTGATTCTCGCGGAGACGGGCAATTCGATCGGGGCGATTCAGATTGCGGGCACCGGGATGCCGTCCCAGTTGCCCTTTTTCGTCGCGGCGTGCGACTACACGCTGATCGGCGAGGAGTTGTTTGCGGCCTCGGCGTATTTGTCGCGCGAGCCCAAGCTGCTTGGATCGCTGAAAGGGCAGGATATGGGCAAGGCGGTCATACTTATCGCGATAGTCGTCGGGCTCGTTCTCGAGACCTTCGGTATATGGAGCTTCTCCAGGCTTTTTTCGGTGATACAGTAGCATGCGTAGAGAAATTCCTCTGATCATAACGGGCATCGTGGGCATCGTGTTCGTCGTCCAGTACTTCATTCCGCACTGGCCGTTCAACCGCATGAATGCCTGGTTTTCGGACTGGTTCTCTATCGTGCAGGCGTGCGCAATCTGGCTGGGCGCGCTGAACCTGCTGAAGATTTCGCTGGAGAAAATCGCGCGGCGCAAGTCAGACTGGGGCTACGCGGTCGTGATCATCGTGAGCTTTTTGCTGATCGCGATTATCGGGTTCCTCGAAGGCGAGGCGTTCCGTGACCCCGGCACCAAGTTTACGTGGCTGTACGATTTCGTGTACACGCCGCTGTCGTCGACCATGTTTGCAATCCTGGCGTTTTTTGTCGCGTCGGCGTCCTACCGCGCCTTCCGGGCGCGCAATTTTGAGGCGACCCTGTTGCTGCTGGCGGCCTTTTTCGTGATGCTCGGGCGGGTGCCGGTCGGCGACGCGCTGACGGCGTTTATGCCCGAGGGATGGCGATTGACCGACCTGGCCACCTGGATCATGAACTTCCCGCAGACGGCCGGACAGCGCGCCATCATGATCGGTATTGCGCTGGGCATCGTGTCGACTTCGCTGCGGATTATTCTCGGGATCGAGCGGTCTCACCTCGGAGGCGATTGACATGAGCACTCGCGTGAAAGAAATCCTTGTCGTCGTCCTGGTGTTGCTCTTCAGCGCCGTGATCTATGCCGGCAAAGTCTCCGGCTGGATGACGGGGGTCAGCTTCTCGCCGGCGGTGTCTGTATTAGTGATCGTCGCACTGGCGGCGTCGCTGATCGTGATCCTGGTGATGACTATCAAGGGCCGGCTGGTGGGCCGGCGCACGGTCTTTTTGTATGTCGGCTTCGCCGTGGCGCTGCCGTTGTTCATGTCCATCAGCCAGTACATACCGACATCGCCCGAGGTTCGTTCGCTTTACGAAGGGCTGGAGTCGCTTCCCGACGGTTCCAAAGTGCTGGTTTCATTCGACTACGATCCGCCGTCCGCGCCCGAGTTGCAGCCGATGGCGGAGTCGTTTTTCCGGTACGCGTTCGATCGTAAGTTCAAAGTCATCATCATGGGGCTCTGGCCCCAGGGACCGCTGCAGGCCAACCAGGCAATCGAGCGCGTGATGCAAGACGAGAAGTACGCGTCGCTCGGCCTGCAATACGGTGTGGATTACTGCAACCTGGGTTTTCAAACCGGGAACGAATTCGTCATTCAACGCATGGGATCGGACTTCCGGTCCATGTTTCCGACCGACTACAGCGGGACGCATTACGAAGACCTGCCGATCGTGAGAAACGTCAAGAATTTCTCGAACGTCGATTACGTGTTCAATCTCTCGGCCGGTTACCCGGGGACGATCGAGTGGGTGCAGGTGGCGGTTGACCGCTACGGGGTCAAACTCGGCGCAGGGAACACCGCGGTGCAGGCGCCCCAGTGTTATCCGTACCTGCGGTCGGGACAGTTAATCGGCATACTGGGCGGGATGAACGGCGCCGCCGAGTTCGAGAAGATGACCGGTCATGAGGCGAAGGGCACGAAGTTTATGCTGTCGCAGTCGTTTTCGCATATGATCGTGATCGCGTTTATCATCATCGGCAACGTCGCGTTTTTCATGGGCGGCCGGAAGAGCAACCTGTCGGCATGACGGTGGAAGGTCAGTAGATGTTCTGGGAACACTTTGCACTCTGGGTCGCCGCGTTTCTGACGCTCGGGATCTACTCGTTCCTGTACAAGGACAACCCGTGGTACAAGCTGTGCGAGTCGATCTTTGTCGGCATCTCGGCCGGCTACTGGTTTGTCACGCTGTTCTGGGATAACATCTACGGCAAGTTCTGGGTCGGCGTGTTCCCGACCGGAGACGCCCAGCCCGATTACTGGCTTTTGGTGGGCGCGGCGCTGGGGCTGTTGATGCTGTTGCGCCTGATTCCGAAGATCGGCTGGGTGTCGCGCTGGTCGCTGGCCTTTATCGTGGGTGCGACCGCCGGATTTTACCTGATCAATTATTTCTCCTCGAACGTCATGCGCCAGGTGCAGGACACCGTGATGCCGCTGTTCGGGCCGGGCTTCAATGCCTCCGCGTATGTCATCATCGGCAACATCGTCGTGGCCGTGGGCACGTTTACCGGGTTGGTATATTTCTTCTTCTCGAAGGAGCACAAAGGGGCGTTCGGGGCATCGGCGAAGATCGGGATATTCTTTCTGATGGTCACCTTCGGCGCGTCGTTCGGCTACACGGTGATGAGCCGTATGTCCCTGTTGATCGGACGTATAGACTTTCTTCTGAGCGACTGGCTGGGGTTGATTCGCTAGTGCGATTCGCGCCGATGACAGACGGGGGACGTCGCACTCGCCTCACGGTCGTTGTCCTCGCAGCGTGCTTCACCATCAGTATTATCGCCGTCTCCGTATCGGGGCAGTCGGAGACCGTTTCCATCGCGCCCGCCGATACCGCAATCGCGGTTCGCCCGCCCGCGCCTCCGACCTCGGTGGTTGCCGAGGACTACAAGTACGACAACGCCAAGCATCTCGTCTTGTCGTGGGTGCCCTCGATTGACGATCAGCCCGGCCGCACGCTGGTCCTGGGCTATCGCATTTTCCGTTCGTCGGGCGGCGGGGCTTTTATGCCTGCGGGCTCGGCGCTGCCCGGCGCGTCCTCGTTCCGCGACGAACGATTGAGCAAAGATTCCAGCTACGTGTACTATGTCGCGGCGGTATCCGCCACCGATACGGTGGCGTCGATCAAAACGCAGGCGATTTCGCCGAAGCGCGAGTATCTGCATCTCGATCTGGTCTGGCTGTTCGTGATCGCGTTCTGCATATCTTCGTCGGTCATCTACTTCATCTGGAAAGCGCGCGCGGGCAAGAAGCTTTTTGTCCGCAAGATTGCGGGGTTGGACGCGGTCGACGAGGCCATCGGCCGCGCGACCGAGATGGGCCGCCCCATACTGTTTATTCCAGGCATACAGGACATGGACGACGTACAGACGATCGCCGGGCTGACGATACTGGGGCGGGTCGCCAAGCAGATCGCCGACTACGACACGCGCATCCGCATGCCGGTGTCGCGTTCGCTGGTGATGACGGCGGCGCGAGAGACGATCAAGGCCGCCTACCAGATCGCGGGCCGCCCCGACGCGTACTCCGACGACATGGTGAATTACGTGACCGATGAGCAGTTCGGGTACGTGGCCGCGGTGGACGGTATCATGGTTCGCGAGAAACCAGCCACGATCTTTCTGCTCGGCGCGTTTTTCGCCGAATCGCTCATTCTGGCCGAGACCGGAAATTCTATCGGCGCAATCCAGATCGCCGGCACCGCGCGACCGGCCCAGCTGCCGTTTTTTATCGCCGCGTGTGACTTCACGCTGATCGGCGAAGAGCTGTTTGCGGCGTCGGCGTATCTTTCCGGCGAGCCCAAGCAGCTTGGCTCGCTGAAGGGTCAGGATGTCGGCAAGGGACTGGCCATGGCGGCCATTCTGCTGGGTGTGCTGTCCGTGACGCTCGGGCAGGCGTTTGATATCGGCTTCTTCAACTGGCTGGCCGACGGTCTGTCGACCATCTTCTCGGCGGCGGTGGAATAGTCATGAAACGCCAGGTACCCCTGTTCATCACGTTTTTCGTGGGCACGCTGCTGATCGTGTCGGTGTTCAGCCCGCCTATCGAAACGCTGGGCGAAGATTTCTCCGTGTTTTTCGATATCATCGCGGTGTTCGCCTTTTTCCTCGGCGGCGGCAATCTGCTGCGCGTGCATTTGACGAAAATCTCGCGCCGGAAGCACGACTGGGCGTACTCGATCGTCACGCTGGTCGGATTCGTCGTCATGCTCTGGGCCGGGTTGTTCAAGGTGTGGAACGAGGGCGGCATCGCCGCCTCGGTGACGGCCGAGGAGTCCCTGTTCGGGATGATTTTCAACTCGGTGCTGATTCCGCTTCAGTCGACCATGTATTCGCTTCTGGCGTTTTTCATCGCCTCGGCGTCCTATCGCGCGTTCCGGGCCAAAAACCGTGAGGCGACGATTCTGCTGGTGGCCGCCTTCATCATTCTGCTCGGTCGCACCGCGTTCGGCACCATGTTGACCGCGTGGATGCCGTCGAGCCTGTCGGCGATGGAGATCCCGAATCTGGCTATCTGGATCATGAATTCACCAAACCTGGCCGGACAGCGTGCGATCCTGATCGGAATCGGGCTGGGTGTCGTTTCGATGTCGCTGCGTATTATTCTCGGCGTCGAACGGACGTACCTGGGGGATGACGGCAAATGATCTTCGACGTCCCCCTGCTGCTGCTGGCCGCCGGTAGCGAGGCTACCGCAGGTACCTATGTGTCTCTGCTCGTCATCGGGCTCGGCCTGCTCGCGCTTCTCTACGTGTCAATCAAGGCAATCGAAGTCGACCGCCGCGTCATCTTCTTGTTTATCTTCCTATCCGTTTCCGTGCCGATTCTCTTTCCGATCACGTTCGAGGAACAGGCGACGCCGGTCGTAAAGCGGGCGTTTGACCATATCGAAAACCTTCCCGAGGGTTCGCGGGTGCTGCTGTCGTTCGACTTCGATCCCGCCATGGCGCCCGAAGTACAGCCGATGGCGGACGCAATCATGCGCCATGCCCTCGCGAAGAATCACAAAGTTATCTTCATGTCTCTCTGGGCGACGGGGCAGGGGCTGCTCGATCAGACCATGCGTCGTATTCTACCTGTCGAGTTTCCCGACAAGATCGACGGCAGAGATTACGTCTCGGTCGGATACACGGCCGGCAACGAAGGCGTTCTGAACGTGATCGTATCGGATTTCAAGAAGATGTTCCCGTCGGACGTCAACTCGGTTCCGCTCGACAGTATCGAGATTTTCGAGGGTGTTTCATCGTGCCGTGACCTTGACCTTGTCGTCACCTTCGGCGGCGGAAAGCCCGGCGCCAAGGAGTGGGTGCTTTTTGTCGGAGACCGTGCCAGCGTACCCGTTGCGGTCGGGGTGGCCGCCGTGGTGGCGCCGCAGATGTACCCGTATTTCCCCGACCAGGTGGTCGGCATTCTGGGAGGCATCAAGGGTGCGGCGGAGTACGAGTCTGAACTGATCAAGCAGTATCCGCAGTTCGCCGAGCGCGGCACGCCGGGTCTGGTGATGATGGGGCCGCAGACGCTGGCGCACGTCGTTATCATCGCCTTCATCGTATTCGGCAATGTCGCTTACTTCGTTGGGCGAAGAAGGGAGATGAAACGGTGAAACGGTCATCGATCGTCATCCTCAGCGCCGTTGTCGTTTTGTTTCTGGTCAGTTGGATTTTGAAGGGCGCATCGTTCAGCGGCGACGACAATCCCTATCTGCGCGGCTTCCTGACAACCGCGGCGGCGTTTTTGACGTTGGCCGTGTTTTCGTTCCTGTACCAGGACAATCCGTTTTACAAGTTTGCGGAGCACCTGTTTGTCGGCGTTTCCGCCGCCTACTGGATGGTGCTCGGGTTCTGGCAGACGCTGGTCCGCAATTTGATTCCGCGTTTGTCCTCCGATTTGGCGGCCTGGTTCGAGACGCCGTCCAAAGACATCAGTCTCTGGTACATCATTCCCGTCATTTTCGGGTTGCTGTTGTTGATGCGACTGTCCAAGTCGGCCGGCTGGATCTCGCGCTGGCCGCTGGCGCTGATTATCGGATACACCGCGGGAATCAACTTCGTCGGCTACATGCGCTCCGACTTCGTAAATCAGATTGCGGCCACGTTTGTGCCGCTGCTGGTGAACTGGCAGGGGACAGGAGCGTTTTTCAGCGACTTCTCGCTGGCGATCGACGGGCAGTTCGTCATGATGCTGTCGAACTGGGTGATTTTTGTCGGCGTCATGTGCGGTTTGATTTACTTCTTCTTTTCCAAGGAGCATACGGGCCTGTTCGGATCGGCGTCGAGGGTGGGCATCTGGATTCTGATGATCACGTTCGGTGCGTCGTTCGGTTACACCGTCATGGGCCGCATCTCATTGCTGGTGGGACGGCTCACCTTCCTGTTCAGGGACTGGCTGGAACTGATCGGCTGATTGAGGATATTACACGCAGGTACTCTTCATGACTGTGGAGGGACTATGACATATGTGCTACGGGCGTTCCTGGTCTTCGTGTGCCTGACGGGCACCGTGATCACGGCGCAGACCGACCCGCCGCCGGTGGATACGACGGCAGTGGAGGTCGCCGCGATCGCGCCGCCGGCGCCGGTGACCGGGCTTGTGGGCCGGGACAGGAACAACGATCACGGCCATGCCATCGACCTGAGCTGGACACCGTCGGTCGACGATCTGGAGAGTCCCGATGGGGCGAAGTCGGTCGTTCGGTACCGGATCATGATGTGGAAGCCGGCGTATGCGTATCACGTGGATACGCTCCGCCAGATGTACGAGATGGCGCGCAGCAGCCTGCCGCCCATTCGCGTCTACAAGCCGCTGGTCGACTCCGCCCTGTCGCTGCTCAGCAAGGGCGTCGCGAGTGTCGCCGAACTGCCGTTTGCGGTCGCACTTCCCGAGGGGGTCGATTTCTCGGACACGACCGTGAACTGGATGGACCAGGTGCGGAGGTCGCTCGAGGACACGCTGGCCGCGATGACCGGCGAGGTTGAAATATCCAAGGATTCCGTCAAGAGCTTCCGTCGGGCCTTTCTCGCGGCGGTCGACTCGTTGCCGGCCGCCTACGGCGCCGCCGGCCCGTCGACCGGAGGCGGCCGCTGGGATTCGGTGGGGGCTGAAGTCCCCGGTGCGACCGGTTTCCGGCACTCCGGTTCCAAAGACGAGGTCTCACCGGATTTCCTGCCCGATTTCACCGACCTGTATTACCGGGTCGACGCCGTGACGTCGGATGCCGCCATCTTTACGCCATCCGAGGGGTACGGTCCGGTGCAGGCATCCGGACAGTGGTATAACACGGGGCGTACGGTGGTGCTGATTTCGGTGCTCATTTTCACTATTCTGACGGTGACGTTCGTGTCCCATGCGCGCGGCGGCAAGCAGTTGTACGTTCGACCGCTGGCGGGAATCGAAGCGGTTGACGATGCGATCGGCCGCGCCACCGAAATGGGCAAACCGATCCTGTACGTGCTTGGCCTCGGCACGGCGGCCGATATCGCGACGATCGCGTCGTTCACGATTTTGAGCCGCGTCGCCAAGCGTGTCGCCGAGTACCAGACGCAGTTGATCGTTCCGACCTACGACCCGATCGTCATGACGGTCGCGCAGGAGGTCGTGAAGTCGGCGTATCTTGACGCCGGTCGACCGGATGATTACAACGAAGATATCGTGTACTTCGTAACGCAGTCGCAGTTCGCGTACGTGGCGGCGGTCAACGGCGTGATGCTTCGCCAGCTGCCCGCGACGAACGTGTACATGGGACGGTTCTATGCCGAGTCGCTGATTCTCGCCGAGACCGGCGCGCTGGCCGGGTCGATCCAGATTGCCGGCACCGACGAGATCGCGCAGATTCCGTTCTTCGTCGTCGCCTGCGACTTCACGCTGATCGGCGAGGAGCTCTACGCGGCGTCGGCCTACCTCGGCGGCGAGCCGGTGCTGCTTGGATCGCTCAAGGCGCAGGATTACGCCAAGGCGCTCTTTGTGACCTGTGCGGTGCTGGCCTTTGTCGCCCTCGTAGTGGGGGATCTCACCGGCGCCGAGTGGATCGCACAATTCAAAGACTGGTTCAGAGTGTCGGATTAGGAGGACATGACTGATGAGACGACAACTACCTTTCATACTTGTCTTCCTGGCCGGCTTCTTCATGATCTTCCAGTATTTCGTGCCGCACGAAAGATCGGAGTTCGTGTACGAGTTTCTGCTGGACTGGTTGACGATTATCGGCGGATTCGCCATGGCGCTCGGCATCTGGTCGTTGATCCGTGTCTCGACGGACAAGATCAGGCGCAAGCGTGAAAACTGGGGCTATTCGATTATCACCCTCGCCGGTCTGTTCTCTATGATGTTTTTCGGCATCACGAACTGGGAGGACGGGTCGTTCGGGTTCTACATCTACACGGCTGAAGGCCTGAGCAATTCGATGTTCCGGCATTTCTTCGATTATATCCTTATTCCGATCCAGGCGACGATGTTTTCGCTGCTGGCGTTTTTCATCGCCTCGGCGGCCTACCGCGCCTTCCGCGCCCGCAGCGTGGTGGCGTCCTTGCTGCTGCTGGCGGCGCTGATCGTGATGATGCGGTTTAATCCGATGTTCGGGGCGTGGATCGAGACGGTCGCCAACTGGCTGATGAACGTGCCCAATCTCGCCGCCCAGCGGGCGATCGTGATCGGCATCGGGCTCGGCATCGTGGCGACCGCGCTCAAGATCATCCTCGGGATCGAACGCGGCTACATGGGACAAGGGTAAGGAGAGAAGACTATGAACTTTTTTGATCGGTTAATGAGACTTGACCGGCGCTGGGTCTTTCTCTTCCTCACCGTGGTGTGTGTGGCCGGCTATTATGTCGACTACTCCATACCGATCCGCGTGACCAAGGAGACCCGGTCCATCTACGACTTCATCGATTCGTTGCCGCCGGGTGATATCGTGTTTGTCGCGATCGACTACGATCCGTCGAACCAGGCGGAGCTGCACCCCATGACCTACGCGATCATGGAACACGCATTCCGCAAGAACCTGCGGATCATTTTCACGGCGCTCTCGCAGAACGGCCCCGGCATGGCGGACCAGGCGATTCGGGACATCACTGACTCGGTCGCACTCGACCGGACCTACAACGGGATCGAATACAAGGGACGGCAAATCGTCAACGGCGTCGACTACACGTTTCTCGGATACAAACCGTACTTTTCGATTATCATCCTGAGTATGGGGCAGAACTTCCGGATCTCGTTCCCGACCGATTATTACGGGACGCCGCTGGATTCCATTCCGATGATGCGTGGCGTGCTCAACTACGACAACGTGGCCTGCCTGATCGACCTGTCGGGCGGCAATATCACCGATGCGTGGATTTCGTACGGGCAGGGGCGTTACAATTTCCCGCTGGCGCTCGGTCTGACCGGCGTCATGACCGCGCAGTACTATCCGTACCTCAATTCCGGGCAGGTGTTCGGGATTATGGGCGGTATGCTTGGCGCGGCCCAGTATGAAAGACTGGCCGATAATCCCGGGCTGGCGATTGACGGTATGCGGGTGCAGCTGCCGGCGCATATCGTTATCCTGCTGTTTATCATCATCGGGAACATCGGCTACTTCGTCACTCGGCGCAAAGTACAGCTGGAAGGGAGGTAACGAGGTATGGACTTCACAACATTCTTGTGGACGACCCTGGGCGCCTTCCTGACGCTGGCCACGTTTTCCTTTTTGTATAAGGACAATCCCTTCTACAAGCTGGCCGAGCATCTGGTTGTCGGCGTGTCCGCCGGGTATTTCGTGATAATCGTGTGGCACGGCACCATGGTGCCGAACCTGTTCCAGAAGCTGGCCGACGGCGACTGGTTCATGTTGTGGCTGAATTCAACGCAGCCGTGGTATATCGTCCCGGGGATCCTCGGCATTCTCATGTGGACGCGCTTCTCCCGGAAGTACGGCTGGTTGTCGCGCTGGCCGATGGCGCTGTATATCGGTATTGCTGCCGGTGTGGCAGTGCCGCTCGAGATGTCCAACAAGGTCAACAAGCAGCTGGTCGCGACCATGGTGGACATCAACTGGTCCAACTTCATGGGCACCGGCTTTTTTGATCCTTTCTCCGGACTGGCGAACCTGCTGATCTTTATCGGGGTCATCGCCGGGCTGATCTACTTCTTCTTCTCGAAAGCCCACACGGGCGCGGTCGGAGGAGTGGCCAAGCTTGGGATCTGGACGCTGATGATCGGATTCGGGGCGTCCTTCGGATTTACCGTGATGGCGCGTATATCGCTGTTTATCAACCGTCTGCAGTATCTGGATAAAAACTGGCGGGAGGCGGCATTTGATTCGTCGAACCCGAACTACGGCGCCGGATTCCAGATCGTGTTCTGGCTGATAATCGCGCTGATTGTGGTTTACGTCGTGCGGGAAATAATGACTCACCTGAGTCACAAAAAGGCCAATTCGGCGACTGAGTAAGTCCTCGCACGGAAAAACGGGACTGAAAAAAACTGCCCGGAAATAGTACCGGGCAGTTTTTTTATGTGGCATTTTTGAATCAGTGGAAGTATAAGATTGAGGTTTGAGTGTACTGACGGGCCGATTCCCCGATCGGCCTACGGGGGGCAGGCGACGGGCGGCCGGGCAACATCTTGGGCCGCAACGCCGTAGCGAGAAATATCGCCATCCCGTAACAGGTTATCCCACAAGAGCTTACGACCGGATCAACTTCCTCTCGTGGGAACTCATTTACAGTCTGGGAGTTACCCGACTTTTTTTCGCTGTCAAGCAAAAAAGTACTTGACAGTCCGGCAAATTTTTCCTACCATGGCGGCGGAGTGAGGGACCTTCACAAGACAACACTTTAGCCACGGAAAGGGTAGCAACCGCAACACATGGAAAGTGAGGTGGCTCATGCCGCGGACGAAGAAGAGTGCCGAGGCCGAAGCCCTAGCCGACTCCGTGTCAGACGGCACTTCAGCCCAGGATGAGCAGAAGCCGAAATCAAAATTGTCGACCGCAGAAGCCCGACGCGAGTATCAGCGGCGGTATTATCAGATGCATAAGGAAAAAGCAAAAGAGTACCAGCGGCAGTATAACCTGACGCACAAGAAAAAGGCGCGCGGACGCGGAAAATCCAGTTTTTCGGCGCCCCGTGAGGTCGTGCGGTCTACTTTCAATACGTCGGACATCATGCACGCACCCGTCGAGAAGACGGTTCGCATGTTGGAGCAGATCATCCGGGGTGATCGATTCTTCACAATGTGAGCTGGGTTGCGACAACCAGATCTGAGGCGGCCGGAATCAGGAGGTTTCGGTCGCCTTTTCTGTTGCCTCACAACGTTTTTTTCTTAGATTGTTGGGACTTTACCAGAGTTTTTAAGTCCTAACTTGGGAGAACGTATGCCCGCGAAGAAAGGCGCCACTGCCAGGAAGGCATCGGCCAAACCAACAGGTAAAAAGACGGCGAAAAAGGCCGCGGCTAAGAAGCCCGCAGCCAAGAGCGCTGACACAAAGACCGCCTCAGCCGCATCCAAAGTATCGGCTGTCAAAAAGGCATACTACTTCTTTGGCGGCGGTAAAGCCGAGGGTCGCGCCGACATGAAGGACCTGCTCGGCGGCAAGGGCGCAAACCTCGCCGAAATGGTGAATGCGGGAGTTCCTGTCCCTCCGGGGTTCACGATCACCACGGAAGTGTGTACCGCGTACTATGAGAACGGTATGGAGGTGCCGAAGAAGATCGACGCCGAGCTGGAGTCGATGATGGCGAAGATCGAGAAAGAGACCGGCGCCAAATTCGGCGATGCCAATAACCCCCTGCTCGTATCGGTCCGCTCCGGCGCCAAGTTCTCCATGCCGGGCATGATGGACACGGTTCTCAATCTCGGATTGAACGAACAGACGGTCGAGGGCCTTGCCAAAAAGACCGGCAATGCACGTTTCGCCCTGGACAACTACCGCCGGTTCATCCAGATGTTCGGCAACGTCGTGCTTGGCATAGACAAGGACCAGTTTGAAGAAGTCATCTCGAAGCTGAAGAAGGATCGCCGTATCAAGCAGGACAGCTCGCTTCAGGAAGGCGATCTTCGCGAGATCATCAAGAAATTCAAGGGTATCGTAAAGCGCAAATCGGGCGAGGCGTTTCCCGATGATCCGTACGTGCAGCTTCGCATGTCCCGCGACGCGGTGTTCCGTTCGTGGAACAACCCGCGTGCGATCACGTATCGCCGGCTCAACGACATTCCCGCCGATCTCGGCACCGCCGTCAACATACAGGCGATGGTGTTCGGCAACATGGGAACGACCTCGGGCACGGGAGTCGGGTTCACGCGCAATCCCTCGACCGGCGACAAGGAGTTCTACGGCGAGTACCTGACCAACGCGCAGGGTGAAGACGTGGTGGCCGGCGTGCGTACGCCGCAGCCGATTCGCGAGCTGGCGACGGATATGCCCGACATCTACAAGCAGCTCAACGCGATCACCACCAGGCTGGAGAAGCATTACCGCGACGTCCAGGATTTCGAGTTTACCGTGCAGGAAGGCAAGCTGTACATGCTGCAGACCCGCACCGGCAAGCGCACGATCCAGGCGGCAGTGAAAATCGCGGTGGACATGGTCAAGGAGAAGCTGATCACCAAGGAAGAAGCGCTGATGCGGATCGATCCCACTCAGATCGACCACCTGTTGCATCCGCGCATCGATCCCAACGCGAAATACGACGTGATCGCCAAGGGGCTGGCGGCCTCGCCGGGCGCAGCCTCGGGTAAAGTCTATTTTACCGCCGAGGAGGCCGTCAAGCACAGCGCCAAGGGCCCCGTGATTCTCGTGCGCGAGGAGACCAATCCCGACGATATCGAAGGGATGTCGGTTGCGAAGGGTATCCTGACCGCGCGCGGCGGTATGACGTCCCATGCGGCCGTGGTCGCCCGGGGGATGGGAAAATGCTGTGTATCGGGCGCCGAGTCGATCCGTGTCAGCGCCTCGAAAAAGCAGTTCCAGGTCGGCAAGCTCACGGTCAAGGAAGCCGAGATGATCACCATCAACGGCTCGACCGGCGAAGTGATTCTCGGCGAGGTATCCACGATCGACCCCGAGTTTTCGCCGGAATTCAACGAGTTGATGACGTGGGCCGATGAGATTCGCACGCTACGCGTCCGCACCAACGCCGACGTTCCGCGCGACGCCCGACAGGCGATCGAATTCGGCGCCGAGGGGATCGGCCTGTGCCGCACCGAACACATGTTTTTCGCCGAGGATCGTATCCCGATCGTGCAGGAGATGATTCTCGCCGACACGCCCGAGGACCGGCAGGCGGCGCTCGACAAGCTGCTGCCCTTCCAGAAGAGCGATTTCAAGGGGCTCTTCGAGGCGATGGACGGATTCCCGGTGACGATCCGCACGCTGGACCCGCCGCTGCACGAGTTTCTGCCGCGCCGCGACGAGATCCAGGCGAAGATCGACAAGCTCGACAAAAAGAGCGATGACTACGAAGAGGACCTCGAGCGGCTGCAGAAGACGATCAAGCGGATCGACGAACTGCAGGAGCTCAACCCGATGCTCGGTCATCGCGGCTGCCGGCTCGGTATCGTGTATCCCGAGATCACCGAGATGCAGGTGCGCGCCATTATCGAGGCGGCCTG
Source organism: Candidatus Zixiibacteriota bacterium (assembly GCA_034003725.1). NCBI lineage: Bacteria > Pseudomonadati > Candidatus Zixiibacteriota > Candidatus Zixiibacteriota bacterium. Next base: position 88,693 of record JAVEYB010000003.1, read on the forward strand.
CGAGCTGACGAAGGCCGGCAAGAAGGTCAAACCGGAAATCATGATTCCGCTGGTCGGACACGTCAACGAGTTCAAGAACCAGAAGGAACACGTGCACCGGGTCGCGACCGAGGTGATCAACCGGTACAAGATCCGCAAGCTCGAGTACCTGGTCGGAACGATGATCGAGATCCCGCGCGCGGCTTTGACGGCCGACCAGATCGCGCAGGAAGCCGATTTCTTCAGCTTCGGGACCAACGACCTGACGCAGATGGCCATGGGCTTCTCGCGCGACGACGCCGGCAAGTTCCTTCGCTACTATGTCGATCACGGAATCCTGCCGCAGGATCCGTTCGTGTCGATTGACCGAGAGGGTGTCGGCCAGCTCGTGCGCACCGGCAAGGAACTCGGTCGCAAGGCTCGTCCCGATCTCAAGATCGGTATCTGCGGAGAGCACGGCGGGGACCCGAAGTCGATCGATTTCTGTCACGAGGTCGGTCTCGACTATGTGTCCTGTTCGCCGTTCCGTGTGCCGATCGCCCGACTGGCGGCGGCGAGAGCGGCTATCCAGCAGGGCGCCGGGTCGACCGGAAAGAAGACCGGGAAACCCAGGAAATAGTCCGGTCATTTGTGCGCTTATTTTTGCGGGCTGTCGCCGTTCGGCGGCAGCCCGCTTTGCTTTGGGCCGAAGCGGGATGTTTCGCTTGACTTTCAAGGGGCTTTATGTTCATTCGGTGTGACATCGCCGGCCCGGGGCGCACCGCTGCGCGATAACTCGGCCTCGCCGCCGGAAGCGTCTATGAACGGAGCAGTACCGGCCGTACGGGCCGTTGGTCTGGTATGAGACACGAACTCGATTACATTTTCAGTCCTCGTTCGGTGGCCGTGATCGGCGCATCGACCCGCAAGGGGAGCATCGGCCGCGAAACGCTGCATAACATTCTGACCGCGGAGTACAACGGCAAGGTGTTCCCGGTCAATCCGACCACGCAGGTGATCCATTCCATCAAGGCCTATTCCACCGTGCTCGATGTTCCCGACGCGGTCGATCTCGCCATCATCATCATTCCCAAGGAAGGCGTTAAAGACGTCGTCCGGCAGTGCGGTGAGAAAGGCGTGAAAGGACTCGTCATTATCACCGCCGGTTTTTCGGAGACCGGGCCTGAGGGAAAAGCACGCGAAATGGAAGTGCTGAGAGTCGTACGCGATCACCACATGCGCATGGTCGGACCGAACTGCTTCGGCGTGGTCAACACCGATCCCTCCGTCAGCCTGAACGCAACGTTCGGCAAGACGTTTCCCAAACAGGGCAAGATCGGCTTCATCACCCAGTCGGGCGCAATGGGTGAAGCGATCATGAGCCAGGCCAAGGAAATGGGGATCGGCTTTTCCGTGGTCGCCTCGATCGGCAACAAGGCCGACATCTCGTCGAATGACATGCTGGAGTATTTCAAAGACGACCCCAATACGGACGTCATCCTGATGTACCTCGAGAATTTCGGTAATCCGCGCAATTTCACGCGCATCGCGCGCGAAGTATCGCAGGTGAAGCCGATCGTGGCGGTGAAATCGGGACGTACGAAGCTCGGCGCCAAGGCCGCATCGTCTCACACCGGCGCGCTGGGCGGTCTCGACGTGGGGGTCGACGCCCTGTTCGAACAAACCGGCATCATGCGAGTCGACACTGTCGAGGAGTTGTTCGACGTTGCGATGGCGCTGTCGTCGCAGCCGATTCCCCGGGGCAATCGCGTGGTGGTGGTGACCAACGCCGGAGGACCGGGGATCCTTGCGACGGACGCCCTGATCAACGAAGGCATGGAGATGCCGAATCTCACGCCGCAGACGATCAAGGAGCTTCGCACCTTCAGTTCGACTGAAGCGTCGTTTTCCAACCCGATGGACATGGTGGCGGGCGCCGGACCAAAAGAGTTCCGGCTCACGCTCGAAGCGATCAAGAAAGACAAACATTTCGATACGATCCTTCCGATATTCGTGCCGCCGGTGACGATCGATCAGGCCGAGGTGGCGCGCAATATCAGCGAGGCGCTCGAAGATACGGACAAGACCGTCCTCGCGTGCTTCATGGGGGCAGGCGGAGGGTCGGCCGGTATCGAACATCTCAAAAACCACGGCATACCGGTTTATATTTTCCCCGAAGCGGTCGCCAAGACGCTGGCCACGATCCACAAGTACAAAGAGTGGCGGTCGCGCAAGCGCGGCAAGATCCTGACGTTTGACGTGGACACGGACCGGGTGCAGAGTATCGTGGCGCGGGCGCTGCACGGCAAGGAGGGAGCTATTGTCGGCGACGACGCGATCGATATTCTGGCCGCGTACGGTATCCCGGCGGCCTCGTATCAGTATGCGTCGACCGTGAAGGATGCAGTCGCGGCCGCCAACCGGATCGGCTATCCGGTGGTGCTCAAGATCGCCTCGCCCAAGATTCTGCACAAAACCGAGATGGGCGGCGTGAAAGTTGACCTTCGTTCCGACGCCGAAGTCCGCAGAGCCTACACGGAGCTCGAGACGGCGGTCGGCAAACTGAAAAAAGGGCAGTCCTTCTCCGTGGCCGTACAGCAAATGATTTCGGGCGGAGTCGAGACCGTGCTCGGCATGACGACCGACCCGTCGTTTGGCCCGCTGATCATGTTCGGACTCGGCGGGATCTACGTGGAGATCATGAAAGACGTGGCCTTTCGCATTCACCCGCTGACCAATCGCGGGGCGCGCGAGATGATCGAGTCCATTCGCTCGTATCCGCTGTTGACCGGGTTCCGCGGCGCGCCGCCGGTGGATCTGGCAATTATCGAAGAGACGTTACTTCGACTTTCACAGTTGGTGAAGGATTTCGACAACTTTTTGGAGATCGATATCAATCCGTTTATTGCCTCGCCCGAGCCCGACAAGTGCAAGGCGGTGGACGCCCGGTTTATCGTACGCGGCGCACGCTAGCGACGGCGCCGGGTCGTTTCGGGTGTGGGGGCAAATGAAGCACGCCACGTGTTGAGACAAGCCTATGCGGTATGAAATTCGCTCTATCAGTGTCTGGACCACGATCAAGGTCGGTTTCTTTCTCAATTTGATTACCGGCTTCGGGCTGGGTGTCATGTACGCATTTTTCAGCATGGTTACGCTGGCGGTCAGCTCCGGGCTGATGGGGTATGCGATGGGATTCAGTGCGATGACGCCCGAGCAGATGCTGCTGATGCTTCCGCCGCTGTTCGCCTTTGGGAATGCGTTTTTCGGAACGCTGCTTCTGGCGTTTATCGCGCTGTTTTACAACCTGATCGCGCGGCTGCTCGGCGGCGTCGAATTGGTTTTGGTGGCGGATACGGAGCGCTCGGTCGCGTCGGCGCCTCTGCGCCGCCCGGCCGCTGAGACGACACGATCAGCCGTGTCCGGCAGTTTGATGACGCCTCCTCCTCCTCCTCCTCCGGTGATCGGTTCCCGCCGCGACACGGGCGAGACACGGTCCGAGGCACGTACCGCCGAGACTCCGCCTCCCTTGCGGCCGGCGATTGAGACATCGACGACCTCAGGCACGCCGGACACCGTTGAGAAACCGAACGATCCTCGCCCGGACGAAGCGACCTTCACCTGGCCCGAGCAGGTGAGCGCGATCGAGCCGGGCGACCGCGGTGCCGAGTTGTCGCAGGAGGATGTCACCGACGGTGCGGAAGCACCTCGCGAGGACGACGAAGCCGGGAATTCGGCCGACGACGAGGACAGGAAACACCACGAATGACTGAGAGCGCGCCCGTTCGAGTCCGCATAGCGCCGTCGCCTACCGGCTACCTTCATGTCGGCACGGCCCGCTCGGCGCTGTTCAATTATCTGTTCGCCCGCCACCACGGCGGCAAGTTTCTCGTTCGGATCGAAGATACCGACCTGGAACGTTCACGGGCGGAGTTTATCGAGCCTATCCTCGACGCTCTTCGCTGGCTCGGACTGGAGTGGGACGAGCAGATCGTCTACCAGTCCCAGCGGCTGGATTTGTATCGATCGTACGTGAACACCATCCTGCAGTCCGGCCATGCGTACCGGTGTTTTTGTACGGTCGAAGAGCTGGAGGCGGAACGCGAACGCGCACGGGAGGCGAAACTGCCTCCGCGATACAGCGGACGGTGTCGGCATCTCACCGAGGCGGAAATCGAAGATCGACTCAGCGCGGGGATGCCGTTTACGGTACGTGTGAAAATCCCGGAGGGCGTGACGACATATCGTGACATGGTTTCCGGCGAGTTGAGCCGGCACAGCGACGATATCGAGGATCTCATAATTGCCCGCTCTGACGGTTCCGCGACCTACAATTTCGCGGTGGTGATCGACGATCACGAGATGGGTATTACGCATGTGATCCGGGGCAACGACCACATCACGAATACCTTCAAGCAGATCCACATTTACCGGGCGTTCGACTGGGCGGAGCCGCAGTTCGGCCATGTGCCGCTGATTTTGCGCCCGGACAAGAAAAAGGTCTCTAAGCGGTTGGGGGATAAGGACGTAGGCGAGTATCGCAACGACGGTATTGTCCCCGACGCCATGTTCAACTATCTGTGCCTGCTGGGCTGGAACCCGAAAACGGAGCAGGAGATCTATTCGCGCCGGGAGCTGATTGAGCGTTTTACCGAGGACAACCTCAATCCGTCCAACGCGGTGTTCGACGAGGAGAAGTTGATCGCCTTCAATAAGGCTCACATCATGCGGATGTCGGACCATGACCTGGCGGTCCTGGTTGCGCCTCTGCTGGTGGAGGCAGGCGTCACCACGAAGTACTGGCTGGAGACGCGCTGGGAGTATCTTCGATTAGTCATCCGACTGCTCAAGGAGCGGGTGCGAACGCTGCACGATTTTGTCGGGCTGGGTGGATATTTCTTCAGTTTTGATTATACTTACGAGGAGACCGCGGCCGCGAAGCAGTTCGTGCCCGAGACCGCGGAGTTGCTTGCGGCACTGGCGGCCCGTTTTGAGGCGCTGGCTGAGTTCAGTCACGATACTCTCGAATCGGCGCTCAAGGGTCTGGCTGCGGAGCGGGCGGTCAAACCGGGTGTCCTGATCCACCCGACCCGCCTGGCGGTGAGTGGGATGTCGATCGGTCCCGGCCTGTACGACCTGTTACAGGCGTTAGGCAAGCCGATTGTCCTTGATCGGATGAGAAAAGCAGTGGAGTTTATAACCAGGAAGAATCCGGCCTGACGGCTGGTGAGGGATTATGGCGACGACGAAACAACAAATCGGCGAAGTGCTGAAGCGGGCCATTAAGGGCGAAGAGGACGGCCACAAGTTTTACGATCTTCTGGCCAAAAAGGCAACCAACCCGGACGCGCGCCGCAAGCTGGAGAATCTGCGTGACGACGAAATCCGTCACAAGCAGACGCTGATGGAAATCTACGCCACGCATGTCGGCGGACCGATGGGCGAGCTTCCGGAGCACGGGATCAACGCGCTCGCGCAGGTGTTCCGGAAGGGTCGGCTCGAGGAACGGAAGACCGAAATGGAGTTCATCAACCTCGCCATCGAGGCGGAACTGGCGGCCACCAGGTACTACCAGGCCGAGCGGGATCTGGTCGATGACCCGACTTTTCGGGAGATATTCGATCAACTCGCCGAGGAAGAGCACCTGCATTTCGAACTGCTGCAGGCGGAAAAGGACGCCCTGGGCGGAAATTACTCGTGGTTCGGATACGATGAAAGTACTCCGCTGGAACACTGACACCCGACGGTGAACCGGCTGCCGGAAGCAAAATAGATGTATGACAGGTGACCCCATGGATCAGTGGATGTGTTCGATTTGCGGCTACGTGCATGATGATGAAGAGCCGCCGGATATGTGCCCCATTTGTGCCGCGCCGTCAAGCAAGTTTGTCGAGTACCTGCCTGATGAGGACGATGAAGACTCGTTCCGTCGCCCGGGAAAGCCGGACGATGACGACGAGTTCTATGGTGAATTCGACGAACCGTAAACGGCGGCGAGCTCTTTCATGACGACCAGCGTCAGACACGCGACAACCACGCTCGCGATCGGAGATCCGGCCCCCGATTTTTCGCTGCCGACTCACAACGAAGGCGAGCTGAATCTCGGGTGGTACCGGGCGCGCAAAAATGTCGTGCTTGCCTTTTACCCGGCCGACTGGACACCCGTCTGTGCCACGCAAATCCCGGGCTACCAGCAGATCATCGACCAGTTCGACAAGTACGACTGCCAGCTGCTGGGCATCTCGGTGGATTCGGTGCCCAGCCATATGGCCTGGGCCAGGTCGATGGGCGGTCTGTCGTTTCCGCTGATGTCGGACTTCTGGCCCCACGGCGAGATCGCCCGGCGTTACGGCGTGCTGACGGCCCGTGGATTCGCCGAACGGGCGGTCCTCCTGATCGACAAAGCGGGAATCATCCGTTATATCGAGATTGTCGATCCGGCCGTGCTGCCCGATACGAAGAAGCTGTTTGACGCCATCAAGGCGCTTCCGTCGGGACCCGAACGAACCGACGACTTTCTCCGCAAATGACCGGTTCCCGGGCACATCGGGCCGGTTCACGTGTTGTACTAAAGCTATGAGCGACGCAATGACGCGAACGACAGCGGAAGACGGCCTGTACGATATCACATTCGTGGGGGCCGGTCCCGTTGCCCTCTACGGGATGTATTATGCGGGCCTGCGCATGACCCGATTCAAAGCCATCGACATGCTCGACGAAGTCGGCGGCGGTCTGATGGCTCTGTACCCGGAGAAATATATCTACGATGTCGCCGGCTTCCCGAAAATCCTCGCCAAGGACCTCACCCGCCAGATGCAGCAGCAGGCGACCCAGTATCCGCACACGATGTGCCTCGGCGAGAAAGTGGTGCACATACGGAGAACGGACGCCGGCATAATCGAATTGACCACCGACAAAGGCATGCACCTGTCCAAAACCGTGATCATCTGCGCCGGGCTGGGCGCGTACATCCCCAAGAAGCTCGACATTCCCGAAGTGCACGAACTCGAAGGGCGGGGCATCTTTTACTCCGTACGCCGTATCCGCGATTTCGCGGACAAAAACGTGCTGGTGGTCGGCGGCGGCGACTCGGCGTTCGACTATTCCATGATGCTGGAACCGGTCGCGCGCAAAATAACGCACATTCATCGCAACGACTTCTTCAGCGCTCACGAAGATTCCGTACGAAAAGTGCGGGAATCCTCGGTTGAGTTGCTCGTTCCGTTCTGGGAAGTGAAGCGGATCGAAGGCGACGACTGGGTCTCTCGCGTGACGATCGTGCAGACGCGAACGGGCGAGGAACGGGTGCTGGATGTGGACGCGATCGTGTTTAATATCGGCTTTCTCACCAATCTCGGCCCGATCGAGCAGTGGGGATTGAAGCTGGATAAAAACGCCATCGCCGTGGACAGCCGCATGCGTACCAATATTGAAGGCGTCTATGCGGCCGGTGATATCGTCACTTACGACAGCAAGTTGAAACTGATTTCGACCGGCTGCGGCGAAGTGGCGATTGCCGTGAACAACGCCAAGAACTATTTGAACCCAAAAGCAACCGTGAGCCCGGGGCACTCGACCGACAAGCATGAACTCGCCCAGCAGAGATGGGCCAAAAAACAGGCGGCGGCCCAGACTGCTCAAAAATCGGAAAACCCGCCGTCGACCCCGACATCTCACGAGACCGGAAGATAACCGTGTATTTTGCCCTGCCGAAAGAATATCGCGAGGCGCCTGTCGATGAGTTGAAAGAGCGCATCACCGCGGCCCGACAGAAACTCGGCAGCCGCCTGATGATCCTCACTCACCATTACCAGCGGATGGAAGTCGTGGCGTTCGGCGACCACGTCGGCGACAGCTACGGTCTTTCCAAAATCGCCGCGGCCCGCAAGGACGTCGAGGTTATCGTTTTCTGCGGCGTGCATTTCATGGCCGAGTCGGCCGATATTCTCACCGCCGACCACCAGACGGTCTTTTTGCCGAATCCGCTGGCGGGCTGTCCGATGGCCGACATGGCGGAAATGGCCGACGTGCTCGAGGCCTGGGAGTATCTCAAACCGTTCGGCGCCGAGCGGACGATTATGCCCGTTTCGTACATGAACACGGCCGCCGGCTTGAAGGCCTTTACCGGCAAGTACGGCGGGTTGATCTGCACGTCGTCGAACGCCAAAGCCGCGCTTTCGTACGCCTTGTCCCGCCGGGAAAAAGTCTTCTTCTTCCCGGACGAAAATCTCGGCTACAATACCGGCCATGCGTACGGTTTGAAGCCGGACGAGATGGTCATCTGGGATTTCCGTAAAGACCGCGGCGGATTGTCCGAGCAACAAATCGAGCGGGCGAAGATCATTCTCTGGAAGGGCCACTGTCACGTCCATACGAATTTCACGGCCGCGCATGTCGCGCAGATGCGGATGGACTATCCGGGCGTCAGGGTTGTGGTTCACCCGGAGTGCCCGCCACCGGTCGTGCAGGCTGCCGACGCCAACGGCTCGACCAAATTTATCGTCGAGTATTGTCGCAAAGCCGAACCGGGTTCCGTTATCGCGATCGGCACCGAAATCAACCTGATCAATCGGATGGCCCACGAGCATCCGGACAAGACGATCCTCGAACTGTCGGGGCAGACCTGCCCGGTCTGTGCCAATATGTACCGCACGACCGTGAACGATTTGGCATATTGTCTCGAGAACTACGCCGATCTCAAGCCGATCCGGGTGCCGGAGCCGACTCGCTCCGAGGCGTTGCTGGCGCTGGAGAAAATGCTGGAGATCGCGTAGATAATCGGTCCAAATTGACGCCGCTGCTTGACGGGCGCGCGTATGAGAGTGTATATTCAAGTCTGTATTACATTTCCGGCGAAAACAACCAACGTACGATAAGGAACTCGGTTATGGTGTCAGACGTCCTCGTCCCGCAGATGGGCGAATCAGTGCTGGAAGGAACGATCCTCGAGTGGAAGGTCAAGGTCGGCGACAAGGTCGAAATCAATCAGCCGCTCGTCGAGCTGATGACCGACAAGGTCAACGTGGAGATTCCCGCCGAAACCGCCGGCGTCCTCACCCAGCAGTTTGCCCAGGTCGGCGAGGTCGTGCCGGTAGGGTCGCGAATCGCGACGATCGACGACGGCAAGGAAAGCGCCGCCGCGCCCGACTCCAAGGGGGGCGCAACCTCGGCCCCGCCCAAACCCTCGGCAGCGGCAACAAAGGCCGCCGCCCCGCCGGCTAGCCGGCCGGTCGTCCCGCCTCCGCCCCGTCCTGAAGTCAAAGGGACGGCGGCCGCCGGCAAGGGAAAGATGTCGCCGAAAGTCAGGATGCTGGTTCGCGAGTACGGGGTCGATCCCAAGGCTATTATTCCGACCGGCAAGGACGGCCTGGTGACGGTTGATGACGTCATGCGGACGGTCGAGGATCGGTCGGTATCGGCCGGGTTCACGATGGGTCCGATTCCCGCGCCGCCGCGTCCGATGACGATGGGTGTCGCCGCCCGAGAGGCTGCCGCACCGGCCCCGGGAACCGCGCCGGCCGCGCCGCCGAAGCCGAAAGTCGACGTGACTATTCCGAAGTTCGAACCGCTTCCGGCCGCCCAGCGCGAAACGCGCAAGCCGCTGGTTGGCGTGCGAAAACTAATCGCCGATCATATGGTGCGGTCCGTGCAGATTTCGCCGCACGTTACGACGTTCGAAGATATCGACATGACGGATCTGGTCCGTTACCGCGACGAGATAAAAGCCGATTTCAAGGCGACCTACGGGGCCAACATCACGTTCATGCCGTTTATCATCAAGGCGGCCTGCGTGGCGCTTAAGGAGTTCCCGACGATCAACGCGTCGCTGACCGAAAAAGAAATCATCCTGAAGAACTACTACAACATCGGTATAGCGGTCGCTCGCGATGAGGGGCTGATCGTTCCCGTCATCAAAGACGCGGACAAGAAAACGATTGTCGAACTGGCGGTCGAAATAGCCTCGATCGGCGAGAAGGCGCGTACCAACAAATTGACGCCGGACGACGTATCCGACGGCACTTTCTCGCTCACCAACGCCGGGATGTTCGGCGCGACGGCCTCGACACCGATCATCAGCCAGCCGCAGGTGGCCATTCTCGGCATACATCAGATTGTCAAGCGGCCGTGGGTCGTCGACGGAGAAATTGTCATCCGCGACATCTCCAGTTTCGGCATGTCGTTCGACCATCGGTTGATCGACGGTCACACGGCGGTGCAGTTCCTCCACCGCGTGCATGAATATCTCGCCGATGCGCGCCGGCTTCTGATGAACCTGCGCTGAACAGACGGGGCATGAAGACGGTTTCCGCCGAAACGACATACGGGTGGGTACTGAGACTGGACCGGGCCGACTACGGCCGGGTCCTTTCGTTTCAGCGGGGGCTCGTGCGGATGCGCAAGGACGGTTTCGCGCGCGATACCATCATATTTGTCGAGCACCCGCCGGTGGTGACCGTAGGGCGCAACGGCCACGAGGAAAACTTCAAAGGGCTCGCGGTAGAGCCCTTTTTCATCGAACGCGGGGGAGACGTCACCTACCATGGACCCGGGCAGCTCGTGGTCTACTTCATCTTCAACCTCGCCCGCCGCGGTCGCGACCTGCACCTGTTTATGGATCAGATACAGCAGGGCGTGATCCGGGCTCTCGCCGAGTACGGACTCGCCGCCCGTAAAGACGACACCAATACGGGGGTCTGGGTCGGCGACAAAAAGATCGCGTCAATCGGAATCGCCGTAAAAAACTGGATCACGTATCACGGAACGGCGATCAATGTCACGACCGATCTCGCCGACTTCGCGGCGATCAATCCGTGCGGGCTCAAAGCCGACGTCATGACCACGCTGGCCCGGCTGACCGGCAGGGACGTGACGGTCGATCAGTTTGCCGACGTCATCCTCGCCCGCTACAGCGACATTTTCAGGACGGTGTTTACGCCGGTGACGCTCGAAGAACTGGCCGAAGATGTAGAGAGCCAGACGGGCGGCAACGAAGTCTAAGGGCGCCGAGCCGCCCGCCGCTGCACCAGGTAGATCGCCAGTCCAAGCAGGAACAGCGAGATCGATATCGCCTGGTTGTAGGTCGGATCGAGTCCGAAAATCGAAAAGTACATCTCATTCTCGTAATACCTGACGTACTCGATTCCGAAGCGGAAGACCGCCTCAACCATAAACAGAACCGCCACGACCTGCCCGCTGAACGACTGGTGTTTCAGCATCTTGTGCAGCACGAGAAACAGCCCCAGACCGTACAGGGAGCTGTAGATCTGTGCCGGGTGCAGGTGAGCGTCTCCGAAGACGTAGTAGGGGATCGAACTCGCCGGGAATGACACCCCCCAGGGAAGGTCGGTCGGCGTGCCGAAACAACAGCCGTTGCAGAAGCAGCCGATGCGCGTGAAAAACAGGCCGATGCCCATGGTGGGCGAGAAGTAGTCGAAGACCTCCAGCACCGACAGCCCTTTGATACGGCAGTAGACGAAGGCCCCGACTATCGCAAGGACTACTCCGCCGTACAGGTTGAGACCGGCGATGCCGAATGAGCCCGAATGGAACGGGTTGATCGCCGCGCCCCAGTTACCCGCGAACTCCTCCAGATGGAAAAGCACATAGGCAAGCCGGGCGCCGATAATGCCGCCGAATATCAGTATGTACGCTATCGCGAGGTATGGCTCGAAACGCTTGCCGTCCCGCTGGGTTGCCCGGTACACATAGTAGACTCCCAGCAGAAACGAGACGGCCAGCATGAGGCCGTACATCCGGATCGGAAACGGGCCGATTCTGAAGAGCTCAGGCAGCATGTGACACTGGTACCTTCGATGTTGAGTTTTGTTTCCGGCCGACCGGGTCCCACCGGTCATACCATTTCCAGACGACAACGGTACAGGCAACCGCGATAGCGACGCCGACAACGACGTCGGAGACATAGTGGAACCGTCCCCACACGGTGCCGATCGCGAGCCCGATATTGATCGGCAGCAGCAGCCATCCGAGCCGGCGGTAATGCCTGAAGCAGAACAGCAGGATTACCAGGGCGACGGCGACATGGGTCGACGGCACGCAGCCGCCTCGGACGGCTCCGTTTTCGATGACGATGTTGACCAACTCGCGAAAGACCGGCCCTTCAACGGCGTGCGTATACTCCTCGGCGAAATGCCAGCGCGGCCCCTGGACCGGGTACAGGAAGAACAGCGGGTACGACACGAAAAACGTGAGGCAAATCGCCGATATGCCGCGCTTGAGGATCTCGTAGTCCTTTCGAAAGAAGGCATACAGCGTGAAGCCCGGGATCATGAAATAGTAGCAGAAATAGCAGAACATTACCGCCTCGGTAAACCATACCGCAGGCAGGAGCCGGTCGATGTACATTGTCGGATTTACGCCGAAAAGCGCTTTTTCGAATTCCGTAATCCGCCCGTCGAACCACCCCTCATGCAGAAGGAAAATAGTGCCGCCGGTCATTTTGTAGAAAAACGTAAACAGAAGCACCGGGTACGCATAGCGAACCAGTGCCATCAACCGACCCCGTGACGGGTCGACAAAGCGAGCGACCGCAAACGGCAGCGCCGCCATTAGTCCGTAAAAGGCCAGCTCGTCGACGTAGCCCGGCAGCGGCCGGCCGACGATCAGCAGCAGCAGCGCCATTCCGACGCTGTACCCGATGACGATTATATCAGTGGGGAGGAGGCGCCGAAACGTCATGTATGATCCTGCGTATCGATCAGTTTCGGGTTGTTGCCGGCCACCACGACCACAATCTCACCCTTGACGCTTCGCCCGGCGAATCGCTTGATGATATCCGAGAAGGAACCGCGCGCATACTCCTCGAATTTCTTGGAGACTTCCCGGGCCACGCAGGCCGGCCGGTCACCGAACACCTCGCGCATATCCTCGAGACATGCGAGCAGCCGGTGCGGTGATTCGTAGAATACGAGCGTGTGCGGGTAGTCGTGCAATTCGCCGAATCGGCGCTTGCGCGCCGACGTTTTCGGCGCGAGGAACCCCTCGAAATGGAAGCGGTCGGTGGGAAGCCCGGAGGCCGTGAGCGCGGGCAACAGCGCGCTTGCGCCGGGAAGCGCAACCACGTCGATGCCGGCGTCGATCGCGGCCCGCACGATCCGGTACGCCGGATCGGAGATTCCCGGGGTGCCGGCGTCGGTCACCACGGCCACGGATTTCCCTGAGGCGATTTCCTGCGCCAGCGACCCGGCCTGCTGCCGCTCGTTGTATTCGTGGTAACTGATCAGTTTCTTCTTCAGGTTGAAATGAAACAGCAGCTGACCCGTTGTCCGCGTGTCTTCACACGCCACCAGGTCAACCTCGCCGAGCACGCGGAGCGCGCGCTGCGTGATATCTTCGAGATTGCCGATCGGCGTCGGCACCAGATACAACTTGCCTTGTTCGGAGTCCACCACGCGTCCTTACGTGTCGAGATTGAGTCGCTCGGGGACCGGCTTTTTGCCGAGCGGCGCGATGTCCGGCAATCTTCTCTTGAACGCCGTACGATTGAGCATCGACACGACCCTGCTGGCGTCGGCGCCGGACAATCCGGCCGCTTCGATGTGCGCCAGCGACGTCACCCCTTCGTCCACCAGCATCGTCAGCAGCCTGTCGATGGTGTCGTACGTCACACCGATCTCTCCCTCGTCCGTCTGCCCCTGCCACAAATCGGCGGTCGGCGTTTTTGTAATGATGCTGTCGGGAATGCCGATCGCCTTTGCAATCTCGCGCACTTCTGTTTTATACAGCTCGCCGATCGGATTCACCGAACACGCCGAATCACCGTACCACGTGGTGTATCCGAGACAAATCTCCGTGCGGTTGCCTGTGCCGAGGACCAGTCGATTGGTTTCGTGAGCGATATCAAACAGGATGCTCATCCGTTCGCGCGCCATCTTGTTGCCCGCCCGTACGCGGTTGGACTGGTCGATGGTCGGGAAATACGCGTCGATCATCGGCGAAATATCCACGCGGCGAAAACTGATGCCGAGCTGATCGATCAACGCGCGGGCGTCCGCTTCCGATCGAGCGGACGACGTCCGGTAGGGCAAAAGCACCGCGAGCACCCGGTCCGCGCCGCAAGCTCGCACCGCCAGCGCGCAGGAAACCGCCGAATCGATCCCCCCGGACAGCCCGACCACATACCCGCTCAGGCCGGAACGCAACAGCTGCCCCGTGATAAACCGCTGCATGGTCGTGATGGCCGAATCACGATCGAACCTGTAAGTCATTGTCACACTCCGTTGATTGCAGACAATAGCCAATTCACCGGGGGCTTTCAAGTCAAATATGCGATTGACAAAGCCCACGATTGCCTCTATCGTTTGCTATTTCCAAAACACGGAGAAGCGACCATGAGTGTAAACAAAGCGATCCTTATCGGACGGCTGGGCCGGGATCCCGAGTTACGGTATACCCCCGGGGGGAAGGCTGTGGCGAGCTTTTCGCTCGCGACCACGGAACGCTGGACCGGTCAGGATGGTCAGAAAAACGAATCCACCACCTGGCATAATATCGTCGCGTGGGGACGGCAGGCCGAAGTAATGAAAGAGTATCTCGCCAAGGGACGCCAGGTGTACATCGAGGGGAGGATCGATAACCGGAGTTATGAGGACAAGGAAGGCAACAAGCGGTACATTTCCGAAGTGGTCGTGCAGAATTTCCAGTTCCTCGAGTCCCGGGGCGACTCCCGCGGCGGGACCGCCTCCTACGATCAGACCCCGCCCCCCGATCTTCCGCCCGACCGGGGAGCCGGCGGCGGTCAGGATGATGACCTCCCGTTCTGATCACGGCATGCACAGACAAACCGCTAAGGCCCCATCGGATGGGGCCTTATTTATTGCTCAAATTCCGCGCCCGGTTTGTTCAAGAGTCGGGCTCAGTTTGGCCCTCCGGTCTGCCGTCTTCCATAATAGATAACAGTAGTGGCACGGCCCGGCTTTGTGTTGCCGGCGCCGGAAGATGGAGGTTGAACCACCTATGTCTGCTCAAGTACAACCGATTGACTCCCCGGCCCAGATCAGTGCGGGCAAGCTGCAGCTGTACAAGGCGATCGTACTTATGGCCGGTACCGCCGTATTCGTCTCGGCGGCCGTGATCATCTACTTCGATCAGATCGTCTCGCAGCAGGTCACCGAAGGGCTGGCCGGCCGGCTGAACCTGCTCGCAATCACCCTGATGCCGTACCTGATTTCCGCGGCCGTCGCGGCCATGACGGCGATCGGGATTCTCGCCCTGCTGCCGTCTGCGCGGCTGTATGATCCCGCCCAGACTCTGCTTCTGCGGCTGCGGGAACTGCGCCATGGCGATCTGTCCAGCAGGGTCGCCCTGACTCATCCGCAGCTCAAGATTCTCGCCATGGAACTTAACGACGCGGTCGGAACACTGGGCAGCCAGTTGACCAGTTTGAAGGTTCTCAACCGGCAGCAGTGGGAAGTCCTCGGCCGCATTCGTGCCGCAGCGGAGATGAACGGTTGCAGGGAGGTTCTTTCGCACGTGGAAGAGATGGAACGCAACTGGGCGAGGATTGCCGAGGTCGAAGAGCGCCTGATTACCTGAGCGAACTCAGCCGCCGACTTTCTTCTCGAGGGCGGCGAGACGGCGCGCGAATTCCGGGAGCCGGGACAGCGACGCCTCGATCCGTTTCGCCTGCATGAACTCACGAGCCGGGGAACCGAACACGACGGTACCCGGCTCGACGTCTTTGGTGACTCCGGATTGCGCCGCTACCGTTACCTTGTCGCCCAGTTCGATGTGTCCTATCAAGCCCACCTGCCCGGCCAGGATGACGCCGTTGCCGATCTTCGTGGAGCCGGAGATACCTGCCTGCCCCGCAACGAAGCAGAACATGCCGATCTGCACGTTGTGGGCTATCTGCACGAGATTGTCGAGCTTGGTGCCCCGACCGATACGCGTTGCGCCGAGCATGCCGCGATCGACCGTCGTATTGGCGCCGATCTCCACGTCGTCCTCGATCACCACCGTCCCGACATGCTGAATCTTGTGGATCCCGCCCTCGCCCGGGGCGAATCCAAAACCATCCGAGCCGATCACGACGCCGGGTTGAAGAATGACGTTGTTTCCGATCGTGCACCGGTGGAGTATGCGCACCCCGGGATGAAGCACGCAGTTCTCTCCGATTGTCGTCTGGGGACCGACGTGAACCGATGACACCAACTGGGTGCCGGCGCCGATGCGCGCCCCGGCCTCGATCACACACAGCGGACCGATACCCGCGTTGCCGTCAACCGCCGCGGACCCGTCAACCACCGCCGACCCGTGGATACCGGCGGGGACGATCCGGGCGACGGGGTGGAGGATGTCGATGATGCGGGCGAACGTCAGGTACGGGTTCGGATGCCGAAGAGCCGGACGCCCCGACGAGTCGGTCTCTAAATCCAAAACCAGGGCCGAGGCCCTGGTTTCGGGGATGAACTTCCGGTATTTCTTGTTGTGAACAAAACTCAACTGCCCCGGCCCGGCGTCGGTAATGGTGTTGACGCTATGGACGGCGACACTGCCGTCGCCGTCGATCCGGGCGCCGACCCGATCCGCGAGATCGGCCAGCGTATGCGATCGCTTATTCATCGAGTGTTTCGAGACGCTCGAGTACTTTGTCCGTGAGGTCGTAGGTTTCCTTGATGTAGCCGAGCCCGCTTTGCATGGTGAAAACGACGTCGTAATTCCCCTCGACCGCGATCAGCTCGATCGCCTGGGTCACCCGCTCCAGCAGCGGAACAATCAGCGTCTGCTGCGTCCGCTCGGCCGTGCCGTTGGGGCCGTATATCTGGCGCGTGTAAGCGTCAAGACTCTCCTGCTTGGTGCGGATCGCTGCTTCGCGCTCCCGCCGTTTGTCTTCGGACAGAATGAGCTTCTGTTTCTCATACTCGGTCACCATGTCCTGCAGCTCCTGCTGCTTGGTCGACGCTTCATCCTCCCACGCCTTCTGTTCCGTCTCCCATTGCTCCTGTGCGCGCTGCCAGGCCTTGTAATTGTCTTTTATGACGTCGTCGCGGACGAAGCCGATTTTCATGCCCTGGGCCTCAACCTGCGTCGAGAGACCGACTATCACGCCGGCTGCAACAAGGAGTGCGATAAACGTGCGCTGTACGAGTCGCATAATTCTCACCCTCTGTATTCCTGTTTCTTTGTGTCGTTATCTAAATGTGGTGCCGACCTGGAAATGCGGCTTCCAGCCCTGCTTGTCATTGCCAATAAACTCATCAAGCGGGTACCCGAAGTCAAACCCAATTGTACCGATTCCGGGCACGAGCAGCCGGAACCCGAATCCAAGGCTCTTATACAATTTTAACTTCGTGTTGAGGTCTTCGTGGCGCAAAAAGGCATTACCCGCGTCGAAAAATCCCAGCAGGTACAACTGCTGGGGAATGATCGGGAACTGCAACTCGATATTGGTAACCCACATGTAGTTGCCGCGCACGCGCGTGCGGAACGAACCCGGCAGAATCGTGGAGTCGGGAACACCACCGGGAGTGAGCCGGTAATACACCGTGTCCCCCTGCGTGACGGTGGAGTCCGGCGTCAGCTCGCCGTCATCGTATCCTCGAACGATCCCGTCATAGGCAGTGCCGCCGGGGGTGAACCGATCCGAAAGCAAAATCCGGTCGTCTCCCTTCGGCGCGCGGATAGCCCCAAACTCGGTCTTGGCGGCCAGCGCCAGATTCCCCCAGATCGGGATGAATTTGGCTATCTCGAGCTGATGCTTCTGGTATTCCCAGAATCCGCCCAGCGGACCGCCGGTCTGCTCAAACGTGTACGAAATGCGTGATCCCGAAGTCGCGAACTCCGGCAGGTTGCGGGAGTCCCGCAGGATCGTCAGCGAAATGCGCGAGGCCGAGTTCCATTTCTCGTCGTACTTCAAAATCGAACCGGGATAGGGGCCCAGGCTCGTGGCAGTGAGGGTGTCGGCCTTGTACACGGTATTGCCCTCGGAGTCGAGGCTGTCCGATCGCTGCCAGCCGACTTGTCCGTTGGTTTCGATCCAGTCGTATCGGGTGAATGAGTTTTGCGCTACGAAGGCGTCATCGAAATCGTCATAGCGGGTGCGCTCCAGCCGGTACGCCGCATATACCCGGAAGTAGTTGTCCGGCCATCGCAGTCGCCGACCCACCCGAACGGCTCCGCCCTGCCGCGCTTCCGTGTACTCGTCGTACCACCGTCGGTTAATCGAGTACAAGTCGGTGCCAAGCGATGTCGGGCGACCGAACAGCCACGGTTCCGTAAACGACACCGAAAACGAGTTGCGGTTGCTGCCGAACTCCACATTGAAACTCAGGCTCTGACCCATGCCCCGGAAGTTGGGTATCCCCATGCCGACCGTGCCGACCACCTTGTCCTGGCTGTTGTATCCGGCGCCCGCCGAAACCTGCCCGGTTTGTTTTTCCTCCACCTGGAATTCCAGATCGACATCGCCGTTGGGCAGATCGACCGGCACCGGCGCGACGTTGGCGAAGTAGTTCAGCGCCATGACGTCACGTACGGAACGGATGAGCAACGAGCGGTTGAACGTCTGACCCGGATACGATTTGATCTCGCGGCGGATCACGTGGTCCTTGGTGCGGGTGTTGCCGACGATTCGGACCATGTTGATTTTCGACGGCAGTCCTTCGCTGACCGTGTACGTGATATCGAGGATGGAATCGGCCCGGGTCGTCCGCTCGTCGTTTATCCGGACATGCAGATGACCGATTTCCTGGTATGCCGTATACAATTCGAACAGCGACTCTTCGTACACCTCGCCGTTGAACACCTCGCCTTCGTCATATTTGAGCTTGTCGCGAAGCAGTTTCTCGGGCAGGACGGAGTTCTCCGCAAACGTCGCGTTGCCGAAGTAGTACTGTGGCCCTTCGTATACCGTCAGGAAGATGGTCATCCGGTTGCGGACGCTGTCGATTGACATCGAGTCATCAACGAGGTAGGCGTCGATGAACCCCCGCTTGTTGTATTCCGCGATGACCTTCTCGAGATCCTCTTCGTACTTGTCCTGTGCGAAATCGGACGAGCGAAGGAACCCGCGCTTGCGGTTTCGCATCTTGCCGACCAGATCGCCGTCCCGGACCCGTTCGTTGCCGAGTATCTCGACATGCTCGACTTTGACCTTGGACTTCTCATCGATTTCGTAGACGAGGGTGGCTTCGGTCGAGTCGGCGTTGTACTTGAGGACCGGGGTGATCTCGGCCTGGAAGTACCCCTTCCCGGCGTACAGCTGCCGGATCTCCTCCATCTTCTGGTGAATGAGGTAGGGGGAGATATAGCCGCCGACACCCAGATTCAGTTTCTCGCGAAGATCGTCGTCGCTGATTTTGCCGTTGCCGTCAAAGTTCAGGTTCGCCAGTTTCGGCAGTTCGCTGACCACGATATAAATGTGCAGTCCGCCGGGCACTTCCTCGGCATCGATGCGAACATCCCGAAAGATGCCGAGCGAATAGAGCCGGTGGATAGACTCCTGTACGGCGGTGGGCGACAGAGGGGAACCGAGGTCGATCGCCGCCACCCCCAGAATCAGCGATGGGGTGGCGATGCGATTGCCGATCACGTCGATTTTGACCACCCGGGGGCTTTCCTGGGCCGCCACCCCGGCCGACAGGACGAAGAGCGACAGGCAAATAACGAGTAGAGCTTTCCCTGCTCCCAGCCTCATGCGGGCATCACAATCGCGTTAAGGGGTGACAATCTTGTTGATTTTGATCTCGGTAAAATCCTGGCGGTGGCCCTGGCGGCGGCGATACTTGGTCCGGCGCTTATATTTGTAGATTTCGACCTTCTCGCCTTTGCCGTGCCGAAGGACTTCGGCCTTGATGCTGGCGCCTTCGACAAACGGTGTACCGACGGTCGCGGCGTCCTTATCCTGTACCAGGAGCACGTCGGTCAGATCCAGCGATTCGCCCTGACCGACTTTCTGAAGGGGAATCTGAAGGACCTGGCCTTCTTCCGCCCGATACTGAAAGCCGGATACCTGAAACACTGCGTACATGCATATCCTCCAATTAGGTAGAAGTCGTTACCTGCTTTCGAGATAGACCACGCAAGGTAGCACATCCCACCCGCAAGTCAAGGCCTTTCTTTCGCCGCCTGACTGTTGTTATACCCTGGCGCCGGTTAGTCCGTTTCCGTTTAACACGGAGCGGGAATGTGATTTGGCGACCACGGGAACGTTTTGTATACTAACACGGTAGTAGCTACTATCATGAAGTCGATGAAACCTCTCTCACACCCAACCGGGCCGGCAGGCTCGGCCTTTCAACTTAAGACCAGCTACGAACCGCGGGGTGACCAGCCCCGTGCGATCGAAGAGCTGACGCGAGGAGTTCTCGACAGGCGGCCGTACCAGACTCTGCTCGGCGTCACCGGATCCGGAAAAACGTTCACCATCGCCAACGTGATCGCGAACGTCGGCAAACCGACGCTGGTCATATCCCACAACAAAACTCTGGCGGCGCAGCTGTACGGCGAACTGAAGGCCTTCTTCCCCAATAATGCCGTCGAGTTTTTCATCAGTTATTACGACTACTACCAGCCGGAAGCGTATCTGCCCACGACCGACACGTATATCGAAAAAGATACGGCGATGAACGAGGATATCGACCGTCTGCGCCTTCGCGCCACGGCATCGCTGCTCGAACGCGACGACGTTATCATCGTGGCGTCGGTCTCCTGCATTTACGGACTGGGTTCGCCTCAGGAGTACAAAAAGCAGTTGCTGTTTCTCGAAGTCGGCGCCGAACGGGACCGGGACGAAGTGATCCGCACCCTGATCGGCATACACTACAACCGGAACGATATCGATTTCAGCCGGGGCAACTTCCGCGTGCGCGGCGACACGATCGAACTGATTCCGGCCTATCGCGAGACCGCGATCCGCATGGAGTTTTTCGGCGACCAGATCGAGCGGATTACCGAGATCGATCCGCTGACGGGCGAGATTATCGCCGAGCGGGACCGGGTCGCGATCTATCCCGCCAAACACTTCGTTACCTCGAAACCAACGCTCGAATCCGCCATCGAAGAGATCAAGCAGGAGCTTGCCGAACAACTGGCCCTGTTCCGAGGCGAAAGCAAACTGCTCGAGGCGCAACGATTGGAGATGCGCACGAAATACGATATCGAGATGCTGCAGGAGATCGGGTACTGCGCGGGCGTCGAGAACTACTCGCGCTTTCTGACCGGCCGCAAAAAAGGAGAGCGTCCGTACACGCTGATCGACTTCTTCCCGGACGACTTCCTGACGATCATCGATGAATCTCATCAGAGCGTGCCGCAAATCCGGGGGATGTTTGCCGGCGACATCAGCCGCAAGGAAGTGCTCGTCTCACACGGTTTCCGTCTGCCGTCGGCGCTGGACAACCGGCCGCTGTATTTTGACGAGTTTGAGCGACTCGTGCCGCAGATCATTTTCGTTTCCGCCACCCCGGCCGACTACGAACTGGAGAAATCCGAGGGTGTGATTGTCGAGCAGGTGATCCGTCCCACCGGGCTGCTCGATCCGCTGATAACCGTGAAACCGCTCGGCACGCAGGTGGACGACCTCATCGAGCAGTGCAAGCAGCGCGTGGCGCGCGGGGAGCGGGTCCTGGTGACCACCCTCACCAAGCGCATGTCCGAAGACCTGACCGACTACCTGTCCAAAATCGGTATCCGGGTGCGCTACCTGCATTCCGAAATCGATTCGATCGACCGCACCGAGATTATCCGCGACCTCCGGCTGCGCGAGTTCGACGTGCTCGTGGGCATCAATCTTCTGCGCGAGGGGCTGGACCTTCCCGAGGTGTCGCTGGTGGCGATTCTCGACGCCGACAAGGAGGGGTTCCTTCGGTCGGAGCGGTCGCTCATACAGACAGCCGGTCGCGCCGCTCGAAACAAGGGGGGCGAGGTCATTTTTTATGCCGACAAGGTCACGGATTCGATGCGCAAGGCGATCGAGGAGACCAACCGCCGGCGCCTGAAGCAGGCCGCATACAACGAAGAACACGGTATCGATCCCGAGACGATCTTCAAGACCCGCGACGAAATTCTCAGGTCGACCCTGTTCGCGGACAGCAAAACAATCGAGGAAAAGACCTTTGAGAAGCCCGACCATTTTGATATGATGTCCCGTGAGGACCAGCTGGCGTTTATGCTGAAGGCCATGAAAAAGGCGGCCGAAAACCTCGATTTCGAAACCGCCATTGCCATCCGCGACGAAATCACCCAGCTCAAGGCCGACATGAAAAAGTCTAAGACGAAAAGGCGGAAGTAACCGTCAGTACTGACGGAGGCACACGCACATGAACCGTACCCTCGGACTCATTTCCGGCGCGCTGATCGCGCTCGTTGTCCTGCTGTCTGCCGGATGCGACGAGCGCGATGTCGAGGGTGTGCTCGATGCCGATGAAATCCGTCGATTCATCGCCACCACCGAGATTGGCCGGGAGCTGTTTCGCACGGACAGTCTCATCGTGCCCGACCCGTACCTTCGGCCCGGTGACACCACAATCTATTCCGACACCGTTATCGCCCTCGAACGGACCATCGACATCGATACGATATCGTCCGGCGCATCCGGTAGTGACCTCGCCAACTGGGGAGCGCTCGGGCTGCTTCGCGAAGGTGTCGCCACCGTGCAGGACCGCTTCACCGTCGTTACCCGCAAACTCAATATCCCCGGCGCCGCCGCCGACACCACGACCCGTACGTTGGTGCGAATGGGTCTGTTCCTGAAGCTGCTCAACGACAGTTACCCGTATCTCGGCTGGGACCTCTGGGCGTTTAACGGCACCGGTACGGTGTCCTCGAGCCAGACGCCTCTTCGAGTCGGTGTGACCGTTGAGAACGACGCCGGGGTCGAACTCGACCAGTTCCGCGGCGATGAAGACGCCTACACCATCTCGCCGCGAAAGATTCGCACGACCGTGCGGTTTATCGAAACTCGCCAGATTCCCGTCACCGTCGGCGGCGTGCGGTTTATTGTCGACACGGACATCCGCAACACGCAGTCTCCGACCCGCTACTACAGCCTGCTGTCGGGATCCGGACCCGATCGCATCTCCATGCAGATGATGAATCAGATCGATCGCGCCACCTATCTTGACACCGTTTTCTCACCGAGTCCCAACCCGCGCCTGTGGAATATCATGTTCCTGCAGGCGATCAACGACACGATACACCAGTTCCAGCGGAGTTGGGTGATACCGTATCGAGTGCCGCAGTAGTGCCGGCGCGGTCAGCCGCGACTGCAATTTTCCGCCCGTTGCGACGCTTTTCTCTCACCTGTCTCAGAACCATCACGCCCTTCGCCCGATTTTACTTGAATACCGACTCCGTGCGGGTGTATCTACAAAGAAACGCACGATGAGACATTTCTCAGGACACTGTTATATCATGAGGAGGAAGAGACAATGAAAAAGGAACGGATTCGCGCACTGCCCGTGCTGATGGTCGCATTGGCAGCCCTGCTGATGGTTGGGTGCGGCACCCAGGTGCCGTCAGGACACCGGGCCGTGTTTTTCAGCAAGTTCGGCGACGGTACGGAACTTGGCAAGATCTATCCGGAAGGGTTCAACTGGCACATGCCGTGGAACTCTATGATCGTGTACAAGATTCAGATTCAGGAACAAATGGAAAACCTCACGGTGCTGTCATCCGATGGCGCATCGATCCAGATGGAAGTCTCCATCTTGTATCGTCCGATCATGGAGAAGATCGACTCACTTCAGGTGACGATCGGACCGGGCTACTACGATGTCAAAGTTGCGCCGACGCTGCGGGCGATCGCCCGGGGTATTGCCGGACGTTACAAGCCCGAAGAAATCTACTCCACGAAACGCGAGGAAATGGCCAACGAGATTCGCGACGCGCTCATCACCCAGATGCAGAATAATTTTATCGAGATTGAAAATGCCTTGATTCGCGATGTCCAGATTCCAGCCAAAATCAGCGAGGCGATCAATTTCAAGCTGACTGCCGATCAGGAAGCCCAGCGCATGCAGTTCACGATCGAGAAGGAACGGCTTGAGGCTGAACGGAAACGAATCGAAGCCAAGGGAATCTCCGACTTCCAGCAGATCGTCTCTGCCGGCATCACGCCGTCGCTGCTGAAATGGAAAGGGATCGAGGCAACCATGAAGATCGCCGAGTCGCCCAACACCAAGATAATCGTTGTGGGCAACGATGCCGGCTCGCTGCCGATTATTCTGAGCGGGGAAGACAAGTAGCGCAAACCGGTCTCAAAAGAGAAACGGGCGACCTGCCGTCTGGTCGCCCGTTCCCCAATGCGTCGAGTAGCTAACTGTGCCTTTCGGCTACTTTTCTACCGCCAACTCCTTCAATAGTTCCCGGGCAATCACGATTCGCTGTACCTCGTTCGTACCCTCAAATATCTCGCAGAGTCGGACGTCGCGGTAAATCCGTTCTACGTTGTACTCGTGGGTATAGCCGTACCCGCCGAGGATTTGCATGGCCTGATGTGCGATTTCCGTTCCGACCTCAGAGGCGTACATTTTGGCGATCGCGGCGTCCTTGATGACCGAAAGCCCTTGGTCTTTTCTCCACGCCGCCTCATACGTAACTAGCCGTGCAGCATGGAGTTTAGCCTGCATATCGGCCAGCTTGAACTGGATCGCCTGGAATTTTGCCAATTCCTGACCAAACTGCACCCGCTGCTGTGCGTAAACGGTGGCAATTTCCAGCGCCCGCTGCGCCATCCCCACTGACTGCGCACCGACCGAAATCCGGCCGTGGTTCAGCGTCTCCATGGCGATATTGAACCCCCGGCCGACCTCGCCGATTCGGTTAGCCTTGGGCACCCGGTACTCGTCAAAAACCAGTTCCGAGGTCGGGGAAGCCTTGAAGCCCATTTTGACCTCGTTTTTCCCGACCGAAAAACCCGGCCGGTCCGTCTCGATCACAAACGCCACAATCCCTTTGGTTCGGTGCTCTTTGCCGATCGTGGCGAAAACGATGATGTAATCGGCGATCGAGCCCTGCGTCACCCACAACTTGGTTCCGTTGAGTACATAATCGTCGCCGTCCTCGGTGGCCAGAAGCGACAACGACGCCGCGTCGGAACCCGAACCCGCTTCGGATAACGAATACGCGGCCATTTTTTCTCCCGCGCACACGGGCGGCAGGTACTTCTTCTTCTGATCCTCGGTACCGAATTCGAGCAGCGGCATGGCGAACAGCGAACCATGGACAGCGGCCACCAGCGCGTGCGAGGCGCAGCCGCGCGCCAGTTCTTCAATGGAAATCGTATACGCGAGGTTGCTCAAGCCCGTGCCGCCGTACGCTTCGGGCACCTTCACGCCCATCAGCCCCAGCTCGGCCATCTCGCGGATCACGTCGCGGTCAAGCTCGGCGTTTTTGTCGAACTCCCCGGCTCTCGGAAACAACCGCTCGTCGGAGAATTTGCGTGCGACATCACGTACGTATTGTTCTTCTTCGGATAAATTGAAGTCCATACGGCTCTCCCTGATTGGTGACGATTATGCTCATACGCTATATACGCAACCGAACCCGCACGCACCAGTCTTTTGCGCGCCGGTGAATCGTGGAGGCAAGGCGCGGTCCCGGCCGAAATCGGTTGGACAACCTTCGTCCATTTGTGCATATTCCCTGCGACCGGAGACTCTGCCAATCACTACCGCTCATTCATTCGTGTCGTCGGAACGTGAAAACAAGCCGCGGAAGGAGACGTTTATGCACAGGTCGAGAATCACACTCTGGCTTTTTGCCGTTCTCGTGATCATGGTGGCGCCGGGAAGCGCACAGGAATCGACGAGCGAACAGGAGATGCAGGCGATGTACGAGCGGGCGATGATGCTCGCGCAGCCGGGACCGGAACACGAGAAGCTCGCCCGCTATGTCGGGACCTGGAACATGGAAACCAGATACTGGGCGTCCCCGGGAGCCGAGCCCATTGTCAGCGCCGGCGTTTCCGAATCGAAGATGATCCTCGGCGGCCGATTCCTCGAGTCCGTCTGGACCAGCGGGGAAGGCGAGACGGCGGCGGAGGGCAGGTCTATCATGGGGTTCGACCGCCGTCACGAGGAGTACACCGTCGTCGGATTTGATACCTGGGGAACCTACTGGGTGTCCGCTCAGGGGCCGTACGACGACGAGACGAAGACGATCACGATGTACGGCGAAGACAACGACCCGGTCTTCAAGAGCGTCCAGCAGTACGATTTCCGCATGACCGAGATTGACGACGATACCTTCACGTGGGAGGTGATCTTCTACAACCCGGAGATTACGCAGGGCAGAGACGAATTCAAAATGGCAGAGATTCTCTATACGCGAAAGAAGTAGCCGTCGCCCGCGGCGCGCCGCGTGTGCCGCCCCGGCGAGTCCGGGGCGGCCGGTCTTCTTATACGGATCCCGCCGCGTTCCCTTTGCGCAGCACTATCGTGTAGCCGGTCTTCTCGTAGGGATAGACGCCGAGCGCGTCGAGCACGCGCTTGGGTACCTGAATCAGAAGATCGAGCCACCGGTACCGCGAGCCCCAGCCGTCGTTCATATCCCGCCTGGACAGATAGCGGAAGACCAGGTCGGCGACCGTGTACCCGGTGGAGATTGACTCCGACGAACGGTTGCGCCCCGGATCGCAAAGATAATGGATGAAGACTCCCGGATTGTACGGCCGGACATGGCTCAGGTCGCTGTAAAAGCCCGCCCACAACATCGGTGTCGATATTACCATCACGCCTCCCGGCAGCAATACCCGATCGATTTCCCGGAGCAGGGCGAGCAGCTGGTCGGGACCGAGGTGCTCGACCATATGGCTGCTGTGTACCAGGCTTACCGATCGGTCGTCAAACGGGAGCCGATCGGGCGCCCGGTACAGGAGTACACGCTCAAAACGCGATGACAGCGCGCGAACCGTTTCCGGGTTAGCGTCCAGCAGATATGTCCGGTCGTTTCGTGCCGTCAGCTTCAGATGATCGACAAAGCCGCCGTCGCCGGAACCGATATCCACGATGATCGCCTCCGCCGACGCCGGCACATACCTCGCCGCGATCTCGTAGTACCGCCGCCGATCCATCGTGCTGTACGTCGCGCGCTGGCTGTACCCGGCGCTCCAGGATTTGACCTTGTCGGATAACATCGATCTTCTCCCACGCATTGAAATGGTAAATCAGCGCCGCAGATGATCTTTTCCCGTTGCCCGGTAACTAATGATTCAGATACTAGTATTTATCGGACGTGAAGCCCGGCGATCTTCACCGCTCCCCGGTGGTACCCGTCGGGAAACAACCGCTGAAATCTCTCCAGGTTGAGTCCGTTGTCCGCGCAGGTTTCATAGATCGTCGGTACCGTGCCGGTTGCGGTGAACCTGTCCCGAAGATAGTAGATGATCTGCCAGTGATATTGTGTCAGGTACTCCGGCATCTTCAATTCGTACGCCTTCAGCAGGGCGAAGCGCTCGTCCCACTGGCTCGGGTCCGTGAGAAACCCCTGGTAGTCCACGTTGTACGTCTTTTTCTCGTAGACGTACTCGTGATGTTTCAGGTTTTCCTCGATCCAGTAATGCTGGAACATACCTTCGCGGTAGGTGATACCGGCCAGTTTGCAGGCGCCCCGCAGGTAGCCGGTGGGGAAGAGCTTTTCGAGATCGCCCAGCCCGAGGTCGTTGTTTTTGCAGGCCACATACACCAGCGGGCAGATATTCATGCGGTCGAATTCCTGCCTGATGAACCGTATCACGCGCCAGTGCGCCTCGGTCAGGCCGCCGGTGATCTTGACGGACTCCGCCATCCCCTCGGCAAAGCCCTCATCCCAATCTTCCGGATTCAGCAGAAATCCGTGAGAGTCCACCTTATATTGCTTTCCGGAATGTTCGAATATGGCCATCGGTACACCTACCCAGTTGTGTTGTCGCAACCATGGCGGCGTCGCGACCGGCCAAAGCCGGCCTCCGTCGCGTCGCCGCTCTAGAACGTATATCCCAGCATAATCAGAAACGACTCGTTTGTCACCTCAACCGCGCCGCCCGAGGCGGCGTCACTGAAATCAAACTGGTAAACAAACTCGGCGACTATCGCGCCGACCGGTCCGTAGCCGTACTCGAGTCCGATGCCCGCCGATCCGCCGTACACAAACGTCTCGTACATCCGGGCAAGTATCGACGAGGACTCGGAATCGTCGTTGATCTTCCAGTCGATCCGTGGACCCGCGAGCACATACGGCCGATACTTCGCCGCCGGCAGAATTGCTTTAACATGCACGGGAAACACGATATAGTCGACGCGGTCGTCGAGCTTCAGTGATCCGATCGGCTCTGGCGATGTCTCCGACGTCCGTATCAGCTCGACAGAGCTGCCCCGCTGGACGAACCCCAGTTCGGGCTGAAGCGAGAGCACCGGTGTGAGATTGAATTCCGCCAGGACCATCACGGCCAGACCGGTTCGCGGATCACGCTCGAATGCAAGTGTGCCGTTGTCGTACTCGTAATCCTGGTTTGAGATTGACAACCCCGCCTTGGCGCCGAAAATGACGGGCCCGGCGCCGGCCGGCACGGCCGCAGCGCCACAGGCCAGTGCGACGAAAACCAGTGCCCTGGTCATTCGACGAGTACGACTCGAGCGGCTGCCGCTCCGGCCGCGCGGATTGGAATCGTTGGCGTTTTCCATTGTGCACCTCCCGGCGACAGTGTAAGAATACCCCGTCTGGTTCCGTTGTCAACAAGTTATAGACGAATCGACTCTCGTCTCGACTTATCCTTGTTACGCGCGTGATATTTTTGTTTTACGCGGTACACGCAGCGATTATCTTCGTTCCGGTTATCGCGGCGTCCTGACTCCATTTTAGCGAGCTATGGGACAAGCGCATATGAGTGAACAAGTGCCTCACAGCGGGTCGACCGCGCAGGCGGACATGCCGCAGGATTCAACTGTCCGCCCCGCCATCCCGTACGGATGGCTTCGCGCGTTGATCTATTTCGTGGTCTACCTGGTTGCCACCATCGCGATGTCCATCGTTGCGGTTATCGCCACCGGAGCAACCTCCAACGAGGAATTCGTGGCCCTCCTGGACAAGCCCGTGATGATCGGGCTCGAACTCATGCAGATAGTGGCGGCGCTGGTTCTCACATGGCTGTTTCGGCGGTTTCTCGACCGCCGGAGCTTCGTGTCACTCGGGTTCTCTCTGCCGCGCTGGGCGAGAATCGATCTGATTGCCGGTCTGCTCTGGGGCGTCGGTTTGGTGACGACAATCTTTCTGATTCAATGGATTCTTGGATGGGTGCGTGTGGTCGGGGTGTCGTGGCCGGTGGGTTCGCTTGCGATCATGGCGCTGGTCATCGCGATGGCCGCGTCACGCGAGGAAATCATCATGCGCGGCTACATGCTGCACAACGTCATGCAATCCGCCAACAAGTACGTCGCGCTGATGCTGATAGCGGCGCTTTTCGCGCTCTCTCACGGTTTGAATCCGAACATATCATTCATCGGGCTGGCCAATATCGTAATCGCCGGGTTGCTGCTGGGAGTCTACTATATTCACCGCGGCAACCTGTGGTTCCCGATCGGCCTGCACGTCGGCTGGAACTACTTCCAGGGGGCGGTCTGGGGCTCGCCGGTGAGCGGTATCACCCTGCCGGGTATCGTGCAGATCGAGTTCACCGGGCCCGAACTGTGGACCGGCGGCTTGTTTGGTTTCGAAGCGTCGCCGATCACGACAATCGTCACCGTGCTGGCGACCATCATGATTCACGTTCGATACCGGGCGGAGGCCGGTGTCGGCGCGATTGCACCGTCGCGACAAGACACTGACACCCCTCCGCCGATGCCTCGTTGATCGTCAGTCTTCTTCGTACTGCCGCTTCAATCGGTCGATAACCGCCGGATCGGCCAGCGTCGTGGTGTCACCCATCACTCGACCGGTCGCGATATCACGGAGCAGCCGACGCATGATCTTTCCCGAACGCGTTTTCGGCAGGTCCGGCGTACATACCATCTGGTCGGGTTTGGCGATCGCGCCGATCTTGCGCGTGACGAAATCGACGAGCTGGTGACACAGACGGTCGTTGCGTTCAACCCCGTCCTTGAGCGTTACGAACGCCGCCAGCGCCTCGCCTTTGATCTCGTGCGGCACGCCCACGACCGCGGCTTCCGCCACCGACGGGTGTCCAACCAGCGCCGACTCGACCTCCATCGTCGAGATACGGTGCCCGGCCGTATTGATCACGTCGTCAACCCGGCCAAGAATCCAGTAGTAGCCATCCTTATCGACCCGCGCGCCGTCGCCGGGGAAATACACGCCGGGCCATTTCGACCAGTACGTGTCCACGAACCGCTGGCGGTCGCCCCAGATGCCGCGAAGCATGCCCGGCCACGGTTTGGTGATGGCAAGGTAGCCGCCGCCGTTGCCGATCTCGTTTCCGTCGTCATCGAGTATCTTCGCCTCGATCCCCGGAAACGGCTGCGTGGCCGAGCCGGGCTTCGTGGACGTAACGCCCGGCAGCGGCGAGATCATGATATGCCCGGTCTCGGTCTGCCACCAGGTATCGACGATCGGACAGTTCTTGCGCCCGATTACGTCGTGATACCAAACCCACGCCTCGGGATTGATCGGTTCGCCGACCGTGCCCAACAGCCGCAGCGATGACAAATCGTGCTTGTCGGGCCACTCCCGACCCCAGCGCATGAACGCGCGGATAGCGGTCGGCGCGGTATAAAACACCGAGACGTTCATTTTTTCGACAAGCTGCCAGAAGCGGTCCTGGTCCGGCCAGTCCGGCGCGCCCTCATACATGACCTGCGTCACGCCGTTCGCCATCGGACCGTAGACGATATACGAGTGCCCGGTTACCCAGCCGCAGTCGGCCGTGCACCAGAAAACATCGTCCGGCTTCAGATCAAATACCAGTTTACTGGTGGCATACACGCCGGTCAGGTACCCGCCGCAGGTGTGCACGATCCCTTTCGGCTTGCCGGTCGTCCCCGACGTGTACAGGATGAACAACGGGTGCTCGCTGTCGACATACACCGGCGGGCAGTACTGATCGGCGTCCTGCATGAGACGGTGAAACCAGTGGTCGCGGCCTTCCTTCACGCGAAGCAGGAAATCTCCGCGTTTGATGATAATGACGTGCTCGATCGACGGGCAGTCGGCCAGCGCGACATCGGCGTCGTGTTTCAACGGAATAATCTGCCCGCGCCGGTAACCGCCGTCGGCCGTGATCAGCAGCTTGCACTGCGAGTCGTTGATCCGCTCCCGCAGCGACTCCGGCGAGAAACCGCCGAACACCACCGAATGAATCGCGCCGATCCGCGCGCACGCCAGCATCGAGATCACCAGCTCCGGAATCATCGGCAAATAGATCGCGACCCGGTCACCTTTGGATATCCCGAGCGACTTCAGTGCGTTGGCCAGCTTGTTGACCTGGCGATACAGGTCCCAGTAGGTGAACGTCTTGCGGTCGCCCGGCTCGCCTTCCCAGATCAACGCCGCCTTGTTTTTGTTGCCGTTGGTCAGTTGACGGTCCAGACAGGACTCGGTGACGTTCAGCTTTCCCCCGACAAACCACTTGGCGTCCGGCGCCTTCCACTCCAGCACCGTGCTCCACTTTTTCTTCCATACCAGCTCGCGGGCCATCGTGGCCCAGAATGCCGTCGGGTTTTTGGCCGCTGTACGGTACAGGTCGGTCTTGTTGACGAGGGCCTGTTTGACGAATGAGGGAGACGGTTTGTAACGGCGATTCTCTTTCAGCAGCGTGTCGATCGTCGCCGGTTTGGGGGCGGACTTGGCGCGGGACGCACGGGGCATAGCGATCTCCTGTAACTCGGGTTTAGCGAACAATATGTATATATCTTGTCCATATTGTCAAGTCCCTCGGGGAGACGCGATACGGGCTGGCGAATCATCCGAGATCGGGCCCCGGCAGCCCGCCGTCACCACCCGGTTAGGCAACGGTTAGCACATTTTAGAACGGCAACTTCATAATCCGTCCGTCCCGGACGCGGAATCGTTCTGAACTTGTTTGACGGCAGACAGATAAGGGACAGGTACGGGTTGGCCCGGTTCTTGCAGTGAAGGGGGCGAACTCAAGGCTCTTTCGCCTTGACTAAGATGGTCTTTATGATATATTACCAGCGACTTAGGAGAGCTCGTTTACCACAACGAATTACTGCATTTTTTCAAAGTCTTCGGTTAACAGATCAGACACCATGCCGCAGTTATTGCGGAAGTGGGGGCCGCACCCGCTATCAGTCTGTCCCGAAGGCCATTAGTGCGAGTTAGACATTGATCTCATCTGGAGGAAAGATGAAGAGGTTAGGGTCATATCTTGCCATCCTCACCATTGTATTTTTTGCCTCTGCCGGCATTGCCAGCGCCGATCCCGAGTGGGTTCCGAACCTGACCGTTCCGAACGACAGCTCGGTTGTTTTTTGCCTGCCCGATTCCATCTGTTTTGAAATCGCCGGCTACGACGAGGATGTCGAGGATACACTGCGCCTGACGATCATTCAGCCCGACGGCACGCGGCTGTATGAAAAGTACAACACAAACGCCTTTACGCGCCAGATCTGCTTCGAGCCGGATACCGCCGGCGTCTACATGTGGCGTTTCAGACTTCGCGACCGTTATGATCGCTGGGTGGAAGACACCGTTTCGTATACGGTGTCGTTCAACGAACCGCCGACTATTGTCTGTCCGCAACCGCAGACGTTTTATACCTGTACCGTCGATACGTTCTGCTTTACGGTTGACGCGATGGACCCGGAATTCGGCCTGCTGACGTTTAACGTCCTGTCCGGTAACGCGACGATCGATGGCAAGACGGTCTGCGTGATCGGCGGCGAGGACGCGCAGTTTGATGTCGTGGTTGAGGTGGTTGATGAGTGCGCTCACGCCGACACATGCGTCGTGCCCGTGACCATCCAGGGCAACCGCCCGCCCGTAGTCAGCCTGCCCGCCGACTTCGAAGTTGCACTCTGTACGGGCGAGGAGATATGTATCCCCAACGCCTACGCCGATGACCCTGACTTCGATCTCGAGTCCGTGTTTACCAACGTCGGGTACTACGACGATCAGTCGAACCGTGTCTGCTTTACCGCCGACACCACCGGCCTGTACACCATCACGCTGACCGCCGTGGATTCCTGCGGCGCTCAGGATGAAGACACTATCCTCGTAACCGTTACCGTTGCCCCTTCACCGGTGATCGACCTCGGGCCCGACCG
The DNA here is from genome assembly GCA_034003725.1 of Candidatus Zixiibacteriota bacterium. Taxonomy (NCBI): domain Bacteria; kingdom Pseudomonadati; phylum Candidatus Zixiibacteriota; species Candidatus Zixiibacteriota bacterium. The sequence goes on from JAVEYB010000003.1 coordinate 121,821, forward strand.
CTCCATCACGTTGTGCGAGTCGGGTGAGATCTGCCTCGATGGAATCGTCATTGACGGCGACTTCTCAACGCTGTCGATCGGCTACGGTGAATATGATCCCGAAGCCGGTACGATCTGTTTCGCGCCGGACACGTCGGGCGTGTATACGATTTTCGTGTTCGGCCGCGATCAATGCGAACGCGAGGTGGCCGACACGGTATACGTCACGGTCGAGCTCAATGCCCCGCCGACTATAAGCGATTTCGACGATATCGCGATTCACCTGTGTTCTCCGCAGCAAGTCTGTCTTGAGCCGACGATATTCGATCCCGACGGCGACATCGTGTCGGTCGTCCCGAGTGTCGGACAGTATTCCGACGGAAAAGTCTGTTTCTACCCGTACAGCAAGGGCCTGTATACGGTCGTCCTGACCGTTACCGATTCCTGCGGCCACGTCACAACCGACACCGCGCTCGTCACCGTGACCACCGATCAGGACATAAACCTCGTATGCCCCGGCGACACGACCGTCTTTTTGTGCAGCCCGGACACGCTTCGGTTCCCTGTCGGCGGCATCCCTGACAACGCTACAGTGACGGTCGGCGGCACCAACGCCAACTGGGACCCCGAAACCAACGAAATCTGGTTCTACTCCGACTGCTGCCTTGAAAACGAGTTGACGGTCACGGCGACCACCGAGTGCGGCTCCTACTCGTGCAGTTTCGTCGTGTATGTCCAGACAAACTCCGCGCCGCTCGTGACGCTGCCGCAGGATACGTCGATCGTCGCCTGCGACCCGCTTGACGTTTGCCTGCCGGTCGGTATCGGCGATATCGATAACAACATCGAGTCGGTCGTCGTCTCGGGCGTCGAAGGCGCCTATTACGATGACTATCGCGGAACGATTTGCTTCAGCGCTCCGGAATCCGGCGTTTACTCCTTGACGGTGGAAGTCACCGATGCATGCGGCGAAGCGCGCTCCCGGTCCATCGACGTTACGGTCGCCCTGAACGGAGCGCCGTCCATCAGCGTCGAGAATACGCAGGTGACTGTCGTCCAGTGCGAACCCGCCGAAGTTTGCGTGCCGTTTTCGTACACCGACGACGGCTCGTTCGAAATCACCACCTCGTTCGGTGAACTCCAGCTCACCGGACCGGGGATGGGCCAGATCTGTTTTACGCCGGAATCAATTCCCGGTACGTTTCCCATTGGCCTCGTCATTACCGATGACTGCGGATCCGCGGACTCGGTCACCGTTACTGTCACTATCGACCAGGCGCCGTCCACCGAGATTACGTGCCCCGTCGTAGAGCCTGTCTATCTTTGCGATACCGCCACCCTCACTGTCCCGGTCGAGATCACCGGCTACACCGGAGATGTCACCGCCACATACGGCCAGTGGGCCGACGGCGTCCTCAGTTTCCTCGCGGATACCAGCGGCACCTATGAAATCACCATCGTTGCCAATGCCGACTGCAACACCGACACGTGTCTGCTCGTGGTGACGGTCGATATCACCGACCCCGTGGAGATCGTCTGCCCTGAGAACCGGAATTTCTTCTTCTGCGAGTCGCCGCAGACAATCGAAATCCCGCTCACGATTAACGGCGTCGCCGATGACATCACTATCCTGCCCGAAACGGCTGAGTATGTCGACGGCATGATTCGTTTGAACGTGACGGAAAGCGGCGAGTATGGATTTACGGTCATCGCCTCGAATACGTGCAATACGGATACCTGCGAGTTCACGGCGACCGTCGACTTCAATGTCGCTCCGCAGATCGTGCTGGCCGATGACACGACAATCGTCCTGTGTGAACTGCCCGCCGAGATCCAGTTTCCGTATCACGTGATCAACCCCGACGACGGCCTGATCGAAGTGCGTACCACCCTGGGGATCGTCAATGACAGCATCATCCGGTTCAACGCCAACGAAGCAGGCGTGTATGAGATGATCGTCTCGGCCATTGACGACTGCGGCCTCGTCGCCAAGGATACCGCGTATATTACGATTGAGCTGGGCGAGACGGTTGTGCTCGACTGCCCGCAGTCCCCGATCAATATCGATGTAGTCGTCCCGGAAACCATTCGCGTGCCCCTCCTTGGACTGTCGCCCGCTGATGCCGTCGTGACAGTATCCAACGGCGGAACGTACGACCCCCAGACGGGCGAGCTCGTGTTGCGCATTGAAGAGTATGGCACAACCGTGTTCGCAGTCTCCGCGACATCACCCTGCGGCGAAGCGAGCTGCGAGATTGTCGTCAATGCGGGCCAGTATATGCCGCCGATGGTCTTTTGCCCGGACGACGTCGACACCGCTCTGTGCTTCTCCGAAACGACCCAGGATGTCTGTCTGCCGATTACTATCAGCGGAATGTATACCGATATCGTGATCGATCCGATCGGGACTTACGTCGACGGCGCCATCTGCATCCCGGTCGACACGCTCGGCACGTATCTGATTTCCGTGAAAGTGCTCAACGACCGTGACACCGCCTCCTGCAGTTTCACGCTGACCAACCGCGAGGGAATCCTGCCGGCTATCGAACTGGTCGCTGAGTATACGGCCGAATTGTGCGGACCGGATACTATCTGTCTGCCCTATTCGATTACGGCCGGAGATTTCCCGATAGAGTCCGTAACCCCGACCGGCGGATACCTCAGCGACGGCAACCTGTGCGTCGTGATAGGAGAGACCGGCACCTACAACGCGAGCATTGCGGTCGTCGACTCCTGCGGTAATCGGGTCACCGCCAGTGTTACCATTACCGCCGAGGTAAACCAGCCTCCGGTCGTACAGCTTCCCGACGACTTTGAGACCCTGATCTGCGCCGGTGACAACCAGATTTGTATTGATGCGGTTGTTACCGACGGCAATCTGACCGATGTCACAACCAGCCTCGGTACGTACGACGCTCAAACCGGACAGGTGTGCTTCATGACCGAAGGTCCCGGGCAGTACACTGTATTAGTGACGGCCACCGACGCCTGTGGGGCTACGGCTTCCGACGAAGTAGTCGTTACGGTCAGCACCAATACCGCTCCGACCGTCAGTATCGACCCGTCCGATACCACCATCTTCGTGTGCAGCCCGTCGCAGATTTGTCTCGACGTCGCGGTAGACGACGCGGAAGGGAATATCGCCTCGGTCACGACTAATCGCGGTAAGTACGCCAATGGCCAGGTCTGTTTCTTCCCGTATTCAATGGGTACCTACCAGATCATCGTGACGGTAACCGATGAGTGCGGCGAACAGGCCGTGGACACGGCCACCGTGCAGGTCCAGACCGAGCAGAACGTCAACCTGAGCTGCCCCGGCGACACGAGTGTCTTCCTCTGCGAACCTGATACGATTCGCTTCCCGATCGGTGGAGTCCCGGCCGGCGCTCAGATCACCCTCCAGGGAACCAACGTCCACTGGGATGCCTCGACCAGCTCGGTATGGTTCTATTCCGACTGCTGTATCGAGAACACCATCCGCGTCACTGCCACGACGGATTGCGGCAGCTACCAGTGCGAATTCACCGTGTACGTGCAGACCAACAGCGCGCCGCTCGTGACGTTGCCGCAGGACACCACCATCGTCCAGTGCGAACCGGAGCCGATCTGTATCCCGGTCGGCATCAGCGATATCGATGACAACATCGTCTCCGTGTCGGTGAACAACCCGGCCTTCACCTACGACAGCTACAACGGCGCCATCTGCTTCACCCCCGACACGGCCGGCATGTACCTGCTGGCGGTGACGGCTGTCGATGATTGTGAAGTGTCGCGCACCGCCACCATGAGTATCTCCGTAGCGGGCAACCGTCCTCCGACCGTGGTTTTTGACGGCCAGACGACCCAGTTTAAACTGTGCGATCTCGAGCAGATCTGCCTGCCCGTCGTGGTTGACGACCTGGATCTCAACATCGTCAGCCTGACTGTATCGCCGTCCGGGTTCTACAACGGTGAGAGCGGAGAAATCTGCTTCACGCCGGCCCAGTACGGTAATGTCTGTGTCTCCGTGACGGTCACCGACGCCTGCGGCCTCAGGGCGACTGATACCCTCTGCATCGAGGTTATCCCCGGCGACTCCGTGCATTTGGCCTGCCCCGAGCAGCCGTACCCGACTGTCTCCCTCTGCAGCGCCCGCGATGCCTGCGTGCCTCTCGAGATCGTTGGAGAGAACTTCGCGGTGGAGACGTCGTTCGGAAGCTGGGTGGAGGGCATGCTGTGCTTCCCGGCCGACACGAGCGGAGTCTACACCATTACGATTTCGGCCGACGCGCAGTGCAACAGCGAGCAGTGTCTCGTGACCGTTCCCGTTGAGATCGTGGAGCCGCTCACCCTGACCTGTCCCGACAACGCGGCCGAGTTCCTGTGCGGTCCGGATACACTCTGCTATGAATTCGAGGTTTCCTCGTCCGCAACGGCGGTATGGGCTGACGGCGGGGCGTTTATCGAAGGCAACACCGTCTGCGTCCCCGTACTGGAGCCGGGCGCAAGGACAATCAGCATTACTGCCGCGAACGACTGCGATACCATCACCTGCTCGTTCACCCTGCAGTCGACCTTCAACAGCGCGCCGGTTGTCGTTGATCAGCAGGACATCACGATGGTCGAGTGCAGCCTGTTCACGGTTTGTCTGCCGTACGATGTCGAGGATGTCGACAACAACATCGCGACCGTCACCGGCCCGGCATTCGGCCAGTTGACCGACTCCGGATTCTGCTTCACGCCCTCCGCGTTCGGCAGCTACGAAATCACTATTGTCGCGACCGATGAGTGCGGCGCCGCCGATATCGGCAGCTACACGTTCACCATCACCGAAGGCGAGTATGCCGCGATCGGTTGTCCCGATGATCCTTACGTATCCATTTGCGGCGCCACCACCGTGTGCATTCCGGTCATGATCGAGCCGGCCGACGCCGAGGTCACCATTCTTCCGGCCTCCTACGACGGCTACTACGACGCGGAAGACCAGACCGTCTGTCTGAATATCAATCAGGGCGGCGCGCATCCGATCACCGTGATTGCCGCAGCCCAGTGCTATACCGATACCTGCAGGTTTACGGTCAATGTCGATCTGCAGCAGCCGCCGGTCCTGACCTGTCCGGGAACGATCGATACCCTGCTCTGCCTTGCCGATCCGACCCAGGTGTGCTTCCCGGTAGGCGTGCAGGGGACCGGGGTGCAGGTTACGGTAAAACCGATCGGCCAGTTCTCCGCCGGTCAGGTCTGCCTGCCGGTAGACACGGCCGGAACCTACAACCTGACGATCATCGGAACCGGACCCTGCGGCGTAGACACCTGTCTTACGACCGTCGTTGTCACGGCGGACCAGGAGCCGGTCATAACGCTGCCTGAATTCATGACCTTTGAACGGTGCCCTGAAGATGAGGACGCCATCTGTATCTCCGGTTTCTCGGCCGCTGACGCCGAGTCGGACGTGCAGTTGAGCCTTACCTGCGGTACCGCCGACTTCAATCCTTCGACCGGTATTCTGTGCTTCGTGCCCGACTCACTGGGCATCCACGAGTTCTGTCTCACCGCCGATGACGGCTGCCACACGGTCACCGCGACCTATCAGGTGGACATCACGCTTCGGCCCGACTGCGACGTCTGCGTGCGGTTCTCGATCGACGGCGGTCAGTGTACCCCGGTCGGCATGCGCAAGCGCGTGGCCATGAACGTCGAGACCAATGACGAAATCGGCGGTTACGACCTGCTCGTGAGCTACGATGCGTCGGTCCTGACATTCTCCGGAGCCACGATAGCCGGCACCGAAACGGAAGACTGGGAGTATTTCCGCTATTCGCTCAACAATGCGGCGTGCGGCGGCGCCTGTCCGTCGGGTCTGGTCCGGTTTGTCGCTATTGCCGATCAGAACGACGGGCCGAACCACCCGCCGTCCGGCGCTTACACGCCCCAGGGTGTGCTCTTCTTCATGGAATTCCTGGTGGCCAATGATCAGAATCTCGGCAACAACTTCATACCGATCCGATTCGTGTGGTATGATTGCGGTGACAACGCCGTATCCAGCCGCACCGGGCAGATCCTCTTTATCGACATCAGGATGTACAACTCGGAAAACATCCTGATCTGGGATGAAACCGACGACGTCGCGTATCCGGAATCATCGCGGCCGTTCGGAATGGGCGCCGAAGACGCCTGCCTCGACCTGAGCGATAAGGCGGAGCCCCTGCGGTGTATCGAGTTCTTCAACGGCGGCATCTGTATCATCGATCCGGAAGAAATCGACGATCGCGGCGATGTGAACCTGAACGCTATCGCCTATGAAATCGGCGACGTGGTGACCTTCACCAACTACTTCATCTACGGTCTGTCGGCTTTCAAGATCAGCATCCCCGGACAGACGGCGGCGACCGACGTGAATGCCGACGGCCTCACGTTGACCGTGGCCGACCTGACCTACCTGATCCGTGTGGTTGTCGGTGACGCCTTCCCGATCCCGAAGACGAATCCGTACGATGACGCGCTTGAAATCGTCACCACGCAAAACGGCGGCGTCGCGACCGTCAGTACCGACGCGGTGTCGACGATCGGCGCGCTGCATCTCGTCTATGAGATTCCCGACGGCGTGGCTGTTGATGCTCCGGCGCTGGCGGCGGCAGCAGCGGGAATGACGCTGGACTACACCGTCACCGACGATGAAGTTCGATTGCTCATTTACGACGTCGGTCACGATAGGATCGAATCGGGCCACCATACCATTCTGACTATTCCATATTCGGGCGCCGGTGAACTCGTGCTGACGACGGCCGAAGCCGCCGACTATAACGGACAGCCGTACGTCACGCAGAAAGGCTCGGCGCTGCCCGATGGATTCATGCTCAATCAGAACTACCCCAACCCGTTCAACCCGACCACGACCATCAGTTTCGATCTCCCGGCTGCGATGGCGTGGAGACTGGAAATCTACAACATCACCGGGGCGGCGGTCCGGTCCTATGAAGGATCGGGAGTCACCGGTCAGGTCCAGGTCGTCTGGGATGGCTGTACGGAACGCGGGGAACAGGTGGCCTCGGGCGTGTACCTGTACCGTCTGCAGGCGGGAGAGTTCTCCGAAACGAAGAAGATGATGCTTCTGAAGTAAAAGTCCCTCCTTTCTTTCCTCCTCCAGGAAAGGCGCCTCGATCCGGGGCGCCTTTCTTATTGACGGCTCTTACTTGTGGTAGTCGGTTCCGTGAAGGATACTGAACCCGCGATAGAGCTGTTCCAGAAGAACGAGCCGAACCAACTGATGGGAGAAAGTGAGGGGAGATAGCGAAAGAACTTCGGTCGCCCCCGAAAGAATTGACTCGTCAAGCCCGTAAGCTCCGCCGATCAAGAAGGTCACCCGCCCGCCGCCGGTTATAGAATACCGCTCGACCGTCTTCGCAAATAGAGGCGAGTCACAAATCTTACCGGTGTCTGCAAGGGCGATACAGACGCCGTCACCGAGGTGCGGCCGAAGCGCGTCGGCCTCGAGTCTTTTGACTTCGACGGGGGAGAGGGAAGCGGCCGTTTTTACGACAGGCGTCAGTATTCTGACCGAGGCCCATCGCGAGAGCAGCTTCGTGTAGTGTGCGACGCCGTCGCTGACCCACCGGTCCTTGTCTTTGCCGACGGCTACAATCGTTATCTTAACCACCGCTGATCTGAACGTACGCCGTCCGGCGGCGCGGACCGTCGAATTCGCAGAAGTAGATCCCCTGCCACGTACCGAGCCGGAGATGTCCGCCTTCTATGATGACTGTTACGGAACTCCCTATCAGAGACGCCTTGACGTGGGCGTCGGAATTGCCTTCGCTGTGCAGGTAGCCGTCCTGCCGGGGGAACTCCGTGCCCAGCTTGTGCAGGATGTCACGCGTGACGTCGGGATCGGCATTCTCGTTGATGGTGATACCCGCCGTCGTGTGAGGTACGAAACAGACGGCCAGCCCTTCGCTTACACCGCTCGACATCACGACATCATGTACCGCGCGCGTGATATCGAGCATCTCCTCCCGCCGTGAACTTGTCACTGCCAGTGTGGTCATCAGGAAAACAGGGCGTCGGCGAACCGCTGCGGGTCGAACGGCTGCAAATCGTCGATTCCCTCGCCGAGCCCGATAAAATCCACCGGGACGCCGAGTTCCTCGGCAACGGCGATCATAACACCGCCCTTCGCCGTGCCGTCCAGCTTCGTAACGATCAACCCGTCGCAACCCACAGCGTCGGTAAATACTTTGACCTGCGACAACGCGTTCTGACCGGTGGTGCCGTCGATAATGAGCTTGCTGAGCACCGGCGCGCCCGGCGCCGCCTTTTCAACTACCCGGCGGATCTTCTTCAACTCTTCCATCAGATTCGCCTTGGTATGCAGCCGCCCGGCCGTATCCACCAGAAGAATATCCACACCTCGCGCTCGTGCGGCGCTCGCCGCGTCGAACGCGACCGAGGCCGGATCGGCGCCGTGCTGCGAGCGAATCATCTCGACGCCCGACCGCTCCGCCCAGATGCCGACCTGTTCGATCGCAGCCGCCCGGAACGTGTCGCAGGCGGCTATCATGACCTTTTTGCCTTCCGTGGAAAACCGGGTGGCGACCTTGCCGATCGTGGTCGTCTTGCCGACCCCGTTAACGCCGACAATCAGCCAGATCACCGGTTTCGAACCCTCGGCGGACGCCGGCAAGCGCCCGTCACGCGCCAGAATCGCCGTGATCTCTTCCTTCAGCAGTCCGATCACGTCGTCTCCCTCCGTCAACCGACGTTCCCGGGCCTTTTCCTTGACGGCCTCGATCAGCCGCATGGTCGCCTTGACGCCGACATCGGCCTCAATGAGAATCGCTTCGAGTTCGTCCAGCAGGTCGTCGTCGATTTTTCTCCGCTTCACGACCTGCGTGATCTTGCCGACGAGCGTATCCTTGGTGCGGGAGAGCGACTGCCGAAGCTTTTCGAACGGATTGAAGGCAGCGGTCACTCGCGCGGCTCCTCGTTGGGCTGAAGCGTAACGTTCGACGTCATGCGATTTCTGATCGACTCGGGGATCTCGTCGCCGTCCGCCCCTTCCGCCGTGTCTGTTGATGACGCGTCAGCCTGATCGACCAGGTCACCGCCTTCGTTGAATCGCACCGCAACGAGCTTCGACACGCCCGGCAACTCCATCGTTATGCCGTACAGATTGTCGGCCGCTTCCATCGTGATTTTGTTGTGAGTGATCGTGACGAACTGTGTCTGCCCCGAAAATGCCCGGATCATCTTGAGGAACCGGTGGCAGTTGGCGTCGTCGAGCGGTGCATCGATCTCGTCCAGAATGCAGAAGGGCGACGGTTTCACCAGGTACAGCGAAAACAGCAGCGAGATCGCCGTCAGGGCGCGCTCGCCGCCCGACATCTGCGCGATCGACAAAAGCTTCTTGCCGCGCGGCCGCGCGACGATGTCGATCTCGGATTCCAGCGGGTCGGAAGGATCCACCAGCGTGATATCCGCTTCACCGCCCGAGAACAGTTCCACGAACAGATTCTTGAAATGTCCCCGCGCGACATCGAACGTCTTGAGGAACAGCTCCTTCGCGGTGACGTTGATCTTTGAGATCGTTGCCTGCAGATCCGACTTCGCCGCCTGCAGATCGTTTATCTGCTCGGACAGGAACTTCTCACGCTCCGCCGACGTGCGGTACTCTTCGAGCGCCAGCAGGTTGACCGCGCCGAAATTCCGCAGCCGGTCCTTCTGCTCGTGCAGGTACTCGGCGGCCTCATCCACCGTCATCGCGTCGTTTGGCCGCGTGACGTCGACCGTCAGGATATCGAGCTGATACTCCTCCAGGAGCCGGTCGCGGATCGTCTTGATCTCGTTGTTGATCGTGTTGATGCGGATCTCGAGCTCGTGCACCTGCTCCGCGAGCGACTCCCGCGCGTCGCGCACCCGCTTGATCTCGCGCTCGCGCGAAGTGACCTGTTCCATGATCTCGGCCTGCACGCCGCGCAAGCTGTTCTGCCGCTCGGCGAGTTTCTCCCGATGGTCGAACAGCTCTTTCAGCCGGACTTCGCCCTCGGCCACGCGCTGGTCGCACAGGCCGATCTCCTCGGTCGCCGTCTCGATTTCCTCGGACTTCACCGCGATCGAGTTGGTGATTTCCGAAAGCAGCTCGCCGGTGTGTTTAATCTGACTCTCGATTTGTTCTGCACGGCTGCGCGCTTCGATCACCGCAACCTGAAGGTGCGACACCCGTTCGGCCGTGGTGGCGGCGGCCGCTTCAAAATCGCCCAGACGGCTGCCGACTTCGTTCATGCTGCTGACCAGCTCGTCCTTGAGAGACTTCAGTTGCCCGAAATCGAGCCCCAGCGACGTCTGGCGACTGCGAATAGTCTCCAGCTTGCCCATCAGCGTCCGCCGCTCTCGCTCGAGCCGCTCGAACTCGCTGACCAGACTGCGGCGCTCGAAATCGAACTCGCCCACCCGCTTCTGCGTCTCCTCGATCTGCTCGGCAAGCTCTTCCTGGCGCGTGACGAGCTCCGACGACTCCGCACGCAACGACGCCATATTCGCGATTACGTGGTTTCGGTCGTCGCGCACGCCGCCGAGCCGCACCGTGAACTCATCGATCATCTGCTGCTGCTGCTGAACCTTCTCGCGACGGCGGAACAGCGGGAAGCTCTCTTCCGAGCCGCCCGTGATGAGATTGCCGTGGTACAGCATTCCGTCGGTCGTTACCGCTGAGAAGCCGAAGGGGAGATGCGGGAGGATCTCGTCGGCATTCAACCCCGGCTTGAACACCGCGGTTCGGGACAATATCGCGCCCTTGAGCGTCTCGAGCCGTGGCTCCGCCGACACCAGGCTGTCGAGCCAGCCGACGAACAAATCGTGCTTGATCTCGGGCCGTTTTACCGCCGCGTTCAGCGTTCCCGGATCGGGCACGAGTATGCCGATCTTGCCTTTGTTTTCGCTTCTCACGTATGCGATAATCGAGGCCGCCGTCGACCGGTCGACACAGATCAGGCACCGGGCCAGATCGCCGAGCGACCGCTCCAGCGCCGTTTCCAGCCCCTCCTGCGGAACGAACGAATCGGCAACCGTCCCCACAATTCCGTTCCAGCGTTCGCGCTGCTCCATGACCGTCACCAGGCCCGCGCCGTGTCCCTCGAAATGCAGGATCATGTCCTCGAGCAGCTTGCGCCGCGCCTCGCAGGCTTCGATCGACGCCGTCAGCGTCGCGGTTTCTTCCGCCAGTTCGTCGCTGCGCGTCCCCAGCGTTTCCATCTCCTGCTTCAGCGCGGTCTGGCGTCTGACTATAGCGCTTCGTTCCGCCGTCAGCCGGTCGAGCTCCTGCTGGTGACGCTCCAGTTCGCCGAGAAGCATCGTTTGCTGCGGAGAGTTGGACGTAATCTGTCCCTCGATCTTCTCAATCTGGGTCGACAACTCCGTCTGCTGCTCCTGGAGATTACTCACCTCGGTCCGGCCCGATGAAAGCCTGCCCTCGAGTTCTATCAGGCGCTGGTTCTCCTGCTCACGGGCACGACGCACCGCCAGCAACTGCCGGTCGGCCTCGTCCTGCGCGGACTCCGCGTCGTGAAGCTGTGCTGTCAGGCTCTCCAGCTTCGACCGCACTTCCGCAAGTTCGCCCGTGAAACGAGTCGACTGCTCGCCCAGAACTTTCGAGCGCTCTTCCAGCGCGGCGATATCACTCCGGTTCTTGTCGATCAGATGGGTCGCATTCGAACGTCGCTCCCGGTCAACCGAGATCTGCCGCTCGATAGCGTGCACGTCCTCGGTCACCTTGTACACGGCCTCGCCGACCTCGCTCAGGTTGCGCTCGATATCGAGCTGCTCCTTGCGCGCCGCCTCCAGCTCCGCGCCGTACTGGGTAAGCCCGGTATCGCTCTCCTGGCGTCGCGTGGTCAATTCATCCAGCCGCGCTTTGTGCTCGCGGCGATCCTGGTCGAGTTCCCCGATCCGCTCCTTGCCCAGGAACAGCTCCCACTCCTTGATCTCGTCGCGGATGCGCTGGTATCGCTCGGCCTTCTTGTGCTGACGATACAACGAATTGACCTGCGTCCGCACCTCGGCGTGAATGTCCTTGAGCCGCAGAAAATCCTGCTCGGTCGCCTCGAGCTTCCGGAGCGCCGCCTTCTTCCGCTGCTTGTACTTCGTGATGCCGGCGGCTTCCTCGAACAGGAAACGCCGCTCCTCGGCCTTGCTGGACAATATCGCCTCGACCATGTCCTGCTGGATCACGGAATAGGAGTGCGCTCCCATCCCCGTGTCCACGAACAGGTCGATGATATCCTTGAGACGGCACGGAACCTTGTTGAGAAGATACTCCGAATCCCCGGAACGGAAGAGCCGCCGGGTCACCTGCACCTCGCTGTATTCGGTCGGAAGCACGCCGCGGTTGTTCACCACGGTGAGTGTGACCTCGGCCATGCCGAGCGGCTTGAGATCGCGGCTGCCGTTGAAGATCACTTCTTCCATTTTGCCGCCGCGCAGCAGAGAAACTTTCTGCTCGCCCAGCACCCAGCGCAGGGAGTCGAGTACGTTGGTTTTGCCGCACCCGTTGGGGCCGACAATGGCGGTCACGCCGCTGGAAAACGCAATCGTCGTCTTCTGGGCAAATGATTTGAATCCCAGTATATCGAGCCGCTTGAGATACACGTTGCCTCCGTTTTCGGTCTAGTGCCGTACCTGGCTGGCGCCGGCAGTGTCAACCGGGCGCTTCATGATCGATCCGAGCGTCTCCAGAAGCGAGCGGTAAATGTTGCGCTCGTCGCGAAGATACCGGGTCTTGATTTCGAGATTGTAATACGGGATACCGAGATGATTGCCGCGACCGACCCTGACCGCCGACGGGAAATTGAGCAATATCGCGGAAGTGAAAAACGATCGATCCAGATTCAGATCGAGTATCATGTCGTACTTGTAGTCGATCAGGCTCGTAAGAAAACTCTTCTTCGGCAGACCCGACCAGGTCAACTGGTCGGCCGTCGGCATGAGGATTTGCACCCCCTTGCGCGGAAACATGTCCGCGACCTTGACCCCCGGCACCGACAGCAGCGTCAAATCCGCCGACTTGAACAACGTGTTGACCGCCGGAAGCAGCGACTTGACCAGCGTCAACTCGCGAAGGTTGCCCGGCAGACACACCAGCACATGCTTGGGTGAGAGCAAATCAGCCGGAAAACTGAACTGCGCCGGCTGCATCCGCTTGCGCATGCCGCTGATCTGCCATCGCGCCACCATATCGCGAATCTTGTTCATCATTGCTGCCCGCCCCCTCCGGCGTCCTCTCCGCCGGTCCCGCCCGCTGACGGCGTTGTCGTCGCCGTCGTATCACGGCCCGGGCCGGGTCGCGGCGACTGCTGCTGCACAGGGGTTGCCGGGCGGCTCTCGCGCGGCTCAGATGAGGGCTGCGTCACCTCGCTCTCGTCGAGCGTACGCTGAAGCAACGACGCCAGGTTCACCTGGTCGATCTCGACACGCGAAATCCGTCGCGACACCGGGTCGCGGAGATCAACAGCCTGCCCGTTCAGCGAAATGTCTACCACGTCGGGATGCGCTACCGACGCCATGATCCGATACCGCGCCTCGACTTCGTACTCTCGCCACGGCACCAGCGATCGAAACACCACCGTATCGCCGTCCGCCAGTACCGTCGCCCAGCTCTCTCCGCGAGCCCGCATGACCATTTTGATCGGTTCCGGTTCGCCGGACGGCGGTTCGTCGAAATCATACTCGGCCAACGCGACCTTCACCTGTTCTTCCTCCGGAGCCGTCGCATTGGAACCCGGGGCGCCGGGCAACGAAGATCCCGTGACGAATAGCTTGTAGAGCGCTATAAACAGCGCCAGCGCCGCGATAATGCCGACAAAAAGCCAGATCAGCTTTTTGCGAAAACCATACTTGGCTTCCTGCAAACGGCGCGCCTCCTCGGCCGCTCGGCGAGCCTTCTCCTTTTCGGGAGCCGCCGTGGCCGCCTTCTGCTCCGCGATATCATCGGTAATCGCCTGAACGGTCGCTTCGAAGTCTATTCCCAGAGCTTCCGCATACGACTTCGAAAACATCTTGAAATACAGCTCCGCCGGAAGCTTCTGACTCTCGCCGTTTTCGATAAACTGGAGGTTTTCCTCGGAGATCTTGAGGCTTTCGGACAGATCGGGAAGTCTGAGACCCTTGCGTTCGCGCTCAAGTCGGAGCAGCTTGCCGAGCTTAACGTATATTTCATTCATGGACAGAGGGTTACCTCTTTCTCAATTTTATCAGGACGTCCCTCGCCAAGCTGTCCAATAAGTTACGGGGGAGACCGATCACAGTATCGAGATTTCCGTCGATTCTGTCAACCAAAAAGGAGCCCATTCCCTGTATCCCATAAGCCCCGGCTTTGTCCATCGGCTCGCCGGTCCCTATGTATTCCTCTATCTGCCGGTCGGTGATCTCGTTAAAGAAGACCTTTGTCGTATCGTATGCCGACACCAGCAGCCGCTCCTCTTGTACAAACGCAAGCGCCGTACAGACGACATGCTGTTTTCCCGAGAGCGTGCGAAGGCACCCAAACGCTTCGTTTGCGTTCGCGGGTTTCTCCAGAATGCTGTCACCCAGCACGACCACCGTGTCGCAGCCCAGCGCTATCGCACTGGGAAGCAGGCCCCGACCCACCATCAACGCCTTGTCCTCGGCCAGCCGCACCGCGTAATCAAACGGCGGCTCCCCCGGATCGCGGACTTCCTCGAGGTCGGGCACAATGCGCTGGAACGGAATGCCCAGTTCGGTCAACAGGTCGAACCGGCGCGGCGAACCCGACGCCAGCACGAGTGGATGCGAATGAGCCAGTTCCCGCAGGTGTCTATACGTCATGTTCGAGAATGATTGTCACCGGGCCGTGGTTGTTGAATCGTATATCCATCCGGGCCCCAAATACACCGGCGCCGGTCCTGAGTCCCGATGCCGCCACCAGCTCGACGAACCGATCGTACAGCTTCTGCGCCTCGACCGGATCCTGTGCCTGGTCGAACGATGGCCGCCGTCCTTTCCGGCAGTCAGCGTACAGCGTGAACTGACTGACGACCATGATTTCTCCGCCGACATCGAGCACCGAGCGATTCATCTTGCCGTCGTCATCCTCGAATATCCGTAGATTGACGGTCTTGTCCGCCAGCCACCCGCACGAACCTTCGATGTCACCGGCCTTCGTGCCGAACAACACAAGCAGACCGGGCCCGGTTTTACTGTGGCAGGCGCCGTCGATCCAGACCTCGACTCCCGATGTCCGCTGAATGACAAGTCGCATAGTTTGTCAGTACCGTTCTCGCAATCCCGCGGAATATACGGGGGAGAGGAGCAAATACAACGGTTTTGTACGGAGTGCAACCAGCCCCCGCGCCCTGCCGACCAAAAATCGGTTGCCCGGCAAGCCGATGAGCCGTATTATTCGTGAAAATATTCACAGGCCTTCGGGCCGGATCCGCGCAGGAACGAATGCTGCAGCTACCAATAGAGGGTCACACATGAGAGAACTGATGTCCGGCAACGAGGCGGTCGCCCGAGGCGCGTTTGAAGCCGGGGTCAAACTGGCCGCCGCTTACCCCGGGACCCCCTCCACCGAAATCCTGGAAACCCTGAGCGCCAAATACCGCTCGATCTACTCGCAGTGGTCGCCCAATGAGAAAGTGGCGTTTGAAGTCGGTATCGGCGCCTCCATCGGTGGAGCCCGGGCGCTGGTCACTATGAAACATGTCGGCCTCAACGTCGCCGCCGACCCCCTCATGACGTTCGCCTATACCGGCGTCAATGGCGGGTTTGTGCTGGTGTCGGCTGACGATCCCGAAATGCACTCATCGCAGAACGAGCAGGACAATCGCTATTTCGCCAGGTTCGCGCAGATTCCCATGCTCGAACCGTCCGACTCGCAGGAGTCGAAAGACATGGTGGTCACCGCGTTCGAGATGTCGGAGATTTTTGACACGCCGGTCATGCTCCGCATGACCACGCGTATCTCGCACTCCAAAGGAATCGTGGCTCTCAACGAGCCCGTCGCCGGGCCCGACAAACGCTTCGTCAAGGATCCGGCCAAGTACGTCATGATCCCGTCGAACGCCCGCATCCGCCACGTCGTGGTCACCGAACGCCTTGAACGGCTGCGTCACTTCACCGAGGAAACGCCGTACAATTCGATCGAGGACAACGGGTCACGCGTCGGTATCATCACCGGCGGCGTCTCCTACCAGTACGCCAAGGAAGTTGCCCCCCATTTTGACTATCTCAAACTGGGATTGAGTTACCCGCTGCCTCTGAAAAAAATCGAGCAGTTCGTCAAAAGCCACGACAAGGTGATCGTGGTCGAAGAACTCGAACCGTTCTATGAAGAGCAGATAAAAGCCGCCGGGATCAAAGTCGAGGGAAAGAAGTTTATGGGACAGCTCGGCGAGCTGTCTCCCAAACGGGTAGCCGAAGGCTTCCTCAAGGCGGGTGTGATCGACCACGTCAATGTCGCTTCCATCTCGCCCGAGCAGGACATGTTTCCCAGGCCGCCCGTCCTGTGCCCCGGCTGTCCTCACCGAGGCGCTTTCACGGCCTTGAAAAAACTCAAGGTCACCGTCACCGGCGATATCGGATGCTACACCCTCGGCGTGATGAAACCGCTGAACGCGCTGGACACCTGCATCTGCATGGGCGCCTCCATCGGCAACGCCATCGGCATGGAACGGGTCCAGGGCTCCCAGAAGGGAACGGTTGCCGTCATCGGCGACTCTACCTTCTTCCACTCCGGCCTGACCGGCATTCTCGACGCCGTCTATAACCAGAGCAACGTCACGACTATCATCCTCGACAATCGCGCCACCGCCATGACCGGCGGTCAACAGCATCCCGGCACCGGTCTCACCCTGATGGGTGAGCACCCCGGGCGCGTCGAGATCGATGAGGTTGTTCGCGCGCTTGGCGTCAAGAATGTACGCAAGCTCGATGCGTACAACCTTGATGAAGCGCTCGATGTTATCAAAGAGGAAATGGCCAAGCCCGGACCGTCCGTCATCATTACGACCCGGCCGTGCGTGCTGATGCCGAAACGCATCATGGATGAACCCTACGTGGTCGACCAAGACGCCTGCACCGGGTGCGGCGCGTGCTTCCAGATTTCCTGCCCCGCCATTTCCGCATCGGAACGAACCAACAAGCACGGTCATCCCCTTGCGGTGATCGACGACACCACCTGCACCGGATGTACTCTCTGCGCACAGGTCTGCCCCGAAGAGTGCATTATCCTCAAGAGCCACTTCGTGGAGGCATGAGAGATGACAAACGAAACCACACAGAATATCCTCATCGTCGGGGTCGGCGGACAGGGCGTGCTGCTGGCCAGCGAAATCATCTCCGCCGCGGCCATGAACGGTGGACTCGATGTCAAAAAGTCCGAGGTGCACGGCATGTCGCAGCGCGGCGGAGTCGTCTCCTCGCACGTGCGGCTCGGCCCCCGCGTCTACTCCCCGGTGATCGAATACGGCCAGGCCGACATACTCATGGCGTTCGAGCAGGCCGAAGGGCTCCGCGCAATCGACTGGATGCGCTCCGACGGTGTTGCGGTGATCTCTCTGACACGACTGGTACCCGCGATCGTCACCTCGAGCAAGGCGTTCCATTACCCCGAAGACCCGATCGCGGACATGCGACGCAAAGCCAAGCACGTCATCGCGGTATCGGCGGACAAGATCGCGGCCGAACTCGGCAACCCGCGCCTCGTCAACACCATCCTGCTCGGCGTGTGCTCCAACTACATGCCGTTTCCGACCGAACTCTGGCAGGACATGATCCGGATGAAAGTCAAGGACAGGTTCGTCGACATAAACCTCCAGGCATTCGCCCGAGGTCGCGAGGTGAAACTGGCGGCAGCCGGCGCGTGAGGGCGGACGTGACCAAGTACATGCTCATCATCAATCCGGGATCGACATCGACCAAGATGGCGCTCTTCGACGGCTTCCTCGAAGTGTCGTCGGAAACCATCAGGCACAACCCCGAAGAACTGACCGGATTCGACAACGTCGCCGATCAGTTCGAGTATCGCATGAAGGCGATCGACCCCTGGATAGAGTCGCTCGCGACCCCGATGACTGAACTGAGCGCGGTCGTCGGGCGCGGGGCGCCGGTAAAACCGCTCGAAGGCGGCTCGTATGCGATATCTGATCGGATGATCGACGATCTCAAGACCATGCGCTATTCCAACCACGCCTCGAATCTCGGCGCCATCATCGCCCGCCGTCTCGGCGAGCGCTACGGCGTCCCGTCGCTCATCTCCGATCCGATCACCGTCGACAACTTCACCGACATAGCCCGTATCTCCGGCGTCCCCGAAATCGAACGCAAGTGCCGCGTGCACGCCCTCAACATCAAGGAAGTGTCCCGGCGCGAAGCCGCAAAAATCGGGCGACGCCTCGACGAGGTCAACTACGTCACCGTCCACATGGGCGGCGGCGTCTCGGTCGCCTCCCTCGAGAAAGGACGCGTGGTCGACGTCAACGACGCCCTGCTCGGCATGGGACCGTTTTCTCCCGATCGCGCCGGCGCCCTGCCGATCGGCGGACTCGTCAAGCTCTGCTACAGCGGCAAGTTCACGGAAAAGGAACTCACCGCCAGGCTGTCCAAACAGTCCGGCCTGGTCGCTTATCTCGGCAAGGCGGACCTTCGCGAGGTGGAGCAGATGATTGACTCAGGCGACCAGCGCGCCCTGCTTTACTTCCGCGCGATGGCCTACCAGATCGCCAAGGAAATCGGCTCCGCCGCGACCGTGCTCAAAGGCGATTTCGAAGCTATCATCCTCACCGGCGGCATGGCCCACTCCGGACGGCTGGTCGCGGAGATCCGCTCGTATATCGATTACCTCGGCGCCGTCATCGTTGTGCCGGGAGAGTTCGAGATGGAAGCTCTCGCTGCGGCCGGCGTCCGATTCCTCAACGGCGAGGAGCACCTGAAGGAGTATTGACGGCGCGGGCACGGGCCGCGCGGCTCGACAACCACACTCTGTTTATCGAGGACTACATGGCGTTCAAACCCATTCACACGGCCCGGCAGCTGATCGACCACGCGATCCTCATCGCCGAACAACACCGCCGCACCCGGGTTGCGGTCGCCGCGGCACAGGACGCCGATGTCATCAGCGCCGTGGCCCAGGCGCAGCGCGACGGTTTCCTGAGCGCCGTACTGGTCGGCGACGCCGACCGGATCAAGAGCATCGCCGCCTCCGAATCGGTCGACATCTCCAACCTCGAAGTGGTCAACTGCGTCGACGTCTCCGAGGCCGCGCACGAGGCCGTGCGGATCGCCGCCAACGGCGACGCCGACGCCATCATGAAGGGCTTTCTACCCACCTCGGCGCTGTTGAAAACCGTCCTCGACAAGGACTACCACCTGCGCGCCGCGAACACCCTGTCGCACTGCGCGGTGCTGGAAATCCCCGGATACCACAAGCTGTTGAACTTCACCGACGGCGGCATGGTGGTCAAACCCGATATCGAGCAGAAAGTGCAGATTCTCGAAAACGCCGTCCTCGTGGCCCGCGCGCTCGGCCTCTCGCCGGTTAAAGTCGCTCTCTCCGGCGCCAGCGAACGGATATCCGACGCCTTTCCGCACACCTTCTCCGATGCCGAGTCGGTGAAACCGGAGGCCGGTCGCCGACTCAAAGACGTCGTCATCCAGGGGCCGCTCCCGTTTGATCTGGCCACCTCCAGAACCGCCGCCGAGTATCGCGCCTATGAAGGCCCGGTGCTGGGCGACGCCGATATCTATCTGGTCGACTCGATCGAGGAGGGCAATATCGTCGCCAAGAGCCTGATCCAGTTCGCCGGCGCGATTTTCGCCGGCGTCATCGTCGGCGCCAAAGTCCCCGTCTCGCTGGTCTCGCGCACCGACACCGTCATGAACAAGAAAGCCTCGCTGGCGCTCGCCTGTGTTGTCGCCGACTACTACAAACGCGAAAACGTGTGGGGAGGCAAACGATGAATCCCGGTTTCCATATCCCCGAGGTCCACACCTTCGCGCAGATTCTCGAGCGCGCCAAAGCCAAAACCGCCGAACGCCGCGTGCGCGCCGCATTGGTCGATATCAACGATATCACCATCCTCAAAGCGTTCGCACGCGCAGAAGCCGAAGGGCTGATCGACGCCGTCATCTTCGGTGACAAAGGCCTGCTCGAAAGCACCTGCGAACAACAGCAGATCGCTTTCCGCAACGTCCGTATCGAACACGCTTTCCAGCGCGATCTCGCCGTCATCAACGCCGCCAAGATGGCCTTTGACCACCATATCGACCTCATCGTCAAGGGCCGAGTCCTCACCGCCGATATGCTCACCGTGCTGTTCGACCTCGGCTCCTACTTCCTCTCGCGCGAGAGGTGCGTTTCCCATGTCGCCGTGCTCGCGCCCGAAAAATACGCCAAGCTGCTGCTGCTGTCCGACAGCGCCGTGATCGTCCAGCCCGATATGAAAACCAAGGTGCAGATGATCGGCAATATCGTCTCGGTCGCACGGATGATCGGTATCGACATGCCGCGCGTCTCGCTTCTGGCCGCGGTCGAATCCGTCTATCCGCAGATGCCGGTCACGACCGACGCCGCCATTCTCTCCAAGATGGCCGAGCGCGGCCAGATCAAGGGATGCTATGTCGACGGTCCGCTGTCCTTTGACATGTCGGTCGACATGGCCGCCGCGCACGCCAAGGGTGTGACGACCTCGATGGTCGCCGGACAGGCCGATGCCATGCTGGCGCCGAATATCGAAGTTGCTAACGGCGTGTACAAAGCGATGTCGCTGTTCGGCAAGTGTGCGATCGGGGGGGTGGTGGTCGGCGGACGCGTGCCGATCGCGCTCGGCTCCCGGGTCGACTCGGTCGATGCAAAGTTCAACTCCATCGTCCTCGGCGTCCTTGCGGCGTAGTGGGCGGATGTGGGGGACAAGCTTCGGGGTTCTGAGAATCGGCGGCCCGAACTGAAGGGGTCTGGGCCAGCCGAATCCAAAACTAAAAAGTCATTGTACAAGGCTGATTACCTTGTGATTACGGGGAAATGGCTTTGTTTTGTCATTTTAGGGGTTCCCTAGCCTTTCTTTTCTTTCCGTTCTCTTTCCTCGACAGCTTGCTGCCGTCGGCGACGGTATTGAATCTGGTTCAGAAGCCGATGGGCACGAGTGAGTTGGCGATCGAGACGGAGTTCGTACCGGAGGAGCCTGACGGACTCTGAGTCGGCGGGGAGCTGGCTGGAGTTGATGAAGTTCGTGCGACGGCGGGCCAGCTCGGCGCGGTATGTTTCGCGGCCCTGTTCAGAATCGAGGTCAGGGCGGTCGGCAAGGCGGGCGAAGTCCCGGTTGTCCAGACGGGAGAGATTGGATTCAAGCGAGCCGGTTTCAGCGCGGATGACACGTCTGTACCGCCACATGGCGTTGGCGATTTTGTGGACGAGGTGGTGTTCGAAAACGCCATCGGGTTCAAGTTCCCAGATGAGGGAGGCGAGCAGGGTCTGGTACTCTTTGGGGTCTTCGGAGTAATGGGGAGATTCGATGACGATGCGGGTGGAGTGGAGGCCGTGGGTGACGGCGTTTTGTGCGACCATGGCTTTGCCCTGGTCGGTAATGGGCCCGGTGGACTTCTGGGCGTTTTTGCGGTTGGCAATAGTCTGTTTTGAGAGAGGCATAATGATTTCCTCCGATGAAACGCCACTGTGTGACGTTTCGGTTTTAAGGGGCTCTTTATATAGGGGGAGGAAAAGTTTTTACCTGCGGAGTGGTAGGGAAAGTGGAGGGGGGTAGGAATCACTCTGGACAGATTCGCGCATTTGTGTATCTTGGGAAGGGGCCGCCATGGGCAAGGGGAGGAGATTAATGAGGCAGCTGAAATTGAGTAGAATAGCAGTCAAGGAACTAGTATTACGCTGGGCGATTGACCGAAGTGGTCGGACTGTCGAGGATTTGAGAGAGAAGTTTCCAAGAATCGAAGACTGGGTTATAGGTGAAAGTCAACCTACTCTTCGGCAACTAGAATCTTTGGCAAAGGCAACGCTGACTCCACTCGGTTATTTCTTTCTAGCGAGGCCACCGGAAGAAAGACTGCCTATTCCTCACTATCGAACTATCCGCGAAGATACTCCCACCAGACCCAGTCCGGATTTGATTGAAACCGTACAGATAATGCAGCGAAGACAGTCCTGGATGAGAGACTTCCTAATGGACCAAGGTGCGGATGAGTTGACAATAGTACGGGCAGTAAACTCACGTGCGCGAGCAACGGCAGTTGCGGACAGAATGCGCCTTGCGTTGGGACTTGATAACAACTGGGCATCCAAGCATCGCACCTGGACCGAGGCTCTTTCTGCCTTGCGTGAAGCTATTGAAGCAAGTGGCGTTCTCGTAGTAGTCAACGGAATTGTTGGTAACAACACACATCGGAAGCTGGATGTTGAGGAATTCCGAGGGTTTGTACTCGTAGACGAGTTTGCACCGCTCATCTTCGTCAACGGGGCCGATGGAAAAGCCGCTCAGATGTTTACTCTCGCGCATGAGCTAGCTCATGTCCTCTTCGGCCGCAGTGCGGCTTTTGATCTCAGGAGATTGCAGCCTGCTGATGATGCTATCGAAAGAGCATGCAACGAAGCTGCAGCTGAGTTTCTCGTACCTGCTGACTCTTTGCGAGAGATTTGGGCTACTCTCGATCAATCTCATGTTCTATTTCAAGACGTTGCAAGACATTTCAAGGTTAGTCAAATTGTTGCTGCTCGCAGGCTACTGGACCTCGATTTGATAGACAGGGTTCGCTTTTTCACTTTTTATCAGGAGTACACGGACAGGATCCGAGAGACTTCTCAGAAGAGTGACGGAGGCGATTTCTACGCAACCCAGAATCTACGGCTCGGTCGTCGCTTTTCGCGAGCCGTTGTCCAAGCCACGCGCGAAGGTAAGCTGCTGTTTAGTGACGCATACAAATTGACTGGGTTACACGGAAGCACTTTCGAGCAGTATGCGGATCGCCTCGGGTTTGGGGTGTCACGTTGAATGACACGGTTTCATATGTGCTCGACGCTAACGTGTTTATAGAGGCTGCCCGACGGTACTATGCCTTTGATTTGGCACCCCGTTTCTGGCAGAGTTTGATCGACTGTGCGGCCGCTGATCAAATAATGAGCATTGACAGAGTGGCCGATGAATTGGCAAAGGGCAAGGACGAACTGGCCGACTGGGCAGAAAGCAGATTCGCGAGTGCATTCGCATCCACTGACAGCACTGACGTGACTCAGGCCTATGCTGATATTATCACTTGGGTCACCGGACAGGCTCAATTCTCAGACGCTGCCAGGGCTGAATTTGCACAAGCCGCAGATGGTTGGCTTATAGCCTTTGCCAGAGCCAATGGGTACACAGTGGTTACGCATGAGGAACTTGCCCCTGACGTAAAGAGAAAAGTGCCGATACCGAATGTGTGCAACGCGTTCGGTGTCCCGTATATCAACACTTTCCAGATGCTGAGGGCCCTCGGTGTTCAGTTTAGATGACGTTGACAGTCAAAGCGCCATTCAGTAGTGAGTTGTGCGGCATGCAATAGTACCATAAAGTCCGCCGGGTTTTCCTTCTGCGGACACGCAATGACATTGCGAGAAATCGCGCTTGCACAGCGAGACACGTGTACTTATTCCTCTCGGCAGGGCCGTTTCGTTCGCCGTAGGCGAACTCGGGTGATGCCCCAAGTTCCAAAGTAGTGACCGGCCTGACAGGTCTTCGGATCGGTACTTCCTGCCGAGCCGTAGGCCAAAGCAGTCTCACACCATCGACATACACGCCAGGTTCTGTTTGCACAAAGACTCACGCCACGCACGAGCGGTGCATGGTGATGTCAGCGCCGTTTGCGGGGGAGGTTTGCCTGGATTGTCGGGTGGGTGGATGTGCAAACGGAGCGGACCTACCAATCAATGGACACCCGCTTTCGCGGGTATGGCCCGCCAGGGCTGCCAGGTTCACCCAGGTTTGCAGGTTAGCTGTCAGGCGGGGTCGCCTGACAGCACGAACTCACACCAGCTTCAGCGGCTGGACGCCGTACTCGGCAAACTCGGCTTCGATCGCCTGTGCGATATGCGCGCCCGGCTTCAGGGATGCATAGACGCGGGGGAGAAGATCAACCGAACTCGACATGTTGTAAAACGGGATGTCGATCTTCGCAAACGCCTCCGCCACGCTCAGACCGTCGTCGCGGCGCTCCATCCGGTTGGTCAGGCTGATGACGGCGCTGATCGCGATACCGGCGTCCTTGAGCGCACTCACCGTAGTCATCGTCGAGCCGCCGGTCGTGGTGACGTCCTCGAGTACGACCACATTGCCTTTCGGCATGCCGACGAAGTACCTGTCTTTCGGCGCGCCGTGGTCTTTCGGTTTGGCGCGACCCATCGCCAGCACGTGTGACCCCCGGCCGTAGCCGCGCTGCTGTTTCGCCCAGTGAAACTGGGTCAGCACGCCGAGTTTGGTCGCGCCTTCGGGGACGCCATAAAAGGTGTCCACCGCGATACGGTTGGCGCGGACGAAGTCGATCACGAAGCCGACGAGGCGCTCGGTGCGCCAGACGTCTTCGACCACTGTCCGCCAGTTGGCATAGAAGTGTGACTTCCGACCGGACTTGAGCGTAATTGCCTGGTCGAAAAACCCGTACACGCCGTTGTCGATGACAAACGAATCGAAAGCCTGTTGATCGAAACCCGCCATACCACCACTCACTTCCGGCGCCGCAGGCGGCGCGTTGCGGACGATTTTTCGCTTCAAAGTACACGGCGAATGTTCTTGCGCAAGACCGAAATGCGCCAGCGGGCAATCTTCCCTTGACGACCCCATTTAACTCGCGTATTATCAGCTAATTACAGCAAATTCGGGAGTACTGCACGTGAACTATGCCATCATCATGGCCGGCGGCCGGGGGGAGCGTTTTTGGCCTCTGTCGCGCGGCTCACGCCCAAAGCAGTTTTTGAAACTGACATCGGACAAGACCATGCTCGAAGAGACCATCGAGCGGGTCGAGCCGCTGATCCAGGTTGAGAACCTGCGGATTGTCACCACCGAAGCGATGACCCGCCAGGTTCAGTCCGAGATGCCCCATATCCCCAAAGAGAGCATTCTGGTCGAGCCGATCGGTCGCAACACCTGTCTGGCGATCGGCCTGGCGGCGGTCCACCTTCGTCACGACAACAACCATGCGGTGATGGTGGTGCTGTCGGCGGACCACCTGATCCGGCCCGCCGCCAAGCTCCTGCAGATCCTTCGCGACGGTATGGCGATCGCGGCGATGGAGGAGGTGCTGATCACGATCGGAATCGTGCCGACCCGTCCGGACACCGGGTACGGGTATATCAAGTTCGGCAAGCTGTACCGCGAAGAGGGACAGAGCACGGTGTACGACGTGTCGGCGTTTGCGGAGAAACCGAAAGCCTCGCTCGCGCAGGAATACTACTTCACCAAGCAGTATTTCTGGAACTCGGGCATGTTCATCTGGTCGGCGAAAGCGATCATGAACGCGATCCACCGCTGTGTGCCGGAGATGGGCGAGCAGCTCGAGACGTACGCGAAGACGATCGGCACAAGCCGGGAGCTGGAGGCGCGAGCCGAGTTGTACCGGGTTGCGACCAGCATCTCGATCGACTACGCGGTACTCGAACACGCCGACAACGTGAAGGTGATCAAGGGCGACTTTATCTGGGACGACGTGGGAAGCTGGAACGCGCTCGAACGGTATAAGGACAGGGACAGCGATAATAACGTCCTGATCGGCGAGACGGTGCAGTTGAATACGTACGAGACGACGGTTTACAACGATGCCGAGGGGCTGGTGGCGTGTATCGGCGTCTCGGATATCGTGGTGGTGCGCTCCGGTGAGACGACGCTGGTGGTGCATAAGACAAAGACGGCCAGCGTGAAGGAGCTGCTGGCGAAACTGGCGGAAGATGAGAAGTACAAGAAGTATTTGTAGTGCGCTGTTGATCGGCGCCGTTGTTGCAGCTCTGGTGGGATGCGGCCTGCCCGGCGGGGAACCTGCGGAAGAGCGGCCGGACAGTTCGCCGGGCGTGGTGGATCCGCGCGGCGTGGATCCGCTGGAACTGCCGTCCGATCGGGAGGTGGTGCCGGCGGTGCAGCCGCACGCGGGTGATATCACCGGCCAGGATGCGCTGGTCGTGCGCGATGACGATCTTACCGATTCGACGGCGGTCGATGAGTCCGAGACGGCGGCGGGGGCGGATTCGCTCAATGCGCAGGCGTACCGGGTGCAGTTGTTCACGGGCAAGTTGTTCAGTGAGGCGCGTACGGAGGTGGCGGTCGCCGAGGAGATTTTCGACCAGCCGGTGTATCTCGATTATGAGGTGCCCTACTTCAAAGTGCGGGTAGGCGATTTTGCCGGTCGTGACGACGCCGAGCGGTACCGGCAGCGGGCCAAAGGCGCGGGTTATGCCAATGCCTGGGTGGTGTTGGTGAATATCAACGTGCGGCAGGCTGCGCCGCTGTATGAGGGGGCGCCGTCTCGACCGATTGACAGCACAGCCGCGAGACCCGCGGTTGAGCCGGAAGCAGGCCCCCCGGAGGAGTAGGCTGGAAGTTCGACGGATCACCTACGGCAGTCCGCAGGCCGATGTTATCGCGAAGGCCGTCAACGTGTTGCGGGGGGACGGTCTGGTAGTGGCCCCGACCGAGACTCGATATGGGCTGCTGTGCCGGGCACAATCTTCCAACGCCGTAGCCGGTTTGGTACGCGCCAAGGGTCGAGATCCCCATCAAGCCATGGCTGTGTTTGTAGAGTCGATTGGCGATTTGTGGCGGCTCGGAGAGCGGACAGTTGCTGCAGAGAGACTGGCGGAGTCGTTCCTGCCGGGACCGCTGACGCTGGTGCTTCGAGCGCGAGTGGACTGGCCGGCGCCGGTGGTCGTGGACGGAAGGATCGGTTTGCGCCTGACGGACGCACCGGTTATATTAAAGATTCTGCGCGAGATCGGCGAGGAGCTGACCGCAACCTCGGCCAACCGGTCCGGTTCGGCGGACCTTGTTTCGATCAATGAAATCGCGGCCGAGCTGGGGAACGCAGTCGATCTGTATCTCGATGCAGGGACGCTCGACAAGCCGCTGTCGACCGTGGTCGACGGGTCGGTGAACCCGCCGGTGGTTCTGCGCGAAGGGGCGATTGCCCGCGCGCGGATTGAGACAGCTTTAGAGACAGGACCGCAGCTGATGTCAGACAAGTACGTAATCCTGTTCGTGTGCACCGGCAACACGTGCCGATCGCCCATGGCGCACGGCGCGCTGCGAGTGCTTTTGGAGAAGGAACGGCCCGGGAAGTTCGAGATCGAATCGTCGGGCATCGCGGCGGCGGCCGGATTTCCGGCGACCATGTACGCCATTGAAGCGGCGCGGATGTGGGACGCCGACCTCCGTACGCACTCCTCGCAGCCGTTGTCGCGCGCGCAGATCGACCGCGCCGACCTGATACTCGGGATGTCGCCGGAACACGTGCGCGAGATTATCCGCCAGGTGCCCGGCGCGGCCGACAAGACATACTTGTTCAAAAACTTCCCGGATCACGCGAAAAACGGCGAACCGGTCGATGATCCGATCGGCCAGTCGCTCGACCGATACAACGAGACTTTCCTGGAGATCGGCGAATATATGGGCAAATACCTGCCCGAGATTGTAAAAAGGATTGATGCGAAGACCAATGCCGAAAAGTAGCCTGCTGCAGAAGATCATGGTGGTGATGGTGGTGCTGGCCGGTATGATGCCGGTCGTGTTCTTCGCATCGATCGAGATGGGGATCGCCGAGCCTACGACGCCCGCCCCGACTCCCGGCGCCGCGACCGGGGTCGATCGGTTTGTCGACAATATCGCGTTCGGGGTGGGCGAGAAGCTGTCGTTCGACGTCAACTACGGATTCATCAACGCCGGGACCGCGTCGCTCGAGGTGCTTCGATTGATCGAATACGAGGGGCGCCCCAGTTACCAGATCGTCTCCCGCGCCCAGTCCAACAGTTTCTTCTCCACTTTTTTCAAGGTGGACGACCGGATCGAGTCGATCATCGATGCGGTCGGTCTTTTCAGCTGGCGGTTCGAGAAAAGCCTTCGCGAAGGAAACTACCGGGCGGACCGGCAGTACGCATTCGACCAGCGTAACAATTTTACCGTGTACAAAGACGATACGATTGCGGTGGAACCGTGCGTGCAGGACGCGCTGTCGTCGCTGTATTTCGTCCGGACGCAGCCGCTGGAAGTGGGGAAGTCCGTGTTCGTGCCGGTGTTTGTCGACGGCCGCAAAATGGACATGGAAGTGAAGGTCCATCGCACGGAGCAGATCACGGTCGGCGCCGGGACGTTTGACTGCCTGGTCGTGGAGCCCATGACATCGTCGGTGGGCGTCTTCAAGAACGAAGGCAAGCTGACCGTGTGGTTGACGAACGACCGGCTTCGCATGCCGGTGCTGATGAAATCAAAGGTGCTGGTCGGCTCGATCAGCGCCGAACTGACTGATTTTACGCTGGGAGAGATCGGCAATTTCTAACCGCCGCGCCGCCGTGGCTCCGCTGAATAACACCGTGTTTGCCGCTGGAGACGGACGGGATGGAAGGACGGAGATTCTTGTATGGCCAAGTTAGTCGAGTGTGTTCCCAATTTTTCCGAAGGGCGTCGGCCCGAAGTCATTGACGCAATCTGTGCCGCCATCACGGCCGACGACGGCGTGATTTTGCTCGACCGGGAGATGGACGCCGATCACAACCGCGCGGTCGTGACGTTCGTCTGCAGCCCCGACCGCGCTGTGGATGCGGCCTTTCGGGGGTATCAGAAAGCCGCCGAGCTTATCGACATGACCACGCACAAGGGCGAGCATCCCCGCATGGGCGCCTGCGATGTCTGCCCGTTTATTCCCATATCGGAGATGGCGGTCGAGGATGCGGTCGAACTGGCGCACCGTCTCGGGAAACGGGTCGGCGAGGAATTGAATATACCGGTTTACCTGTACGAAGACGCCGCCACGTCGAAGAAGCGCAAGAATCTCGCGCAGGTTCGCCAGGGGCAGTACGAAGGCATTCGCGACTCAATCGAAACCGATCCGTCGCGCAAACCCGACTACGGGCCGGCCCGGATGAATCTCAAAGCGGGGGCCACCGCGATCGGCGTTCGGTTCCCGCTCGTCGCCTTCAATGTCTATCTCGGCACCAACAACAAAGTGATCGCCGACAAGATCGCCGACGCCGTTCGGTCGCTGAAGGGCGGCTACCGGTTCGTGAAGGCGCTGGGCTTTGAGATCAAGGAACGCAACCAGGTGCAGATTTCGATGAACCTGGTCAACTATACCAGGACCCCGATTTTCCGCGTGTTTGAAACGATCAAGAGCGAAGCGGCCCGCTACGGCGTGGCCGTGACCTCCTCGGAAGTCATCGGCCTGCTGCCCAACGACGCAATCGTCGATGTCGCCGATTTCTACCTGCGGCTGGAGAATTTCTCGAAGAACCAGATTCTGGAAGAGAAGCTCCGGCAGGCGGGAGGGGGCTCTTCGGGCGGCGGCGGGCAGCAGTCGTTTGTGGACGACGTGGCGTCATCCTCGCCCGCGCCCGGCGGCGGGTCGGTCTCGGCGTTCGCCGGGTCACTGGCGGCGGCCCTGGCGGCGATGGTGTGTCGCCTGACGGTCGGCAAAAAAGCTTATGCCGCGGTCAAAGAGGAGCTTTCCGACGTACGAGACCGTGCCGACGCGCTGCGGTCGGAGTTGACCGCGCTGGTGGTGAAAGACAAGGAAGCTTTCGAGGCGGTGATGGCCTCGTTCAAGGTCGGCGGCGAACAACTGGAGAAAGCGACCAAACACGCCGCGGAAGTCCCGCTGACGGTGATGAAGAAGTCGGTCGCGGCCATGGAACTCGCCCTGCTGGTCGCACAAAAGGGAAACAAGAACTCTATCTCCGACGCCGGCGTGGCGGGTCTTATGGGTCATGCGGCGATCGAGGGTGCGGGGTACAACGTCCGGATCAATCTGGGCTCGCTGAAGGATACGGCGATCGTCGAGGCAATGAAGGCCGAGGTGACGCAGCTTCGCGCCCGAGGCGAACAACTGGCGCGCGAGATCCGGGCGACGGTCGAAGCGGCGTTGTAACGTATGGCGGATACAATCGACCTCCACATGCACACCACGATGTCGGACGGCAAGAAGTCGCCGGCCGAGCTTCTGGAGTTGGTGCGTCGTTCGGGGGTCGTCGCGTTCTCGGTCACCGATCACGACACGCTGGAAGGATACCGGGAGACGCGCGCGCTTCTTCAGGCAGACGATCCTGAACTGGTACCGGGGATCGAGTTGTCGGCAAAAATCGGCGAGCGTGACGTTCACCTGCTGGCCTACCTGTTTGATCCCGATCACGCCGCTCTGAACAGCGCGCTGGGCGATTTTCGCGCCAAGCGGGAGCGCCGGGGCCGTATGATCGTGGAGAAGCTCGAAGCGCTGGGAGTCACGGTGCCGTTCGAAGCGGTGGAACTGGCGGCGGGCGACGGCGTGATCGGTCGGCCGCATATCGCCGACGCCATGCTGGCCAGCGGGGCCGTCCGAACGTACGAAGAGGCTTTTCGCAAATACATCAGCAACGGCGGCCCGGCGTACATTCCCAAGGCCAAACTGACGCCGCAGGAGGCGATCGACTTGGCGCACGATGCAGGTGGCGTAGCGGTGCTGGCTCATCCGTTTATCGACGACATGTACGAGCATTTGTCCATGCTGGTGGATCTCGGACTTGACGGTATAGAGGTGTACCATTATTCGCACAAGGCAGCCGATGTAGACCGGGCGCGCGAACTGGCGCGTCGCTACAACCTGCTGCCGTCGGGCGGATCCGACTTTCATGGGAGAGAGAGCAGGAATTCCATCATCGGCACCTGGCCGGTTCCGACGGCGTTCCTTGACGGTCTGAA
Source organism: Candidatus Zixiibacteriota bacterium (assembly GCA_034003725.1). Classification (NCBI taxonomy): domain Bacteria; kingdom Pseudomonadati; phylum Candidatus Zixiibacteriota; species Candidatus Zixiibacteriota bacterium. The sequence continues at coordinate 152,693 of JAVEYB010000003.1, forward strand.
AACACGGGCACAAGCGATTCGAGGCAATACGTGAAGCATGTCATGATTACTTTGCTGGTGTGCGCGATTGCGGGGTACGCATCGGCCGCCGATCGACTGTTTACCGAGAAGCAAACCGAAGACATCATCGCCAACGGCCTCTGGCTGCTCGGCCGCAGCGAACAACCCTCCGATACGCTCGCAGCGTACCTGCACGAACACGAAGACAGCGACTACCCGCTGTTGAAATGCGGAACGCCGATGCTGATGGATTTGAAGCTTGTGGCCACGCAGGAGCGCCGCGCCGAGCTTGCCTCGATGCTGGCCAATCCTCGTCCCGACGGCCTCGAGTTCACCTATGATTCCCCCGGCGGCGCGTTCAAAATCCACTACACCAAAACCGGCCTCAGCGCGTGTTATCAGCCAACGGTGGACAGCGACGGCGACGGCGTGCCGAACTATATCGAGAGCATGGCGGCGATCGCGGATTCGGTGCACAATCGCATCGTAAGCGTGATGGGCTACCCGGCCCCGCCCGACGATTCGTTTTATCCGGAGGGGGGAGACAGCCGGTACGATATTTACGTCCGCAACCTGCCGTCATCGATCTACGGCCAGACCGTTCCTGATTCTATCAGTCTTGCGCCCGGACCGGACGCCCAGCGGGCGACGTCATTCATGGAACTGGACAACGACTACTCACACGTGGCCGCCTACAGGCTCCGGCCGCTCGACGCGGTTCGCGTGACTATGGCGCACGAGTATTTTCATTCCGTTCAATTCAGCATTGATTATTTCGAAGCCGAGTTCATCCCGATCGGCGGCGGGCAGGTGTTTGTCTCCCGCTACTGGATGGAGATGTCGTCCGTCTGGATGGAAGAGCACATATACGACGCGATCAATGATTACTACGCCTATCTGCCGGTGTTTTTCAATAACCCGCTCACGTCGATTCAGAGTTTCCGGACGGCGTTCGACCTTCACCCGTACGCATCGGGTATATTCGGCGTGTTTCTCGAGGAGCGGTACGGGGCGAGTCTCATCCGCAACATCTGGCTGCGCTGCGGCGAACTTGGCCCGGGACCGGACCTCACGGTGGCCTCGCAGCAGATCATCGATTCCGCCACAACGGGCGCGCAATCGTGGGTGAGTACGATGCGTGAATTCGCGCTGTGGAACTATTTTACGGGCAGCCGCGCGTCATCGGCTCCGGCCGGGATCGGTTACTCCGAGCGGAGCGCGTACCCGGCTATTCCCGATACGAGGATTGCGCGGCATTTTGATTACCCTCTGAGCATCCTCAATTCAGACAATGATTATCGTCCGGAACACAACGCCGCGGCCTATGTCCGGTTTGAGGAGGTAGCGGGAACGCTTACACGATTCTGGACCTGCAACTCCGGACCGTTCAGCGGCGGGTGTACCGACTCGACCGAAGTATTCGACACGACCGGGTGGGACCCGCTGTCTGAATTCAATCGGATCGATACCGGTTTTTCGGTGCGACTTCGCTACGACACGAACGGATTCTCGCGACCGTGGGGATTCACGGTCGTGACGCAGCTCGACGCCGATCCCGCGGTGTACGAAGCCGAGCAGTTTGTTTTGCCGGTCACCGATACGTTGAATTTTGCGACCGTCGAAACCGCCGGTTCGGCGCGCTACCGGTCGATCCTGTATATCCTGTCGTGGGCGTCGGAAGACATTACCATGTACACAGCCGGCTCCGATACGGTGTTTTTGAGTTACGCAGTGCGTGAAAACAGCGCCATCGATTCCAACCTGATCAACGTCCCCTCGGCCGTGCTCACGCCGTATCCGAATCCCGCCGTGATAGCGGAGATGTCGCTGCCCGAGGTGCGGTTTCGATTCATCGTGCAGACCGACAGCACCAGCGCGCCGATCTATGACTTCCCGTTGATGGTCGTCGATTTATTCACTATTGCGGGCGAGTATGTCGCGACCGTCGAGCGTGCGGTGACCGATCCGCAGATCGATCGTAACAACCGGGGCGAGTACACGATCAACTGGGACATGAAAAACAGTTCCGGCGCCGACGTGGCCTCAGGCGCGTATATCGCGTTTGCACGGCTGTACAACGACAGCCGGAAGTCCGAGCTGCTGGCCGAGGACAAGGTGAAGGTGGCGATTATCCGATGATATCCGCGCCCCGGTTGCTTGCCCGGATTGCGCTGTTTTCGGCCCTGGCATACGTGGTCGGCTGGGCCTGCTACTACATACCCAACGTCAATCTGATCTTTTTCGTGGCATTCTCCGCGGGCTTTTTGTGGGGCGTGCTGCCGGGGGTGGCGGTGGCGATTGTCGGCGAAGCGTTGTTCAGCGCGTTTAATCCCGGCGGGCCGGCCGACCCGGTGGTGTTTGCGGCGCAGGTTGTCGGCATGGGGTTCAGCGGCCTGATCGGCGGGCTGTTCCGTGCGGGCCGTTGGCATGAACGGCTGCGACCGGTCCGTATCGGGGCGCTGGCGGTCGCGGCGGCAGTTGTCACGATCCTGTTTTATCTGCCGGTCAACAGCGCGGACGCGTGGGTGTATCAGCCGTTCTGGCCCCGGTTCACGGTCGGCCTGGTGGCGGCCATTCCGACACTGGTATCCAACATGCTCGCTTTCCCGTTGCTTTTCGGTATCACCCGGCACTTATATGACCGAGAGCGGGTCAACGCATGGTCAAGATAGTTATCACATGTCTGGCGTTTTTCGCGTGTGCCGCGCCACTCTCCGCACAGGTTACTGCCGATTCCAGCCGCGTGCCGGTTGATACGGCGGCGGTCCCGACGGACACGGCGCGCGACGCCGTCCCCCCGCGGCCCGACACGACCCGGTCGGATACGCTGACGGATGTCGAGAAAGCGCAGCAGCGGTTCGAAGAACGCTATCGGCAGGCCCAGCAGGAGCGCGAGCAGGAACGACCGTACGTGCTGCCGGTCAGCTATTTCGATTCGCTGGCCGGATATTTCGCGCCGCGACGGCTCGACATGCGCGAGGTGATCGACCGCTCGTTTTACCATGACGCCGGCGACTACTTCCGGTTTTCGCCGGGTTTCTTCCTCGTGGACCGGCAGGTGACCCCGATGCGCAAGACGGTGCAGCCGTATACGCTGGCGGGGAACCGTTTGAATGTGCTGCACGACGGCACGCAGTTGCACCCGTTCGAACACACGATCGAACCCGACGGGCTTGTCGATATGAATGATATCCCCACGGCGCTCGATGGGCACGTGTTCGTGTTGCACGGACCATCGGGTGCGTTGTTCGGTGGACGCCAGGGCGTCGCCTCGCTGCTGACGCTTCCGCAGCGATACGACGATTACGACGCGCACAGCGCGTTCCTGGTGGACAAGGGGAGTTACGGATATTCGTATGCGCGCGCGCGCTATCAACGGCGGTTCGAAGACGGACGAGATCTGGGATTCTCGATCGGGTACCGTCTTGCCGATGGTCCGTACTTTCAGACGTCGGACGACGTCTACCATTACACGGGTGATTTCTATATTCCGCTCAGCGGCAAAGTCGCGCTGCTGGCGCAGGGCAGGCTGTACAATCGCGACGGGCCTCTTCGGATCGAGCCCGACATTTCCGGCGCCGTCGTTCAGCGCGACCGGTTCGATCGGAGTGGGGAGGCGGGCGTGCAGATCAACGATGGCGACGGCAACGGCAACTGGCAGGCGCGGTTCCGGTACCAGCGAGGCAGTTCCGACGTCAGTGGCGTCTACCTCGGGCGGTTCAACCAGACCGGGCACGGTGCAGCGCTCGTGCGGGAATGGGCCGACAGTACACGGGCGGTCCGGCTCGAAGCAACAGTTGATCGGCTGACGTACGACGAAGGGAGCAGTGCGTACGAGCGAACCGAAGCGGGAGCGTTCGGGAATATCGCGGATCTGTCCGACGGGTGGCGGTACGCCGTTCGCGCCGGCGCGCTCTGGGACGACGAGTACGATCTGCTGCCGTCGGCGTCGGCGACACTGATCCGCGAGTCACGCGCTCTTCTGGTTATGCTGTCCGCCGGGTATATCGTGCGACAGCCGTCACTTCATGAACTTCACCTGCCGTTTCGCCGTGCGACCATCTACCCGCTCGGTACGCTCAACTATGCGGACCGGGGAACCGACAGCCTGTCGGAAGAGACACAGATTACCGGGTCGGCGACGGTTCGGTGGGGGACTGATCGGATCTCCATGACGCTGACCGGAACGGGCGGAAAGATACTCGACGGGATCGACTGGAAGCAGACCAGCGAGGTGATCGACGGCAACCTTACCCGGGTGTTCAGCCCGATCAACGGCGATATCGATTTCGCGAGTGTGTCGGTTGAACCGTCGCTGAAGATCTGGGATCTGATTCGTTTTTCCGCGGGTGGCGCGTATCATTACACCAGCTATGCGGCGTACGAAGGCGAGACGCGCCCGTACGCGCCCGACTATCAGTTCTGGGCGGGCGGGGAGTTGCACGTGTACTGGCCCCAGAAACTGATTCACCTGTTCGCGTACGGCGAGATCGTCTATACGTCGTCTTACGACGGGTACTACGAGTTGAATCTGGGTCAGGACCCGGTGTTCAATGCGCGGCTGAGTCTGCAGATGGGGCGGTTCCGGTTCCACTTCATATTCCAGAACGTTCTCAATCGCGTGTACCAGTCGCGCGAGAACAGCAGTTTTCTCGGCCGCTTCAATTCCTACGGTTTCACGTGGAATTTTCTTAACTGACGCGGCAGCAGCAGCAGGACCGCATGGTGGAGCGGAAAGCTCTACTTGACAGCCCGGCGTTCCTTCGGCAGATTGGTATCCTGATGGAAACGACACTAACGCGCGAAGCGGCTCATCGGATGGTGCTCGACAAGATCGGCCGCAACAACCTGCTCAAGCACGTCCTTGCGGTCGAGGCAGGCATGCGGGCGGTGGCCGATCGCCTCGGCGAGGACGTGGAATACTGGGGGCTGGTCGGACTCATTCACGATCTCGATTATCACGAGACAATGGACGATCATCCGAGACACACCTACCTCACGCACGAGTGGCTGGATTCCTACGGGCTTCCCGACGAGGCCTGGCACGCGATTCACGCGCACCCGGGACACATCCCCTGTCAGACGCGGCTCGACTGGGCGTTGTATGCGGTGGATCCGTCCACGGGTTTTATCGTGGCCTGCGCCCTGATGCATCCCGACAAGAAGCTAGCCCCGATCGACGAGGAGTTTATGCTTCGCCGCTTCAGGGAGAAGCGCTTCGCGGCCGGGGCCACGCGTGAAAACATGGCGGCCTGCAGCAATCTCGGGCTGGAACTGGGCGAGTTCCTGCTCGTGGTCAGAAGCGGCATGATGACTATCGCCGACGAACTGGGGCTATAGTGTCGCCGACCACCGGCTCGCTCTGGCGGCGCGACATTGTCGGCTGGTCCCTGTACGACTTCGCCAACACCATCTATTCGATGAACATCGTGTCGCTGTACCTGAAAAGGTACATCGTCGAAGACCTCGGATACGGCGACCGGTACTACGACATCCCGTTTTCGATTTCGATGGCGTTCGCCGCGCTGGTGTTGCCCGCGCTCGGCGCCATGTCCGACCACGCGACGCGCAAGAAGCTGTTCCTGCTGCTGTTTACGATCAGTTGCTGCGTGGCATCGGGACTGCTCTCAATCGTCCCGAGCGGGATGATTGTGCTGACGCTGGCTCTGTTTATGATCGCGAATTTCTCCTACGAGGCGGGGCAGCCGTTCTATAACGCGCTCCTGTACTCCGTAGCGGAGGGACGTCAGGCGCGGCTGGTCTCGGGAATCGGCGTTTCGCTCGGCTATGTGGGGTCGATACTCGGCATGATTCTCGTCCTCCCCTTTGTCACCGGCGAGTTATTCGGCTGGGATGTTCCGTTCCTCGACGCCGGCGGAAAAGTCGCCGCCTTTTTGCCGACCGCCGTTCTGTTCTTTCTGTTCGCGCTGCCGGTCTTTCTGTGGGTGCGCGAACGGCCCCTGGAACTGCCCGGCCCCATGACCATTCGCGCCGGGTACCGTGACGTGTGGGAAGGCATCCGGGAAACGAAGAAGTACCCCGGCGTGTTACGCTTTTTGATAGCGGACTACTTTTTTGAGGACGCCGTGGCGACCGTGATTATCAATATCGGCCTGTATTGCTCGCTGGTGATCGGGATGACCGATGAGGAAATCACACTGTTCCTCATCGTCTCGACCGCGTCGGCAGTGATCGGGTCCTACGTGATCGGCCTTATCAGTCGTGCGGTTTCGCTGAAGCGCCTGGTCCGTGCGATCGTGGTGGGGTGGATCGCGGCGCTGCTGTTGTTTGTGGCGGTGGAGAATCGGACGGTGATCTGGCTGCTCGGCTCCGTGGTCGGTGTGCTGCTGGGGGGATTGTGGACGACGACGCGCCCGATGCTGGGCGAACTGGTGCCGCACGATCGACTGGGACGCTTTTTCGGGCTGTTTTCACTCTCCGGGCGCGCCGCCGCCGTCGTGGGACCGCTGATCTGGACGGCTGTCGTGTACTTGTTTCATCCGGCGCAGCCGCTGGGGGCGAAAGTCAGCGATGTGCTTAACCTTCCACCCGATTCCCTGTGGCTGCCGTACAAAACGGCCGTACTCGCGCTCGCGTTGCTGATGGCAATCGGGCTGTTCATTTTCCGCAAAGTACCCGACACGCATCGAGGACCGCATGCCCAGACAGCACGGTGACTGGCACTACTATTCAGGCGCAATCCACGTCCATACCACCGAGTCGGATGGGACGAAGACGCTCGAGGAAGTGGCCAAAATCGGCAGTGACGCCGGCTGCGACTTCATTTTGTTTGCCGATCATATGACGCTCAGCAACCGGGACGCCGGGCGCGAAGGCTGGTACCATGACTGCCTCGTGCTGGTCGGATACGAACACAATGACGCCGAGGACAAGAATCACTTCCTGATTTTCGGCTCCGCCGGGGTGTACCCCAACGAGTTGTCGGCGCGGGAGTATGTCGCGGCCGCACGGGCCGACGGCGCCCTGGGTATCATGGCGCATCCCGATGAGGTCCGGGCAGTCATGGCGCAGTACCCGCCGTACGAGTGGACGGACTGGTCGGTGGACGACGTGGACGGTATGGAACTATGGAACCAGATGTCCGAGTGGATGGAGCGCCTCACGCCGGCCAATCGACTGGTGATGATCTGGTCGCCGCGCAAGTCGATGATCGGACCGACCGACCGAGTCTTTCGCAAGTGGGACGAACTCAACCGCCGGCGCAAATGCGTCGGGATCGCATCGGTGGACGCCCACGGTTTCCCGGTCGGTCTCGGACCGTTTACGTTCCGCATCTTTCCTTATAAGGTGCATTTCCGTACGCTCCGGACGCATCTCATTTTGCCCGAACCGATGTCGCACGATCTCGACACCGCCCGCAAACAGGTGTACGACGCCCTGCGCGACTGTCGCGCATTCGGATCAAATATCCGCTGGGGTGACGCCGACGCGTTCGAGTTTTATGCCACGGCCGGCGCAGAAAAAGCTATAATAGGTGGGAGTCTTTCAACCCTGAAAGATGCACAACTGCACGTTCGGCTGCCCGACCGGGCCGATCTCAAATTGGTCGGAAACGGAGTCACGATACTGGAGACGACCGCCGAGCGTTTCGATTACCACGTGGACCATCCCGGCACCTACCGGGTTGAGGCGTGGAAACGGGGTCGGTGCTGGATCTTCTCGAACCACATCCGGGTCGGCACGCGCGGCATGACACAATTGGATACGGACCAGATCGGATGAATATGGCCATTGTCGATTATGCCGGTCTGACCGCCGGTCAGACCGATTCGGATATCGGTAAGATGATCTGCAAGTTCGTGATCCTCGAGAAGTCCGGAAGTCTTTCGCTGGTCATGGGTCCGGTGACCCGGTTCCGGTACCATGCCGGTCTGCTGGACCATTACTGCCGGGACCACGGTATCCCCGCTTCGTGGGCGAAAAAGCCCGATCTGGTCGAAATCCACGATTCGTCGGTGGTCCTGCACGGCGGCGGCTGGATGGAGGTCGACATGGATAGCTCGAAGGCCCGGCTGTACGGAACATCGACTGCTTACGGTCCGTACCGGAGCGATCTGGCGCGCCGAATCATAGCAGATCATCCCCATTTTGCCCGCTTTCGGGTGACGTACTCACGGTAGCTTCTCGGCAACCGCTACGCTCCCCGACTATCTTGCCTGCCAATCTCTTAGGGGCGAGTCTCGAAATGCGCGGGCGCGTGGGACGAGGGCCTCGGCGGTCGGCCGAAAAGACCAAAAAGGTGTTGACTTTGATACGTAGTAAGGTTAGAGTTGAGGCAAAATTCTGTAACCCCGGCTGGGCAACGAGGCGGTAAGGTATGTTTGATCAGTTGTATCCGATCCTGTTTCTGCTGGTGGTCGCCGCGGTTCTGGCGGTGGTCATGGCCGGCGCCTCGATCTATCTGGGGAAACGGACGCGGCTTGGGCGGAAGGCACAGGCCTATGAGTGCGGTATTGAACCGGTCGGTACGACCAAGGACCCGATCCCGGTAAAGTTCTTCCTGGTAGCGATCTCGTTTATACTCTTTGACCTGGAAATCATCTTCCTTCTGCCGTACGCGATGGTTGCGCGCGACCTGGGCGTGTACGGTCTGCTGGCGATCTCGTTCTTTGTGCTCATCATTTTGATCGGTTACATCTATGAACTCGGTCGCGGAGCGCTCAAATGGGGTTAGAAGAGAAGATCCCTGATTCCATAATCCTGACAAGCCTCGATAAGATGGTCAACTGGGCGCGGAAGCGCTCCATGTGGCCGCTGGGATTTGGCTTGGCCTGTTGCGCAATCGAGATGATTTCGACCTTTTCGGCGCACTTCGATCTTTCCCGGTTCGGGATGGAGGTCATGCGGCCGTCGCCGCGCCAGGCTGACCTGATGATCGTCGCGGGTCGGGTGTCGATGAAGATGGCGCCGGTCGTCAAGACGCTCTACGAGCAGATGCCCAATCCCAAGTGGGTCATCGCGATGGGTGCGTGCGCGTCGTGCGGAGGCGTCTTCAACAACTACGCGATCCTCCAGGGAGTCGATCGGATTATCCCGGTCGATATCTATGTCCCCGGCTGTCCGCCTCGCCCCGAGCAGTTGATGGACGGAATCATAAAGCTTCATGAAAAGCTCCAAAGCGAATCGGTCAAAGATGCGCGTGAGGAGTGGGGGCGCAAGATCGGCTGAGCGAATTCGCTCCCACCGGACAGCCTCAGATGCATAAGCCGTTATTGTGAAATTTGGAACAAGCAATGGCGTTTGAAGATCAAGTCAGAGAGTTCATGAAGAGCACGCTGGGCGACGCTCTGTTGAAAGAAGATACGTTTCGAGATCAGCTCTCGTTTTATATCAGGCCCGAAGCGATTTTCGACCTGTGCCAGGCGTTCCTCGAGGACTCTTCGCTCGATATCCGCTATCTCAAAGACATCTGTTCGGTCGACTGGTACGGGCATGCCGATGAAGAGGCGGTCGGCCGCTTTGAGGTCGTATACAACTTCTATTCGCTCAAGTACAAGGGCCGGTTCTTCGTGAAAGTCCGCCTCCCCGGCGACAACCCCGAACTTCCATCGATTTCCGCCCTGTTCAACGGCGCCAACTGGCTTGAGCGCGAAGTGTGGGACTTGATGGGGATCGCGTTCACCGGGCACCCGGACCTCACCAAAATCCTCACGCCCGACGATCTCGAAGGGCACCCGCTCCGCAGGGACTTTCCGCTGACCTGGGAGCAACCGAAGTTCTCCTGGAACATGGATGATCCGCCGGAGGTGATCAGGTAATGGCTCTCGAAGAGAGAACCCTCCACATCAACATGGGTCCACAGCACCCGTCGACCCACGGCGTACTGCGGGTGGAACTCGAGGTTGACGGCGAGACCGTGATCCGCGCGAAGCCGGTGATCGGCTATCTGCACACCGGCATCGAAAAGACCATGGAATCGAAATTGTACTACAAGGCGATTCCGTGTACCGACCGGATGGATTATCTCGCGCCGATGTCCAACAACCTGGGGTTCTGTCTGTCCGTCGAAAAGCTGATGGACATCGAAGTGCCCGACAAAGTCAAGTGGGCGAGGGTCTGTCTTACCGAACTGACGAGGCTGAATTCCCACCTCGTGTGGGTCGGCACGCACGCGCTGGACTTGGGGGCGATGTCGATGCTTTTGTACGCCTTCCGGGAGCGCGAGTCGATCCTCGACGTATACGAGGCCTGTTCGGGGCAGCGTATGATGTCCACCTATTTCCGGATCGGCGGGCTCGCCAAAGACCTTCCGCCCGATTTCGACAAGAAGATCCGCGCGATAATAAAGGACTTTCCGGCTCGCATCAACGACTACGAGACGCTGCTGACCAACAACCAGATCTGGATCAACCGCACCAGAAACGTCGCGGTGATTTCGGCGGAGGACGCCATCAACTGGTCGTTGTCCGGGCCGATGCTGCGCGGCAGCGGCGTCAAACACGATCTCCGCAAGGACAACCCGTACAGCGGCTACGAGAATTTTGACTTTGAAGTGCCGATCGGACGAAACGGCGATGCGTACGATAGATACCTGGTCCGGCTGGAAGAGATGCGGCAGTCGCTGCGGATTATCCAGCAGTGCCTGGACGGCATGCCGGAGGGTCCGTTCCGCGCTCACGTTCCCGGCGTTGTATTGCCGCCGAAGGAAGACGTACTGCACAAGATGGAGTCGATGATCTTTCACTTCAAGATCATCACCGAGGGGTTCCGAGCGCCCAAGGGCGCCGCGTATGTGGGGATCGAGTCCCCGAAGGGCGAGCTGGGGTTCTACATCCAGGGTGACGGCTCCAACAGGCCGGTCCGCATAAGGGTGCGCCCGCCGTCGTTCGTCAACCTCGCGGTCCTGCCTGCGCTGGTGGAGGGGCATCTGTTTTCCGACGTCGTGTGTGCGATCGGTTCGATTGACATTGTATTGGGAGAAGTGGATCGATGATCCTGACCGACGAGTCAGTCAAAGCCATCAAGGAGCGGGTGACGATGTATCCGCAGCGCAGGTCGGCGATTTTGCCGGCGCTGACGATCGCCTACCGCCAGGTGGGCCATTTGAGCGACGAAATATACCGGGAGATTTCGAAGGTTACCAGGATACCGTACGTGGAAATCGCCGAGGCGGCGACATTTTACACGATGTTCCCCAAGGCGCCGCGCGGCAAGTACCTGATCCAGGTCTGCCACAATATCTCGTGTGCGCTGCTGGGCGCCGACAGCCTGATCGGCTATCTCGAAAGTAAGCTCGGCATCAAAAAAGGGGAGACCACGCCGGACAACAAGTTTACGCTGATATCGGTGGAGTGTCTGGGATCGTGCGCCACGGCGCCGATGATGCAGATCAATCACGATTTTTACGAGAACCTGACGCGGGAAAAAGTCGACGCGATACTTGAAGAGTTGAAGGCCAGGGCATGAGTTTCTACTCCCCCGTCATAACCAACGCCGCCGAAGTCGCGACCAGCGACTCGCTGCACCTGTTCAAGTATGTCGAGGATCCGGAACAGTACCGGATCGAGACGTTCGAAAAGCACGGCGGCTACCGGGCCTGGAAGAAAGTGTTGACGTCGATGAAGGCCGAGGACGTGATCGGCGAGGTGAAAAACTCCGGCCTCCGCGGCCGCGGAGGCGCCGGCTTCCCGACCGGTATGAAATGGGGGTTTGTCCCCAAAGACTCGCCCAGGGCGCGCTATCTGATCTGCAACGCCGACGAGTCCGAACCCGGAACCTGCAAGGACCGGGTGATCATGGAGCGAGACCCGCACGCCATGATCGAGGGAATGGCGATTGCCGCATATGCGATCGGGTGCCACCTGATGTTTGTCTATATACGCGGCGAGTTCGGCCACTGTATCGAGCGGGTCGAAGCCGCCGTGAAGGAAGCATACGCGCGGGGCCATCTGGGGAAAAACGTGTACGGCTCCGGTTACGACCTCGACATGGTCGTCCATTCCGGAGGCGGCGCGTATATCTGCGGCGAAGAGACCGCGCTGTTGAATTCACTCGAGGGAGAGAAAGGCCTCGCGCGCATCCGGCCGCCGTTTCCGGCGATCGCGGGGCTCTATGCGTCGCCCACGATCGTGAACAACGTCGAAACGCTGACGGCAGTCCCGCACATCATCAATCGGGGAGCCGCCTGGTATAAATCGATGGGTACCGAAAAATCGGCCGGCAGCAAGATTTTCTCGCTGTCCGGGCATGTCAATCGTCCCGGCAACTACGAAGTTCCCCTCGGTTTCAATCTGAAGACGCTCATTTACGACGGAAAATACGGCGCCGGGATCCGGGGCGGCAAAAAACTCAAAGCGGTGATTCCGGGCGGCGCGTCCACACCGTTTTTGACTCCCGACATGATCGATATCGGTCTCGACTATGAATCGCTGGCATCGGTCGGTTCCATGCTCGGTTCGGGCGCGATCATCGTGCTCGACGAGAATACCTGCGTCGTCTGGTCCATCATGAAGCTGATCCACTTCTTCCGCCACGAGTCGTGCGGCAAATGCACGCCGTGCCGGGAGGGCACGGGCTGGCTCGAACAGCTGATCACGCGGATCGAGCGCGGCGAAGGGCGCCCGGGCGATATCGAAAAAATCGATGATTTGTGCGGCAATATTCTCGGCCGGACCATCTGTCCGCTCGGCGACGCCGCGGTGATGCCGATACAGTCGACGCTGAAGCTGTTCCGCGACGAGTGGCAGTACCATATCGATCACAAAAAGTGCCCGTGTCCCAACAACCATGAGTTCAAGTGAGAGAATCGGTGGCTACTGAGACACAAAAAGTGACTTCGACGGTGACGCTGACGATCGACGGTCGGCAGGTGACGGTGCCGAAGGGGACGACCGTGCTGGAAGCCGCGCTGGGCATGGGCATCCATATCCCGACTTTCTGCTGGCACCCGAAATTGAAGTCGGTCGGCGCCTGCCGCATGTGCTATGTCGAAATAGAGAAGATGCCCAAGCTGGCAGTATCGTGCGCGACCGAGGCGATGGACGGTATGGTCGTGCACACCGATTCCGACCTGGTCAAGCGCGGCCGAAAGGCCATCATCGAGTTTATCCTCGCCAACCATCCGCTCGATTGCCCGACGTGCGACAAGGGCGGCGAATGCGACCTGCAAAACCTGACCTACAAGCACGGCTACGACGACAGCCGATTCGACTTCATGAAAATGCGCTTCACGGAGGGCGCCGAACACACGACCTTCGACGACAAGCGCATCGGCCCGGAAATCATTCTCAATCGAAACCGCTGCATCCTGTGTTACAAGTGCGTCCGGGCCAACAAAGAAGCGTTCGGCGAATACGACCTCGGCGCGTTCGAGCGCGGCAATATCACCGAGATCAACGCCGCGCCGGGCCGCGAAGTCACCAATCCCTTCTCAGGCAACCTCGTCGAGATCTGCCCGGTCGGCGCTCTCACCAACACCGACTGGCGATACAAGATACGCGTCTGGCTCACCGGGCAGGCCAAATCGATCTGTCCGTTCACGTCGTCCGGCACCAACACCCTCCTGTGGAAAGAAGACCACCAGCAGAAGATCTTCCGCTGCACCGCGAGGCGCGACGACTCGATCGACGACGGGTGGATCGCCGACCTCACCCGCTACGGCTATCAGTTCGTCATGGCCGACGATCGGCTGCAGACGCCGCTCATCAAAAAGGACGGCAAACAGGTCAAGGCCACCTGGGACGAGGCGCTGGCGCTCGTAGCGAAGCGTCTGAAGGAGATAGACGACACCAAGGGCAACGTCTGTATCGGCGGATTGATCGCCTCTCATCTGGACAACGAGTCGCTGTATGCGTTCAACAAATTCATGCGCGTGACGATAGGCGCCAACAACATCGATCACCGCCTGGATTACCCGATGCTGCCCCCGGAAGGCGGCTCGGCCTATCCGGTGCTGTCCTCGCGGCCGTTTTCGATCGCCGACATCGACACTTCCGACGTCATCGTCTCGTTCGCGTCCGACATGCTCAAGGAGCATCCCAACGAATACCTTCGGATGCGCAAAGCCTGGTTCTTCCGTCAGGCGAAAGTAATCACGATCAATCCGTACGGGGTCAACAACTCGGATATCGCCGCGGTTGACGTCGTCTATACGCCCGGCACCGAAGAGAGTGTCATCAGCGCGCTGTGCCTGGCCGCGATCGAGGCGAAGATGGTCGACGCTTCCCGGGCGCAGGGATTGGCCGCGAAACTCCCGTACAAGACCGCATCGGACGCCGCACGGGCGGCCGGAGTCGACATCAAAGATATCACGTTGATTGCGCGTTTTCTCGCCGGCGGCAAAAAAGTCACCTTCATGGTCGGCGAACTGCTTGCGCGGTGTGCGCACCGGGAGGCGGCCGCCGCGGCGCTGGCCAACCTGAACCGCCTTTTTGATCTCGATGCCAGAGGACAGATGGCCCGGCTGGCTCGATTCGCCAATTCCAAGGGCGCGGAGAAGCTCGGTGTGACGCCGTTCCCGGCCCCGGCCGTCCGGACCCGGCTCGAGTCCGCGTTCGGTTCCTGGCCGTCCAGCGAGCCGCTCACCGCCGACAAGATGCTCGTTCAGATGAACAAAGAAGCGATCAACGCCGCTCTCGTAGTCGGCGCCAATCCGGTCATGTTGTATCCGGACCGCGAGTTCGCAACCGAATGCCTCGAAAAACTGGACTTCCTGGTCGTATGCGATCTGTTTGAGACCGCGACGACCGCCCTTGCGGACGTTGTGTTGCCGCTGGCGAGTTTCGCCGAGTATGCCGGCGATTATGTGAATCTGGAAGGTCGCGTTCAGTCGACCGAGGCGGCCATCAAGCCTCGTTTCCAGTCCAAACCCGCCCGCGAAGTGATCCGGCTTATCGCCGATGAGCTCGGCAAACCGCTGGCAACCTCGCCCGATCAGCTTCGCACCGAGGCGGCGTCGATCCTCGAAGCCGATCATGTGCTGACCTGGCCTGCGGCGTATGTCGATGTACCGGCCGAGCCGGTGTCCGCAAAAGAAGGCTTCGACATTCCGCTCTTCGTCGGTGATGATCCGCACCACTGCGGCCATCTGACCGAGAAGTCGGTGTCCCTTTCGAATTTCTGTGCCGAAGCGTACGTGGAGATGTCCGCCGACCTCGCGGCGTCGCTCGACGTCAAAGCCGGAGACTCCGTCCGGGTCGAGTCGCCGGTGGGCAAGATAATCGTGCCGGTGAAAGTTTCCGATTGGATCGACACGCCGGTGGTGTTTATTCCGAGGAACTTCTCCTCGACGCCGGTCACGTCGCTGCTCATGCGCAAGGAGCGCGTCAACCGGGTCAAGATAACCAAGGTGGCGGATTAAGAATATGCTCGAAATGATCCTGATATCATCGGCGAAAGTCATCGCGGTTATCATCGCGGTCCTCACGGGCTGCGCCTACATGACGTACATGGAGCGCAAGGTGGTGGCGCACATGCAGCACCGGATCGGCCCCAGCTACGCCGGCCCGTACGGGTTGCTGCAGCCGATCGCCGATGCCATCAAGCTGGCCTTCAAGGAGGACATCGTCCCCGACGGCGTCGAGCGAATCACCTATGCCATCGCGCCGATCGCCAGTTTCGTTCCAGCCATGCTCATATTCGCCGTGATCCCGTTCTCCAACGGTTTTACCGTGTTCGGCTACGACATCCCCGGTGTCATTTCCGATTTGAACGTGGGCGTGCTGTATATCTTCGCGATGACCTCGCTCGGAGTATACGGCATCGTCCTTGCAGGCTGGTCGTCTCCTTCGAAATACTCCCTCATGGGCGCGATCCGATCCTCCGCACAAATGATCTCGTATGAGATCAGCT
Source organism: Candidatus Zixiibacteriota bacterium (assembly GCA_034003725.1). NCBI lineage: Bacteria > Pseudomonadati > Candidatus Zixiibacteriota > Candidatus Zixiibacteriota bacterium. Next base: position 168,503 of record JAVEYB010000003.1, read on the forward strand.
ACGGGCTGTCCATTGTCGGCATCCTGATAATCAGCAACTCACTTTCGCTGACGCAGATCGTGGCCGACCAGGCCGCCGAGTCGTGGTTGTTTTTCGGCAACTGGTACATCGTCAAACAGCCGCTGGGATTTCTGCTGTATCTCACCTGCGCGATCGCCGAAACGAACCGCGCTCCCTTTGATCTGCCCGAGGCTGAGTCGGAACTTGTGGGCGGGTACCACACGGAATACTCATCGATGCGTTTTTCGATGTTCTTCATCGCAGAGTACGCTTACATGATCGGGGTGGGCGCCGTCGGCACGACGCTCTTTCTCGGCGGCTGGAACGGGCCGTTTCTGCCCCCGGTCGTGTGGTTTTTGATAAAAATGTTTTTGTTCATGTTCTTTTACGTCTGGCTCCGCGCCACATTCCCGCGCTTCCGGTACGATCAGCTCATGCAGTTCGGCTGGAAAGTGCTGTTTCCGCTGGCGGTGCTCAATACCATGGGTACGGCGGTATGGGTGGTGCTGTTCGGATAGAAACGGCAGAGTGTAGGACGGTATGAAAGATATCATCAAAGCGATCGGCAACGTCTTCGTCAAAATGCCGCAGGGATTCTGGGTCACGTTCAAACACCTGTTCAAGAAGCCCGTGACGCTGGATTACCCGCGCAAGAAGAAACCGATGGCCCCTCGGTATCGCGGCAAGCACTACCTCGAGCGCTACGACGACGGTACCGAACGCTGCGTATGTTGCGGTCTGTGCGCGGCCGCGTGCCCGGCCGACGCTATCTACATGGAGCCCGAAGAGACCGAGAAGGGCGAGCGAAAGGCGAAAGTCTACGAGATTAATCTGCTCCGATGCATCTTCTGCGGTTTCTGCGAGGAAGCCTGCCCGGAGGAAGCGATCTTCCTGGGGCAGGAGTACGAGTTCTCGGCCGACGCCCGTAACAAGTTTCTCTGGACCAAGCAGGACATGCTGGTCCCGCATCCGCGCAAGGACAATCCGTTCAAGCGCATCCTTCGACGGGTGCGCAAGGTCTATGGAGTTCCCGAGGCGACGCGATGACGCCTGATTATGCCATCTTTTTGATTTCGGCCGCGGTAGCCGTGTTCGGCGCGACCATGATGATCATGCAGCGCAACCCGGTTGCATCGGTATTGTACCTGATCGTCTCGCTGGTCGCTCAGGCGGTGGTTTACGTGCAGCTCGGCGCCATCTTCATAGGCGCTATCCTGATCATCGTCTATGCCGGCGCTATCCTGGTGCTGTTTTTGTTCGTGATCATGCTGCTCAACCTGCGGGCCGACCCCGAACTGTCCGCCGGTATGCCGCCGCTGAGCTGGTTTACGAAAACGGCGGTCCCGGTACTGCTCATTGTCGAGCTCTATTTCGTCATCGATCGCGTTCTGCTGCCGGAAGCGCCGACCGGGATTGTCGGTGAGGTCGCCGGCGACTTTGGATCCGTCCATAGTATCGCAACCAAGATGTTCACCGATTACCTGTTTCCCGTTCAGTTGACGGGCGTGCTGTTGCTGGTGGCGGTGGTCGGAGCGGTCGTGATCGCCCGGCGTGAATCCGCCGAACCGCGCAAGGACGTCGGGGCAACGGACAACAGAAGCGAACAACGATCAGGTTCGATCGCGGGGTGATGATGGTACCGATTCATGCATACTTGCTTCTGGCGGTCATCCTGTTCGGGATCGGCGCCTTCGGCGTTCTGGTCTCGCGCAATATAATCGTCATGTTCATGTCGATCGAACTGATGCTGAATGCCGCCAACCTGGTGCTGATTGCCTTTTCGCGGGCCCTGGGTGTGGTCGACGGCCACGTGTTCGTGTTCCTCGTGCTCAGCGTGGCGGCGGCCGAAGCGGCGGTCGGACTGGCTATGATCATAACCATTTATCGAAACCGGGAATCGATCAACATCGACCGGTTCAACCTGCTGAAGTGGTAGGGTAGACGGGCTCATGGCGGATTACTTATTCTGGATTCCACTGCTGCCGTTGATCGGCTTCCTCATCAATGGACTGCTGCTGGGCAAACTTCCCCGCCCGGTCGTTTCAGCCGTCGCCTGTACCTCGGTGGGCATGTCGCTGGCCCTGTCGATTGCGGCGTTTTTCGAGCTGAAGGCGCTCGAACCGGCCGCCCGGCAGATCGAGCAGACGCTCTTCACGTGGATTGCCGCCGGCTCGTTTCATGTCAATGTCGCGTTCCTGCTCGATCCGTTGTCGGCGGTGATGATCCTGGTGGTGACCGGTGTCGGCTTTTTGATCCATGTGTATTCGACCGGCTACATGCACCACGACCACGATTTCGGGCGGTATTTCGCCTATCTCAATCTGTTTACATTCTCCATGCTGACGCTGGTGCTGGCTGACAACTTCCTGTTGATGTTTGTCGGCTGGGAAGGCGTGGGGCTGTGCTCATACCTGCTGATCGGTTTTTGGTATCACAAGCAGTCGGCGTCGGACGCCGGCAAAAAAGCGTTTATCGTCAATCGAATCGGCGACTTCGGTTTTCTGCTCGGGATGTTCATCATATTCTGGCAGGTCGGCTCGCTCAATTTCACGGAGGTGTCGGCCAGGGCGCCGATAGTGTTTGCGGCGGGCGGCGGGCTGATAACGGCGGCGTGCCTGCTCATGTTTGTCGGCGCCACCGGCAAGTCGGCGCAGATTCCGCTGTACGTGTGGCTGCCCGACGCCATGGAAGGTCCGACACCGGTGTCGGCGCTGATCCATGCGGCGACCATGGTGACGGCGGGCGTCTACATGATCGCGCGGACCAACGTCCTGTACGTCATGGCGCCCGACGCGCTGATGGTGGTTGCCATCGTCGGCGCGGCGACGGCGTTTTTCGCCGCGACGATCGGGCTCGCCCAGAACGATATCAAGCGCGTGCTGGCGTATTCGACCGTCAGCCAGCTCGGGTACATGTTCCTCGCGTGCGGCGTGGCGGCGTTTACGGCGGGTATGTTTCACCTTATGACGCACGCCTTTTTCAAGGCTCTGCTGTTTCTTGCCTCGGGGTCGGTCATCCACGCCATGTCCAGCGAGCAGGATATGCGGCGCATGGGGGGCTTGAAGAAATACCTGCCGGTGACCTACTGGACCATGCTGATCGCGACCCTGACTATCTCCGGTATTCCCGGGCTGTCGGGTTTCTTCTCGAAGGACGAGATTTTGTGGAAGTCGTTTTCGTCGCAGTACGGCCATTGGGCGCTGTGGCTGATCGGCTTTGCGACCGCCGGGCTGACCGCGTTCTACATGTTCCGCCTGATCTACATGACGTTCCACGGCAAGGAGCGGATGGACGACAAAGTCCGGTCGCACATTCATGAGTCTCCTCGGTCGATGACGGTGCCGCTGATGGCGCTGGCCGTGCTGTCGGTGATCGGCGGGTTTGTCGGCATGCCGCACATTTTCGGCGTTACCAACTACTTCGAGCAGTGGCTGGCGCCGGTCATGCACGGGGCCGGGCACGAGGCCGCCGCGCACGCACTGGCGGCCGCGGGCGGCAGCGCCGCGATGGAGTGGGGGCTGATAGCGGCATCGGTCGCGCTCGTGCTGGTCGCGATTTTCGCGGCCCGCCACTTCTATAATCAGCGCCCGGAGGCGGCCACGGCGCTTGCCGGTCGGCTCTCAGGCCTGAAGACTACGCTCGCGAACAAATATTACGTCGACGAAATCTACGGCGCCACGGTCGTCCGTCCGCTCGTCAACGGCTCCCTGTTTTTGTGGAAGGTCGTGGATGTCGTCATTATCGACGGCCTGATCAACGGGCTGGCGGTGGTCGGGCGCGACGCCTCGGAACTGCTGCGATTCACACAGGGCGGACGGGTGCGCAGTTACGCCACCATTTTCGTTGTCGGCGTCGTGGCCCTGGTAGCCTACTTTATATTCGGATAACCTATGGACTGGTTGACACCGCTCATATTCGCTCCGATCGTCGGCTCGATCATCCTCGCCTTCGTGCCGTCAAAGCACACCGAGACCATCAAGGGCGTCGCGCTGATCGTCGCGCTCATCACGCTCATCCTGTCGCTGTTCGTGTACGCGCAGTTCGACAAGCTCGGCGCCGGCATGCAGCTGACGGTGAACGTCCCGTGGGTCACCTCGCTCGGCATACACTACTACCTCGGTATCGACGGCATTTCGCTGCTGCTGATCGTGCTGACGACGGTGCTCACGGTGCTGTGTATCCTGTCGTCGTGGCGCTCGATCACGCACGGCGTCAAAGGGTATTTCATATCGATGCTCGTGCTGACCAGCGGCATGATCGGCGTGTTCTGCGCTCTCGATCTGTTCCTGTTTTACATCTTCTGGGAAGTGATGCTGGTCCCGATGTATTTCCTTATCGGGATATGGGGCGGCCCGCGGCGGGTCTACGCCGCAATCAAGTTCGTGTTGTTTACGATGTTCGGATCGCTGCTCATGCTGGTGGCGATTCTCTACCTGTATTTGCAGTACCACGCGTATTCCGGTGAATACACGTTTGACATGCTCAAGTTGATGCAGTTGCCGCTGGCGGTGAGTCCGCAGCACTGGCTTTTCGCGGCATTCGCGCTCGCGTTCGCGATCAAGGTTCCACTCTGGCCGCTGCACACGTGGCTGCCGGACGCGCACGTGCAGGCGCCCACCGCCGGTTCCGTCATCCTTGCCGGCGTGCTGCTGAAAATGGGAACCTACGGTTTCATTCGCATCTGCATGCCGATGTTCCCCGATGCGACGCAGACGTTTGTGCCGTACATCTCGGTGCTGGCCATTATCGCCATCATCTACGGCGCGCTGGTTTCGATGGTCCAGAAGGATATCAAGTCGCTGGTCGCGTTCTCATCGGTCTCCCACATGGGCTTCGTCATGCTCGGGTTGTTCGCGCTTAACCAGGAAGGCATGCAGGGAGCGGTGATCCAGATGATCAACCACGGCGTGTCCACCGGTGCGCTGTTCCTTCTGGTGGGCATGATTTACGAACGGCGCCACACTCGGCTGATTTCCGAGTTCGGCGGCCTCGCCAAAGTCATGCCGGTCTTCTCGGCGTTTTTCATGATCGTCATGCTGTCGTCGATCGGCCTGCCGTTCACCAACGGGTTCGTGGGCGAGTTTCTGATCCTGCTCGGTACGTTCAAGGCGAACATGGTCTACGGCATCGTGGCCGCGACCGGCGTCGTGCTGGCCGCCTGCTACATGCTGTGGATGTACCAGCGGGTCGTATTCGGCAAAGTTACGAAACCGGAAAACGAGAAACTGAAAGATATCAACTGGCGGGAGCGCATAATTCTGATCCCGCTGGTGGTCCTGATTTTCTTCATCGGCATCTTCCCGTCGCCGTTATTCGAGCGCACCGAGCCGGCCGTCCGTCAGGTGATCGCGCATATCGAAAAGTCGCGACCGGTGAAGGCCGACTACCTGCCGGCCGATGAAGAAACGCTGGCATTGCGTGAGGGTGATGGTCTCGAAACGAAACCCGCAAGCGAGGGAACCACGCAGTGAGTGATGTCGTCATATATACCAAGACCGGTTGTCCGTATTGTGCCGCGGCAAAGAAGCACTACGCCGACCAGGGAATCGGGTTTACGGAATTCAACGTGACCGACCGCCCGGAATTCAAGAAGAAGGTGCTGGAGCTGACGGGCGGCCAGTCGATCGTCCCGGTCATCGTCGAAGGAAGCAACGTCACCGTCGGTTTTGGAGGCGGTTGAGGTTTTTAACGGACGCGGCGGTCGTCGCGTAAATACCTATGGTTGATTACGTTTCTGCAGTTAATCCCGACTTCGGCATGGTCGCGCCGGAACTGACGCTGTTGATTGCGGCGTCGCTTATCATGCTCTTCATCGGCTGGCGCCGCATGCCCATGCTGGCCCCGGCCATCACCCTGCTCGGCATCGTCGTCGCGTTCGGTTACGCCGTCGGCCAGTGGGGTAACCAGGTCTCGGGGTTTGCAGGCATGGTGACCTGCGATAATTTCGGCGTTATCTTCAAACTGATCTTTCTCACCGCCGCCGGTCTGTCCGTCCTGCTCGTCGGCCAGTACCTCAAGTCGAGGGGTATCGACAAACCGGAGTACTACGCCCTGATCGCGATCTCCACGGTCGGCATGATGGCGATGGCCAACACGACCGATCTCGTGGTGATGTTTATCGGCCTTGAAGTCATGTCGGTACCGCTGTACGTGATGGCCGGTTTCAACCGCCGGTCGCTCGAATCAAACGAGGCCGGCATCAAGTATTTCATCATGGGCGCGTTCGCCACGGCGTTTCTGCTGATGGGAATCGCCTTCGTCTACGGCGCCGCCGGAACCACCAACCTGCGGCAGGTCGTCACCGATTTCAACTACATCGCCGCGGGTCGCGGCCTGTACCTCTACGCCGGAGTCGCGCTCATCCTGATCGGATTCGGGTTCAAGGTCGGCGCGGTGCCGTTCCATTCGTGGATACCCGACGTCTATCACGGCGCTCCGACACCCGTCACCGCTTTCTTCTCGGTCGCTCCCAAGGCGGCTGCGGTGGCCGTGTTGCTGCGTATCTTCCTGTACGGATTCGCCGATGTCGGCCTGGTTTCCCAGGCCTTCTGGGTGCTCTCGGTGCTGACAATGACGCTCGGCAACATCCTGGCGCTGCGGCAGGACAACGTCAAGCGGATGCTCGCGTACTCGTCGATCGCCCACGCCGGCTATATCCTCGTCGCGCTTACCGTCGGGACCGACGAGGCGATCTCATCTGCCATCTTTTATGTCATCGCGTATACGTTTTTCAACCTCGGCGCCTTCACGATCGTAGCGCTGCTCGAAACACGCATGGGGGCGGAGTCGGAGTTCAGCGAGCTGTCCGGTCTGGCGAAAAGCGCACCCGTGCTGTCGCTGCTGCTGGCGGTGTTCATGTTCGCCCTGTCCGGATTTCCGCCGACCGTCGGGTTCTTCGGCAAATTCTATATCTTCCGGGCCGCGATAGAGGCGAACTTCATCAGTCTGGCCGTAATCGGCGTGCTGAATTCGTTTGTGTCCGTGTACTACTACCTGCGGGTGGTGAAGACGTGTTATTTCGACGATGCCGAGCACGCGCCGCAGGCCGTGTTCGTGCCGGCGACGGTCGGCCTCGTGCTGTTCGTGACTACGGTCGGCACGCTTGGATTCGGTCTGTTCCCCCAGCAATTGCTCCAGTTCACCAGACAGGCGATATTCGCCTTCCTCTGATGCAACGGTGTTCCTGATAAAAGAAGGGCCGCCTTCAGCAGCGGCCCTTTTTCGTTTTGAATAAATCGGTTCAGGATCCCAGCCGGAATTTGCCGTTGATGTCCGGCACGGCAATGGGGTACTTGCCGGAGAAGCATCCGTCGCAGAATCCAATCGATGGCAGCGACTTCATCGACAGCATACCTTCGAGCGACAGATACCGCAGGGAGTCGACTTCGAGATACTTCTCGATCTCCTCGACCGTCATATTCGCCCCGATCAGCTCTTTGCGGGTCGGCATGTCGATCCCGAAAAAGCACGGCGAGATGATCGGGGGAGAGGAGATGCGCAGGTGTATTTCTTTGGCCCCGGCGTCGCGAAGCATTTTCACCAGTTTTTTCGAGGTAGTCCCGCGCACGATCGAATCGTCGACCACGACTACCCGCCGGCCCTCGAGGACGCCCCGCACCGGGTTGAATTTCACTTTCACGTCGAGATCGCGGATGTGCTGTTCGGGGTCGATAAACGAGCGGCCCACGTAGTGATTGCGGATCAGGCCGATCTCGAAACGGATTCCCGACTCCTCCGCAAAACCGAGCGTCGCCGTATTGGCCGAGTCCGGGATACCGATCACGATGTCGGCGTCGACCGGATGCTCGCGGGCAAGGCGGCGGCCGAGCCGACGCCTTATCTTGTCGACATTCTCCCCGAACACCTTCGAGTCCGGACGGGCGAAGTAGACGTATTCGAATATGCACGCCGCGTGGCTTTTCCGCCGGCGCACGAATGTCGATTCAAGCCCCCGCTCGGAGATTTCCAGAACCTCGCCCGGCTCGATATCGCGGACGTACTCGGCGCCGATGATATCAAACGCGCAGGTTTCAGACGCGATTGCCCAGGCGTCGCCGAATTTCCCCAGCGCCAGCGGTCGAAAACCGAGCGGATCGCGGGCGGCGATAAGCGAGTTGTCCGTCAGCATCGCCAGTGAAAACGCGCCCCGTACCTTGCTCAGGGCGTCACGGATACGTTCAATCCGCGTCTCCCGCTTGGACGTCGCCACCAGGTGCAGGATGATCTCGGTGTCCGATGTCGTCTGGAAAATCGAGCCGCGAGCGTCCAGCTTCTGACGCATCTCCAGCGAGTTCGTGAGGTTGCCGTTGTGCGCGATCGCCAGGTTCCGCGATCGATTGGTGATAATGAACGGCTGGATATTCACCAGCGAGGACGCCCCGGTGGTGCTGTATCGGGTATGACCTATGGCTTTGCCGCCGGGCAGTCGCTGAATGATCTCCGGGTCGGAAAAGACCTCCGATACCTCGCCCATCCCCTTGTAAAGATGAATGTGCTCGCCATCCGAGGTGACGATTCCGGCCGATTCCTGTCCGCGATGCTGAAGGGCGTACAAACCCAGGTAGGTAAGTTCGGCGGCCCGGTCGCTTCCATAGATGCCGAATACGCCGCACTGATCGTGAATAACGTTCTCAAGCATGGCCAGTCGTCCTCGGCTGCTGGTGCAAAAAGCCTATAATAGGCCGTCGTCCGGCAATGTCAACAGGTTTCATCGGCGGGCATGACTGTGAACGCCGCTGCAGGGTGACCGGTTCCGGCAAGTCCGCCGCCCCCTGGGGGGACACAAAAGTGGTAGCAAAACAGAATGCCGGACAGTATCTTACGGCGTACTTATCGGAATTACACCACCGGCGCTTTTTGTCGCCGTAATGCACCCGGTTTGCTCTGAGGTCTACTGATCGAATCAGAGCTTGTATGGACAACACAGAATTCAACAAGTATGAGATTCTGCAGTCGCTGGCCCGGGCCGGCGCCGACGGGGAGGATGTTGCCGCCTCCGCCCAGACCGCCCTTGCCCGGGTTGCCGGGCTGATCGGTTTGAGCGCCGCCGCCATGTACCTCTGGGATTCGGACATGACGGTTACGCTGCAGGTGGTCCACGCGGAATCCGACGGACACAAGAACCGCCTCGCCGAGCTGGAAGCCGACCTGTTTCTGGGCCTTCGCCAGAAACGGCGCCTGCTGTCCGCGTACCTCTCGTTCGCGGGAGAACCGACTGTCCATACGTTTACGATGCCGCTTCGCCATCGCTCCAGGGTTTTCGGCGCCGTGATCGGTCTGCAGGAAGGAAAACGTACGGTGATTGCCGAGGACCTGTTCCTCGAGGCCCTGGCGGCGTCCATCGCGCTTAATGCGCTGGCGTCGGATCTGACCGGCGGGCAGGCAGGATCGCCCGAGCAAATCGAGGCCGAGCGGCTCGGCGCGATTATTGAAACGGCGGTAACGGTCAACCACGAAATCAACAATCCCCTCACCGCGATACTCGGCAACATTCAGCTTCTGCTGATGAAGAAGGATAATCTGGACGAAGAAACGACGCGTAAACTCCGGGTAGTCGAGCAGTCGGCGCTGAAGATTCGCGATGTCACGCAGCGGCTCCTGCGGATAACCCACGCCCGAAGCGTCGAGTATGTCGAGGGCACCAATATGCTTCAGTTGCCCGACGACGAATCCGAAACGAAATCCGGTTCCTGAGCCTTCAGGCTGTCTTCGGTCGCCGCAGACATTCTCACGGCAAACAACCACGTCAATACATCGGGGATGACGCGCTCATCGGCGTACAGCAGGTCGGTGCCGTGCTGTGAGCCCGGGTAGCCTTTGACCAGCCAGCCGGTATTCTTGCTCGTTGCCAGCATCTGGCAGGTCTCGAATGAGTAGGTGTCGCCGCGACTCGACACAAACAGCACCTCGCCCTTGAAATTCCGAAACGCGTCGGCCGGGCGAAGACCGTGATAGTCCGACCCGGGGGACAGAGCGACGACGTGCGTGACACGGGGGAGAAGTCCCGTCAAAAGAAGCGCGGTGTTGGCGCCGATCGACGCGCCGACAACTATGAGACGAGTCGTGTCGAGTCGATCTCCGTGTTCGGCGTATACGTGGGCGATCAGCGATGCCACGTCGGACGGCATCATCGCATACTCGGCCCGCCCCATCGAACGAAAATCCAGCGTATCCTTGACGCGCGTCCGAGAAGCGCCATGCCCGCGCAGATCGACCGCCAGCATGTGAGGGAGAGGTATCGACGGCCGGGTGGTGTCGGCTTCGAAATATTCACGGACCCGGTTAATGAAGCTTCGGTAGCTGTCGAGCGTTTGTCCGCGCATCGGCAGCAGCACGAGCAGCCCGGCGGGTTCCGGCGACAGCGACTCAAACCACTCCGCGTGCAATCCGAGAGAGTCCGGCGTCGTGATGCTGACAGGATTGCCTGTCGGTTGAGGCTGTGCCACGAGGACCGGCGATATCACTGACCAGAGTACTGCTGCGAGACAACATGAGCGCATGGGTATCCTCCTCACCACTTATACCGAGAATAGCCGATGGCCGCTCACAACTCAATGAAAAACGGCGCCCTCGTAGGCGGGGCGCCGTCTTATGGTCTGATGGGCGTGACTGATTACAGGTAACGCTCGCCGAATTCGGTAACCTGGGCGTTCAGGGCGGCCGCGTGCTCGGAATAAGCGGCCATATCGTTGTTGTCGCAGCATTCCTTCAGTTTCGTGGTGAGCGCCTGGATCGACTCGAACCGCTTCAGGATGTCGTCCTTGCTCCACACCAGAAGGTTCGGCAGGGATTCTTCGTTCAGCGATGCGGCTTTCGTCACCAGCGTTTCAGTGGAGCCGACGATGCCCTCATGGTTGTTTGCGGGAAGATGTTCGTTGACGATCAGTCCCAGCGTTACTTTCAGGGCCTCGAATTCCTTGTAACTGATCGGCATCAGGGCCGCTGCGGAGCGCTCGAACGCCGTGTGCAGGTCCGGCATCAGGGCGTACGCTTTGTCCTTGTCGCCCTCGGCGCAGGCGGCTGCGTACTGCTCTACCAGGTTGCCGAATTCCTTGCGGCATTCGTTGAAGTGCGCTTTTTTCACGTCGCTCTTGAATTCAGGACGCATCGCCTGTATTTCCACGAACGCCTCTTTGAACTTCGGACCCGCTTCAATCAGCGCGTCGAAATTGGAATCCGGATACGCGTGGTGCCAGGCCGGCGCCATTACGTGATGAAATGTTTCAAACCCGCTGTGCCCCATCTCCGCGGCCTTGTCCGCCGGACACTGTGCCGCCGCGCCGGCAGCCACCAGCATTGCCGACATCAACATCACCCAAACCAGTTTCATACTCTCTCCTGAATCGCGGTTATTATTGACCCAACGCTAAATGACGTTTTGTTCTTCGATCAGCTCCCCTTTGGCGAATCGTTCGGGGGAGAGGTCGGAAATGTCAATCGACGGCTTTCGGCCGGTGATGATTTCCATGCTCACGATACCGGCGGCCGGCGCGTGCATGAAGCCGTGCCCGGAGAATCCGGTGACATGAAACATGCCCCCGACCGAGGGTTCCCAGCCGATCACGGCGCGGTGGTCCGGGGTCGTCTCGTACAGGCCGGTCCACTTGTTGGCAACTTCAGCGGTCTCGAGCTGCGGAATGCGGTCCAGCGCCCGCTCGAGAATCGCATCGGTGTACTCCGGCTGAATGGAACAGTCAAACGTCGGCTTGGTGTTTTTGTCGGCCCAGCCGAGCAGGATTCCCTTGGACTCTTTGTGGCAGTAGAGGCCGGAGGCGACGTCGACGACCATCGGGAAATAGGGTTCCATGAAATCGAGTTCGGCGGTGGTGACACATTGCCGTGGGTAAGGCTGGACCCGAAGATCGGCGCCCACCATCTTCGCGACAACTCCCGACCAGGCTCCGGCGGCGTTGATGACCAGCGGGGTCGCGATGTCGCCTTTTTTCGTCCGGACCTTCGCTACCCGGCCGTTGTGCGTATCGATCCCGGTCACGTCGGCCTCGATCTCCAGCTCCACGCCGTTCCGGCGCGCGCCATGCTCGTACCCCGACAAAAACTCCGCGGGATCGCCGAGACCGTCTTCATGGCAGAAGGTGGCGAGCTTGATATCGTCGATACGTACGTGCGGCGCGTACCGACCGATCTCACCCGGCTCGAGCAATTCCGCCTTCAGGCCGAGTGAGCGCTGCAGATCGTACGCGTCTTTGAACAACTTGATATCCTCGTCACGGGACAGCAGAAACATGTAGCCGACCTGGTCGAACAGCGCCGGTCGGCCGGTTTCGGCCTCGAAGTCCGCGAAAATCTTCTCGGACAACATCGACATCTCGATATTCACCCGCGTGGTGAACTGCGCCCTGATGCCGCCGGCGGCCTTGGACGTCGACCCGGAACCGAAGAAGCGCTCCTTCTCCAGCAGGACAATATGACCAAACTTCTCACGCGCGAGGTAGAATGCGGTTGCCATCCCGATGATGCCACCGCCGATCACTACGGCATCCGCTGTCTGTCTCATAATCACCAACCCCTTGGGTTAAATACCTGGCACGCTACGTGAACTTTTTCACGAAAATGCCGCCGTAAAGTAACACATTAGACTACCAAGTCAAGTGCGATCCGGTAATAACGACTTCCGCGCCGCTCCGGCCGGTTTTAAACTTGTGGTCTCTCGAGAGCGGTGTAGATTGCAGTTCACCTATGAAGTTCAAGTCGCTGCAGCTCTCGCAGACCAACTTTCTGATTCTCCTGTCACTGATAGTGGGGACAGCTACCGGTCTGGGCGCCTACGGTTTTCGCGTCCTGATCGAGTATTTCAACCACCTGTTTTTCGGCATGACCGACCAGATCCTCACCACCAGCGTCGCCGGAGACCTCTTCGGCGGCATCAAGTGGTGGCTCCCGCTGATACCGATGGCGGGCGGGCTGCTGGTGGGACCGATTGTCTACAAGTATGCGTCCGAAGCCAAAGGGCACGGTGTCCCTGAGGTCATGAACGCGGTCGCCCGTCTCGGCGGTATTATCCGGCCGCGTGTCGCCGCCGCCAAAACGATCGCCTCGGCCATCTGTATCGGTTCCGGGGGGTCGGCCGGCCGCGAGGGTCCGATCGTCCAGATCGGCTCGGCCATAGGCTCCACCATCGGTCAGTGGTTCCGCCTCTCCGGCAATCGCGTCAAAGTACTGGTGGGCAGCGGCGCCGCCGCCGGCATCGCGGCCGTCTTCAACGCGCCGATTGCCGGCGTCATTTTCGCCCTCGAAATCATCCTCGGCGACTTCGCCGTCAAAACCTTCTCGCCGGTCCTCTTGTCGGCGGTCGTGTCGTCGCTTATCACGTGGTCGCTGGTCGGCAACTATCCCGCCTTCACGGTGCCGGGCTACTCGCTGGTATCCGCCTGGGAAATACTCCTCTACGTGATAATGGCCGTCGGACTCGGCGGAGTCGCGGTCGGCTTCACGCGTATGCTCGACGCCACCGAGACTTTCTTCGACAGGCTCAAGATGCCGAATATGGCCAAACCCGCCCTCGGCGGTCTCCTGCTGGGCGGCATTGCCGTGATCTATCCGCAGGTGCTGGCCGACGGCTACCAGACGATCACCCTTACCCTGCACGGGCAGCTCGACGTTTGGCTGCTGGCCGTTTTGATTGTCATGAAAATACTGGCCACCTGCTTCACGCTCGGCTCCGGCAACTCCGGCGGCATTTTTGCCCCCTCGCTGTTTATCGGCGCCGTGAGCGGCGGCGCATTCGGAGTTCTCGTCAATTACCTCTTTCCGGGATCCACCGCCACGCCCGGCGCCTACGCCCTCGTCGGTATGGCCGGCATGGTGGCCGGAGCAACCCACGCCCCTATCACCGCCATGCTCATCATCTTCGAAATGACCCGGGACTACCGGATCATTCTGCCCCTGATGGTGACGGTCGTCATTTCCACCCTGGTCGCGGGTCGCCTGTTTCCGCACTCCATTTATACGGTTAAGCTTTTCAAGCGCGGAATCGACCTTCGCGGCGGCAAAGACGTCAATGTGCTGCGGTCCCATCGGGTGCGCGACGTCATGGACTCCCGGTTCGAGATCATTCCGACGGCCACGCCGCTGGTGGAAATCTTTCGCCGTCTCGAAGAGTCTCGAGAATCATATTTCGTCGTTGAAGACCGGGCCGGTTTGCTGCGGGGAGTCATATCGTTTCAGGACCTGAGGGCCCATCTCAGCCAGCACGAACTGGATAACCTGGTGGTTGCCGCCGACCTGGTCGCGCCGGGCACGGTGACCGTATTCGACGACGACGACCTCGGAGTCGCCTACGAGATCTTCGGCCAGCGCGACTACACCCTGATACCGGTCGTGACGCGATCCACCCCCGGCAAAGTCATCGGCGTGGTTCGACGCGAAGAACTTGTCGACTACTATAACAAGCGGTTGATTGACACTCTTCGAAGCTGAGGCGGCCGGCCGCGACGACCGCCTTTTTTGAAGGCTTGCGGTCGTCTCGCCGAGCCGGTACTTTTTCGCTATGTCGGCCCATCCAAGACTGCGCCAGGATCTCATCTCATCTCCGACCGTCGTCGACGGCGATACGCTGTACACGATCAAGGACCCGGTCACGGGAAAGTTCTTCCGCCTGCGCGAACCGGAGTTCTGGCTGATCAACAGGCTCGACGGTACGCGGTCTGCCGAGGATGTCGCGCGCCTCTTCAACGAGAACTTCGGCGCCCGGCTGCAGGCTGCCGATGTCCAGCAGTTTGTCGACCTGCTCGGCGGGCTGTGTTTCCTGGAAGACCACCGCTCAGAGCAGGAGTTGATGCGTGCGGCGGGCAGCCGCTTCGCGGCACGGACCCTGTTTGGACGGCTTCTGTACATTCGCTTCAAAGCTTTCAAGCCCGGCAGGACTCTCGACCGGCTTGCGGCGTGGTATCGGCCCTTTCATCGACTGCTCTGGTTGCTTGTCGCAACCGCCGTTATCGTTTTCGGCGTAATCGTGATGTTCGCCAACGCGCGCGAGTTCGCTGCTATCAATATCGATCGCCTGCTGACCGTCGGTCACGTACTGACCATCATGACGGCCCTGTTCGTGCTGATCGTCTTCCATGAGTTTGCCCACGCCCTGGCCTGCCGATATTACGGCGGCTCCGTCCGCGAAATGGGCTTTTTGCTGATGTATTTCCAGCCTTGCTTCTACTGCGATGTTTCCGACGCCTGGCTGTTTCCGGAAAAACGCCAGCGGATAGTCGTGACGCTGGCCGGGCCGTTCATGCAACTGCTGCTGACCGCGATCGCCGTGCTGATATGGCGCGTGACCGTACCCGGGACAATCATCAGCGAAGTGGCGCGCGTCCTCGTGGTCGTCAGCTCGGTCAGCTACCTGTTCAATTTCAACCCCCTGATCAAGCTGGATGGCTATTACCTGCTGTCCGACTGGCTGGAAATCACCAATCTCCGATCGAAATCTTTCGACTATTTCGCCAACGCAGTCAGGCGCCACGTGTTGGGATGGGACATCCCGGCCGTACAGGTCACACGCCGCGAGCGCCGGATTTACCTCCTCTACGCCGTTGGTGCGCTGGCCTATTCCGCGTTTCTCATTGCCTTTGTACTGTACCTGCTCGGACGGCTGCTGATCGGCGCGTGGGGAGGGGCCGGATTGCTGTTGTTAGCTGCCGTTGTGTTGTTTATCTTGCGCCAACAGTTTGTCGATTTGGCGAAGGGAATCGTCACTCACATTCACCATATGCGCGCCCTGCTCAAACATCCTGTTCGGCTGGCCATACACGTGGCCGTCGCAGCCGCCGTGATCGTGGTCCTGGTGGCGGTGCCGTTTCCGTACCGGGTGTCCGGCGAAGTTATCGTCCGGCCGATCGCCTCATACCGGCTTTCCATGAACGATTACGGCCTGATCGAAAGCAGTCTCCGGCGGGGCGGCGTGAATCCCGACCAGAAGTTCTCCATCCTGCAGATGAACAACGCCGAAATGGGTGTGCTCGAACTGGTGCCGATTGTCCGCGATG
Source organism: Candidatus Zixiibacteriota bacterium (assembly GCA_034003725.1). Lineage (NCBI taxonomy): Bacteria > Pseudomonadati > Candidatus Zixiibacteriota > Candidatus Zixiibacteriota bacterium. Next base: position 184,501 of record JAVEYB010000003.1, read on the forward strand.
GCCAGGTCATTATTGAGGCGGATACGATCGCTATCCTGACCAGCAACCAGGTGGTACAGGAAATATCCGAGGCCGAGGCGGAGCTGGGCCGGCTGCAAAGCGAGCTTGATCTCCTTCGCGCGCCGCCCAAAAAGGAGGAAGTGCAGGAGGCCGAATCGGAGCTGGCCGCCGCGCGTGCCGCATACGAGAAAAAGCGCAGCGACTTGCAGCGCGCCGAGGAGTTGTTCCGCAAAAGCCTGATATCGTCCGAGGAGTTGGAGAACCGCCGATCGGACATGAAAATCGCCCTCGCCGACTGGCAACGACTGGGATCGTCGCTGGATCTGCTCAAGTCGCCGCCTCGCCCGCAGGAAGAGACTGTGCTTGTCCGGTCGATTGACAAGCAGAAAGCACGCCTCCAGTTCTTGCGGTCACAGGGCGACGCGCAGGTTATCACGGCGCCGTTCTCAGGGGTCGTCTCGCGCAATCCCAATGATGCGATCATCATGTCGGTGATCGATGACAATCCGGTTGAACTGCTCGTCCCCGTCAACGACTTCGACATCACGCGCGTAAATGTCGGACAAACGGTCAAACTCAAGGTCCGCTCCTATCCGCACCGGGTGTTTGCCGGCGAAGTGGTAAGAATTCCCGAGGCGGCGACCGTCGCACAAGAACAACAATACTTCCCGGTGACGGTGGTCGTGGACAATTCCGACGGTCGGCTGGCCGACGGCATGACCGGGTACGCCAAAATAGAGACCGGACGGTCTTCGTTACTGGGGCTGCTGTACTACAAGTTTCTCTCGAAAATTCGGGTCGAGTTCTGGTCCTGGTGGTAGGGGAAAATTTTTCCATCTCGCGGTGTGATTCATTCACTCACACAGCTATCTCCATATGCGCTATTGCGTAATGTCACACGTACTGAGCGCGTGTATGGGAGGCTCGTGGGCGGATATTCCTGACGTGCAACTTTGCACCTTGACAAAAAGTCGTTGCGCGGTATTTTATTAGCACATCTTGTCATTCCGTGCGGCCCTTCTTTGTCGCACCCCGCGGCATAGGATGCCGATAACCTATAACCTCAAGCAGGGGAGTTGTCCATGGATTACAAACTCAGTGTCGAAGTCCTGGAAGCTCGCATTGCTCCGATGCCGTTCAGCTTGGGCGGACAGTAATCGGTAGATGCCATGTATCGGGCGCAGTAGTGTCCGAACATGCCGCATGGACATCGCTCGTCAGATCGCAGTGTGCGGAAGCCGGTGTGTGATTTCACCGGCCGAGACGATGAAATCTGCCTCCAATACGGTAAGATATCGTCGCACACCGCGAAGATGCTGCGTGTCGCATGCGGAACCTGAGAATTCAGGTTGACTTCGCAAAGCACATACGATGTGCCAAAGGCAGGAGCTCGCTCCTGCCTTTGTCGTTTTCATACGACTCGTTTCGGGATGGGCGGGGACTAAAGATCAGCGAGACCTCTTGCTCAGCCTGGCGCCAAGATGCTGAACCTGGGTGACGAGATACGTCAGGTGGCGCTGGCTCTGGTAGAGCGCTCTGTCCTCGGGGTCCGTGATCGAATCGGCAACCTGTTTGGCGAACCGCAGACCGTTGCGAAGGTGCTCGTAACAGGCTTCATAGTCGTTCTGTCCCGCGTAGAATCTTCCGAGCAGCGTGTGAATCGTGACCAGCTCCGGGACAAGGCCGCTGCCGGCGGCGTGCGTTCGCGCCGTTTCGAGGTAACGCAGCGCAAGTTCGGTTTCACCGGTCAGGATCATGGCCTCTCCCAGCGCGGCGGCCATGCGGCCCGTTTCGATATCGACGTACTCGGGAAGCGGTTTGCCCGTCGACATGATTGCCTTCAGCGTTGACTCGACCTTCGCTCTGTCGCCGGCTTCAAGTGCCGCTTCCAGTACTGCGAACCACGACAGGTACGCTTCCCGTGGCAAATGCAGTTGCCGGCACAGTTCGAGGACGAGGGCGTGATCGGCTTTGTCCGGGTCGACTCGCAGCGCCAGAAGCAGCGCGTTGAGCCGTTCATGGGCGAGACCGCGTTTCTCCGCCTGCCGGGCTGCATCGAGCGCGCCGTCAAGCGCGAGTTGCCGATCGCCGACCGCATGGCGAAGCGACGCGCGCTGTACCGCAAGGTTGAGCGAATTGATGTTGTCATCGAGCCGTGCCGCCAGTGTGGCTCCATGATCGAACTCCTCCAACGCATCGCAGAGCCTGCCCAGGCGCTTATAGACAATTCCCATGCTGACATGCAGCGCAGCCAAGCTTGGCTGGTCGTCAAGAGCGTCCGCAAGCGTAATCCCTTCGCTAAGATACGAGAGGGATTCGCGAAGGCGGCCGGCGCTGATCATCACGCCCGTGAGATTGTGCAGGTTGAAGAGTATCTCTTTCTTGTTGCCGACGGCGCGGTTGATCTCAAGCGATTCGCTCAGATAGTCGAGTGCCGCCTGAGAGTCTCCGATAATCTTGAGCACGTACCCGAGGTTGTTGAGGGTACGCGCCAGTCCGACCCGGTCGACGATCTGGCGTTGGATAGCCAGCGCATTTTCGAACAGGACTTTGGCGCGGGCGTGCCGCCCCTCAACGAAAAATGCCGTCGCCAGATTACTGAGACTGCTCGCGATGTCGGCTCCGGCGTTGAGACGACGCTGGATGCGAAGCGCCTTCAGGTAGTTTTTCCTGCACGCCCGCCACTCGTTGCGCAGCCAGTGAAGGTTGCCGATGTTGTTCAGCGTGTGCGAGAGTTCGAGTTCGTCGCCCAGGTCCGTGTAAATCTCGCGGGCCTTTTCGAGCGCCGACAGCCCTTCGTCGGTCTGCTGCTTCATCCTGTACACGTCGCCGAGATCCTTATACGACTCGGCGAGCAGCTTGTCGGGCGGACGGCCGTCGTACAGCTCGATCAGTCTCCGGTAAGACCGCAGGGCCGGTTCCGTATCTCCGGCGCGCTTTTCGATATCGCCCCGCGTCATGTACAGCAGCCGTACGTCGAACGACCTGCCGGTCATGTCGGCCAGTGCGAATACCGCATTCAGCACGACATACGCGTGTTTCTGGTCGCCGGCTTTTTCCAGAGCCAGCGCCGCTTGGTCGGCGCATTCCGCAGCGCGTGTGAGATTTCCCGCCCGCAGGTACAGCGATGCCGCGAGTCCGTAGTCACAAGCGGCACTGGCCGCTTCGGCATGAGCCGGGGCCAGCCGCTTTATTGTCGCGGGGCGAAGCAGACCGCCGAGCAACACCGCAAGCGGACTGCCGGTCGGCCGAACGTCGCCGACACTGAACGCCGCCTCCGCTGCCACCGCCTCGCGCACTGTATCCTTTTTCTGCCGGAACGACAGCGCGGCGAACTTCGCGAGCGCCGCTCTCCGCATGCATGCCGGCCAATAAAATCCCCGGCCGACGACATACCGAGCCGCTTCGTAGACGGCCATGCCCCTGCGGAAGGTCGCCGTCAGCGCCGCTTTGAGCGCTTGCGGATCACCGCCCGTGATGCAGTCGATATGGGCGCGGTCCCGGGGGCGTACGTCAATCCACCGATCAAGCATCTCGGCATATCCGGAATCACCGAGCACATGCCACGGCGCAAGCGCCTTTCTAAACGGATAGGTCGCTCCCAGCGTTTCCAAATGCCGGCAGACTTCCCAGGCGTCGGCGGGACGATCCTTTTCATCGACGGCCAAAAGTCGTCGCACCAGATCGGCGAATCCTTCGGACATCTCCGGGCGAAACGGTATCGGGTCGGGGTAATCGCCCTCGCGAACGCGGCTCGATACCCGCACCGGGTCGCTCTCGCCATGCAGGAACGGATGTCTGCCGGTTATCAATTGGTAAGCGATCACGCCGAGCGCAAAGAGGTCGGATCGATGACTCGTCTTTCCGTCAACAATCGTCTCCGGGGCCATGTAGCCGACCGTGCCTGCCCCGAGGCGTGACGTCTCCGGCTCATCGATGCGGCGCCCCAGCGAGAAGTCCGACAGGCGCACGAAAAACAAGCCCCGTCCGATGCGCGCGCGCCAGTCTGGCGGCAGAAAGAAATTGGAGGATTTCAGATCTCCGTGCACCAGTCGAACTGCATGCAGGTATTCCAACACGGCGGCTGCGGCGGAGATCAGGTTGCAGGCGTCGGCAAACGACTCGGCGCGGCCGACCGTATCGAGCGTCGGGCCGCTGCAGAGTTCAAGAAGCAGATAGTCGGGATCGCGATGTGGCGGTTCAAGAATCCGCACCAGGCCGGGATACCGCAGCGAGCCGATCAGCTCGAATTCCCGTTGAGCGAGTCGTGAGAAGTCAACCTCGGCGTTGCCGCCGGCAGCGAGCGGGTATTTGGCCGCCGCCTCGCGGCCCAGGCGGGTCGAAAAGACACGCGCAACATCGGCGGTGCCCCCGCGTCCCAGGGGAGCGATAAATCGAAGGTCGGGGCTCGCGAACGGGGCGTCCATACCGCGCCGCGCCTATTCCGGCCTGGACTGGAAACGGGGGAGGATCAACTGGAACATCGTGCCCTTCCCCGGCGTCGATGACGCCACCAGCTCGCCGCCGTGTCCCTCGACGATCTTCTTGCAGTTGTACAGCCCCAGGCCGTGTCCGCCCTTTTTGGTTGTGAAGTGCAGCGTGAAAATCTTGCTCACCGTCTCCTCGGACATGCCCACGCCGTTGTCCGTCACCTTCACCGACACGGTTTCGTGGCTGCGACGATACTTGGCCTCGATGCCGATTTCCCGTTTGAAGTCCTTGTCGCTTTCTTCGTTCGTCCGCTGATCGATGGCGTCCACCGCGTTGTTCAGCAGGTTCATCAGGACCTGCTGGATCTGACCGACGTCGATCTCCACGTTGGGCAGGTCGTCGGCAAGATCGAGCGTAAAATGCACGGTTTTGAACCTCGGCTGTATCCGCAGCGAGAACAGCAGGTCGTCGATCAGGTGGCGCACGTCGTAACTGATATACTCGGGCTCCGGCTTTGAGAAGTCCATCAGGCTGTCGACAAAGCGCTTGATCTTGAAAACGTTTTCGACAATCGACTTGCTGTTGAACTTCGCTTTTTCATAGCGCTCGTTGGTCAGGTTCATGCCGAGCAACTCGGCGTTGTTCGAGATAATGGACAGGTAGTTGTTCAGCTCGTGAGCCACCGATGCCGCCATCTCGCCGCGTGCGACGAGCTTTTCGGACAAAATAACGTACCGCTCCATAGTCACCTTTTCGGTAACGTCTTCGATCGCCATCACCAGACCGTCGCCGCCTCCCGGTACTTGCGGGATAGGCGACATCTTGATCGAAAGAACCTTCTCGATATAACCGGTGTCGTGGAAAAACCGGGCGTCTGCAAACTCCTCGCCCGTGGCAAACACGGTGTTGATCATCCGGTGCCACCGGCTCTTCTGGTTCGCCGGCAGCAGATCCAGAAAGACGGTCGGCGACTGAGTATCGCCGATCAGCGCCAAATCCTTGCGATTGAGATCGAATATCTCCAGCGCCGCAGGATTGATCGTGGCGATATGTCCCGACGAGTCGATCACGACAATGCCCACCGGCGAGCTTTTCACCACGGAATCCGAATACCGCTTCAGGTGCAGCAACGAATCGTAAATACGAGCGTTGTGCAGCGCGTTCGATACCATCTGCGCGTACAATTCGAACAAGTACAGGTCGGCCTTCAAAAACATCTTCGTCTGACTCGAATTGTCGAGATAGATGACGCCGATCACTTCCGACTTCACCGTGAGCGCGACGCACATGATCGATCGCAAATGCAGCTCGACAACCGACTTCTGCGAAGCGTACCGCTCGTCGGCCATCGCGTCCGACGTATATATGGAGCGCCCGGTGGCGACCACTTCCGACGCCACGCTGGAGGAGATCCGGTAGTCGTCGCTTTGCATCTCGTCTTTGCTGAGGTTGTACGCGGCCCGGGTCTGCAGCTGCCCGTCCTCGTCAAGCAGCATGATCAACCCGCGCTCAGCCTGCATGAACTCGATCGCCTTGTGCATGACATTCTGCAGAACGTCATCGAGCACCAGTGTCGAGTTGATCGCCATGGACACTTCGAGCAGCGCCCGAAGATCAGTGGTATGTGCCGCGCCTCCCTGATCTTCGGTCTGTATACGCGGATTCGCTTCCGCTACCTGATCGAGTGTCGCTTCGAGATCGGCGAACAGATCCGCAGGCATCGGCCCGCTGTCATTCATGCCCCGTTCATCGCGCGATTTCTCGGCGAGGCCCCCCGGATTCCGACGCTTTTCCTCTTGCGTACGATTCATCACCCTTGGCCTCTGTGTATTCGATTGTCTTCTATACAGATATCGGACGAATACCGGAGGGGTTTAACGGGCCGGAAGGATTATTTTGGGCGATGACTACGGTCGAGGCAAAATCTCAGCCGGTGAGAACGGCCGCGACTCTATCTTAAACGTCTCCCGTCCGTATCCGGTGATCTCGAGGAATCCGGAAAACAAGGTGGACAAAAACGACGGGCCCCCGTCGACATCCCCCGGGGCCGGATTGATTCCTATGCCCGCCAACGAGATAGACGTTATCTCCAGCTTCAGAAAATAGCGCCGCTCCGTCTCCAGCGAATCGGCTTTGATCAGTGGGATGGTGATCGAGTCCGCCAGATACTCGGCCAGACCGGCAAGCGACGAGAACGATCTCTCTTCGGTTGAGTCGACCCCCAACGGCCGCAGAACCCAGAGCTCGGTGAGAATCCGATACGACAGCAGCCACGCGCGCCCGGTCTCGGCGGCTTTCACCGCTCCGAACAGTCGCCTCGGCCGATTGAGACTTGCCCGGCACTCGATCGCGTGGTCGATGCCGTCTTCAATTCGCTCGATGACCGGAGTCCGAAGCAGGCCCGACAGATCGACCCACGCCGTTACGGAGTCGTCAACCAGCAGAATATCGAACGCGAAGTCGACCTGCCTGTCATCGGCCCGGACAGCCGCACCGGTGCCCGCGCCTGCCAGCAGGATGGTCAACAGCACGATCTGCAGAGCGGCACGCAGCGGCCGGGCCCGATCAGAAACTGTGCTCGCACCGGGCGTATACCTGGAGATCCTTGTCCTCCGCGCCGTCGAGCCGTTGTGCCAGCGATACCCGGAAATAATCACCAATGTACAGCGCTCCACCCAGCGACTGCTTCCATTCAATATCCCCGTTCAGCGGCGAATCGTTGCTGATCTGTCCCACATCATACAGTACGCCGAGCGCAAAATCCGATTTGGGGAAGCGGAACCGGTATTCGAGATTCGCCAGCCAGAAACGCTTCCCGATGAACTCCTTGTGTTTGTACCCGCGAAGCGTGCCGAGGCCGCCCATATAATAACGTTTCTGCATGGGCAGGTATCCGTCCGAGGCGCCCACCACAAGCCGTGAAATCAGCATGATCCGCGAGTGAATCTCCTGATACCGGGCAGCCGAGAACTGGTACCGGCGATAGTCGTAGTCAGACGACAGCTTGTCGTCGGACCACTCGATCTGCCCGGTCAGGTTCCAGGCCGAAAAATCGTACGGGTGTTTCTCGTCGCGGGTGTCAAACGCCCCCCGAATCACAAGCGCCGCCGTCGTTCCGGTGTCGATTTCCGCGATACCCCGGTCGCGGATCGACGGGTCCACCCGGTGGAAGTTGCGTGGGAACTTCTTGTCGCCGCCGAACAGCGACCAGAGATCACGCTCCGCCTCGAACCAGCGCGTTTCGTCGTACCGGTAACCGGTCTCGATCTGGAGGTATTCGACCGGCTTCACCCGATAGTACAAATATCCGCCCGTGCGTTCATAGTAGTCACGGAAGTCCTCCGTGACCAGCAACGTGTACACGTTGTTCTCGTTTCTGGACAGCAGCCACTCGTCTTCAGTGGCGAGTTCCTTGTACGCGACCCCTCCGATCGCCATAGGCATCTCCCGCCAGAGGGTCTGCTCGACACCGAACCTCAGCCGCGAACGCTTCGACTCGAACGCGTATCCAACCTCGGCTACCACGTTCGGCAGCAGCGAGTCGCGATCCCGATACTCGAATCGCGCCAGCGGCGTAATTCCGTCAACCCGGTTGTAGTACGCCGTGCCGCTCAGTGAACTCTCGTTGATGGAGCGGTAGAACCGGCGGCTGCGACCCTTCTGCTCGGCCGTGCCCGTATAGACGATTCCGTACACCGATGCATCGCGGGCGATTTGCACCTTGCCGGTCACCGATGCAACGTCGCCGCGCGCGACCGCGTCAGGAGCGACATAAATGCCGCCGAACAGCGTTACGATATCCTTGTTGACCTCCCCGAAAACGTCTATATCGCCGGTCACGGAGAAAATGAATCCCCGCACGAACGATCCTTCCTCGACTCGCACGTTGTCAAAAGCGCGAATCATGTTGCCGCGACGGAGCCGGGCGATGTCCGGATCGGCGCTGTCCCCGCGGTAGAAGACGATCGATGTCCCCTCATCGTCGTCAAACACCCGCATGTCAACGATGTCGTCGTACGCGAACGTGGTCCCTTTGATCTCGAGCCCCGTGGCGTCGAATCGTATCCCGCTCGCCAGACGGACCTCTGCCGCGTCGTGCTCAACCGACTCCAGCGGTATCTCGTACGACCGTGTCCCACCCTCTTCAGGAACTGTGATAACGAGTACCTGGTCGTCGAACGCTATCCAGAAGAACTCGGCCCTGGTCGACGCTGCCTGGTATTCTTTGTACTGGGGCTCAGCCGCCGCCGCTATGATGTGCATGACACCGAAGAAGAGCAGCGCAGCTGCCAATGTATTCCTGACGCGATGCATATATCCTCCGTTTTCCCCACTACCAAACAAACCTCGTGCCAAAAGTGCAAGTGTTGAATTGACGGGGGATTGCCCTTTCATGCCAGTGATTTTGTGGCAGAGGAACACGGACGTGCACAGAATTTGTTCTTCACGCCTTCAGGCCGAGGTCTTTGATTTTGCGTGACAGGTTGGCCCGGTCCACACCCAGAATCCGTGCCGCCTCAGAGATGTTGCCGCCGGCCTGTGACAGGGCGTCTTCGATAACCGACCGCTCGAAGCGCGCCAACTGGTCCGCAAGAGATAATATCGGTTCCTTTGCCGGTGACGACGCCACTCCCGCCGGAGTGGACTGGGCGCGAAGTTGTTCGATGCCGACGGTCTGGCCGGAATGGAGGATACAGATTCGTTCGATCAGGTTCTTGAGCTGACGCACATTGCCCGGAAAGGGCTGCACGGTCAGCCACGCCAGCGCGTCGCCGGACAGACGTGTCGAACCGGTCGGGTCGAAGCGATGCAGAAACGCGCCGGCCAGCATCGGGATGTCATCGTGCCGTGCGGAAAGAGTCGGCACGTCGACAAGAAAGACGGAGATCCGGTAGTACAAATCCTCCCGGAAGGCGCCGTCCGCGACCATCCTGCGCAGGTCGCGATTCGTCGCGCAGACCACTCGCACGTCGACACGGCGGTGTCGCTCCGAGCCGAGCGTCTCGATTTCTCCCGTTTCAAGCACTCGAAGCAGCTTCGCCTGGCACGCGCGGGGGAGATCGCCGATTTCATCGAAGAAAATGGTGCCGCCGTCGGCAAGAACAAACTTGCCGGCATGGTCCTTGACCGCGCCCGTGAACGACCCCTTGACATGACCGAACAGCTCGGATTCAAACAACGTCTCCGGAATGCCCGGGCAATTGACTTTTATGAATGGCCTGGTACGGCGGGGACTCTCGAGCACGAGGCGGGTGGCAACTAGTTCCTTGCCCGTGCCGTTGGCGCCCGTGATGAGGACCGTCGTGTCTGCTGTCGCAACCTGGCTGATGGTGTTGCGAAGACGCTTCATTGCGGCTGACTCGCCCACCATCGGCGACTCCCGGTCCAAATCGTCGGCCGCTGCCCGACGCTGGCGGGCGGCCTCCGCAACCAGCAACGCCGCCTTGACCGATGCAATCAGCTTTTCCGGTGAGACCGGTTTCTCCAGAAAGTCGACCGCCCCCAGCCGTACGGCTTCCAGCGCCATCGGTATGTCGGCCTGTCCGGAAATCATCAGCACCTCGACCGGCAGGCGGGTAGCGGATATCTCGCGAAGGCACTCCAGCCCGGACTTCCCCGGCAGCTGGATATCGAGCAGGACGAGATCGACGTCACTTCGTCCGATTGCCGTCAGCGCCTCTTCGGCCGATTGCGCCACCACCGCCTCGTATCCCTCGTCGGCCAGCAGAGACGAAAAGGACCGCGTGATATTGGGTTCGTCGTCGACAATGAGGATTCTCGCCGGCATGGCTCAGGACCTTTTTGTCAGAGAGATCGTCACCGTGGTGCCTTCACCCTCGCGCGAAACGATATCAAGCTGCCCGCCCATCTCTGCGACCGATTTTTCCACGATTGCCAGTCCCAGTCCGTGCCCCTGCGGCTTGGTCGTGAAATACGGAAGGCGCGCCGATGCCAGTGTTGACTCATTCATCCCCGGTCCGTGGTCGGCGACGGCGATGTCCACCCGATGCGGATGCTCGGTCACGCTGACCGTCACGTTTCCCTTTCGGTCGGTGGCGTCCAGCCCGTTCTGAATCAGGTTGTGCAGGGCCTCGCGAAGGTAGGCGACGTCGACCGCGACCACACAGGGCTGCTCCGGCAACTGCGCATCGACCCGGTACGGCGCGTCGGCGTCTCTATACAATGTCAGCAGGTTGCCGACCAGCTCGTTGAGGTCGGTTTCCACTAAGGCAGGTGGCGGCAGTTTGGCGAGGTGCGAGAACCGCTCCGCCAGTTGTTTCAGATGGCGAACCTCATCCGAGGCCGCCTTGAGCGGCTCGTATACCTTGTCGTACTGGTCGCTGTCGATCAGCAGACGCTCCATACGGTAGAGGGAGACGAGAATCGGCTGCAGCGGGTTTTTCAACTCGTGTGCGAACCGGCGGGCCACCTGCCGCCACGCCGCCACCCGTTCGGTCGCCCGCAGGCGCGCGGTCGTGCTTTCCAGCTGGATCGCCATCTGGTTGAAGCGCTCGATCAGGTTGCGGACTTCCTGTTCCCCTCGGGGCTCAACGCGCGCGCGAAAGTCGCCGTCCGCGATGCTTGTCGCCGCATCGCTGAGTTCGGCCAGCGGTTGCGCCAGACTGCGCGCCAGGTGGCGGGAGCGGAGCGACGCAAACAAAACCGTCGCAAGGGCGAGGGTCAAAAACAGTCCGCCGAGAAATATCGTATAGCGCGACTGCAACTCGCGGAACCCGGACCGTCCGGCCATGTCGCGCTGGATCGCCCGCTCGAGCGATCGAAACTGAGTCCCGTGCGCGAACCCCGCCACGAGAAGCCGGTCACCCATCTGGACGGCCCGGTACTGGTAAATCCTGCCCCCGGCGTCGGCGTACCCCTGATCGCGCGAGCGTGCCGCCAGCAATATCGCCGCCGCCGCGTCCGGCCCCACCACGTCGGCGCCGCGGGGAAGTTCCACCACGCCGTCGACTGCTCGAAGCACGAAGTCCGCGGAGACCGCGCTGAGCGTATCGGCCGAATATCGGGAAAGATCATCCGCAAGACGGCTGTACAGCAGCCCGGCATAATACTCCGCCACCGTGTTTCGTCCCTCGTTGTCGTATCCGAAGCTGGACGATCCCGCGTGTACGACGAGATAATACCCCGCCGCCGCGAGAACCGCGGCCGGGACAAGCGAGAAACCCAGAAACAAACGAAAGAGCTTTTGCCCGAACCCGATTGCCATGTCATTTATTTCCGGCGAAACCGTTCATTGTAGTCTGCCAGCGCCTGCACGTGCGCCTGGAACGCGATATTGCGCGGCGTGGCGTCAAACGGAAAAAACACCGCCTCCGACGCATCGTCCCCCGGCGCCAACTCGCCGCCGATCCGGCGCCCATGGTAAAGAATCAACACGGCGTTGTTACGCCAGTCGTCCCGGCCGCTGTACACCTCAAACAGACCCGTCAATTCTATATCCAGCCCCGTCTCTTCCTTCACTTCCCGGATCGCCGTCGTCGTCGGATGTTCATCCCACTCCATGAATCCCGCGGGGATTGTCCAGTCGCCGATTCGCGGCGGGTGGGCGCGCCGGACCAGCAGGATGCGGTCGCCCTCCACGAGGATCGCTCCCGCCGCCGGGATCGGGTTCTGGTAGTAGATGTAATCGCACGATTCGGACGGACAGGCCAGCCGCCGACGGCCGTCGGCGATTACCTCCTGAAGCGGTGTGGCGCAGCGCGGACAATACCGAAACCCCATATAGAGGTCCTTGCGCGCGAAGAGCGCCTGTTCATCGAATGTCTTGTACTTGTCGTTCATCGAGTACGGCCCCCCGCGTGGTCATCTTCAGCGTTATTATCGTGGTGTCGTCCTGCGGCGGCGTCGACGGATCGAACGCCCGCACGTCATCCAGTATTCCTTTCATGAGGTCGTCCGGCTCGAGGTGGCGGTTGGACCGTACGAAGTCGCGTATGCGTTGCTCGCCGTACTCCTGGCCCATCTCATTCATCGCCTCGGACAACCCGTCGGTGAAGAAAAACATCACGTCCCCCGGAGACAGGCCGACTCTCGTCGACTGGTACTCCATAAACGGAAACGCGCCGATCACCGGGCCGCCGATCTCCAGCAACTCGATATCCCCGTTCGAACGCACCAGAATCGGGTAGTTGTGGCCGGCGTTGGCGTATTCGAATTCGCCGGTCTCCCGGTCCAGTTCCCCGTAGAACAGCGTCACGTACTTTTCGGACGACGTCGACAGCGCAATCTGCTTGTTCATGTTCCTCAACATGGCCGCGATCGAATTCCCGTTGTTGACCTCGCTGTGGATGATCGCCTGTATCTGCGCAATCAGCAGGGCTGCCGGCATGCCCTTGCCCGACGCGTCGGCGATCACGATCCCCACCCGCGATCGGCCGTCGATCTGGATGAAGTCATAGAAGTCTCCTCCGACCGTTCGCGACGGTTCCGAGACCGCACAGATCACCGAGCAGGGGAGACTGGGCGGCTGCGACGGCAACAGATCGAGCTGAATCTGCCGCGCCATGGTGACTTCTTCCTGCAGACGGATTCGCTCCAGCGAGTCGACATACAGCCGTGCGTTGGTGAGCGCCGACACCATCTGGTTGGAGAGCACCCCCAGCAGATTGTAATCCTCGGGAGAGTAGCGATACCCGGCCACTTTCGCCGTCAGCGCCAGGAATCCCAAAAGGTGCTCGGTGTCCTTCATGGGAAGGATGAGCTTGACGCGAAGTTCCGTGAGCGTATCGGCCAGCGACGAACCCTCCCCGTAGTCCGCCAGCGACGCATATGACGTCGGGCGGTCGAGCAGGTTGATCCCCCGCAACATCATGTCGTCGCGCCGAACGATCGTGCGACGCGCGTAGTCGTCGCTGGGAAGAATCGCGTATTCGCCGATCTCGTCGTCGTACAATACGAAAAACACTTTCTCGACCAGCATCGCCGTCTTCATCGTATCCTCGATCTTCCGGCGAAGTTCGGTCGGGTCGAAAACCGAGATGATGTCGCGGGAGAACCGCTCGATAATGTTGCGATGGTCGCTGCGGGTGCGCATGAACATCGACCGTATGGCGCCGTCGATCCAGTTCGAAATCGGCTGGAACAGCAGCAGCATCAGGATAATGAGAATGTACCCGACGATCTCCGCCCGCTCGCCGAACAACGGCCGGGTGAATTCGGTGACGCGGACGCCGATCACGATATACAGCCCGACCAGCGCCGCCGATGTCACCGTGTAGATCAGCGACTGGCGAAACACGAGTCGTACGTCCAGAAACTGGTGCCGCACGATTGCATACACCACGAACACCGTCCCCACCAGCGCCGCCGCGAGAAAGATCGCCTCGCGCACCTCTTCGGTCACCGTGCTTGCCGCCAGCAGGCTGCCCAGCAATCCCGCGACATACAGGCCGATTCCCAGCCGCACCGCCCACACCATCGCCTCGGTCTGCGGGACCAGGCGCGGATTCGTCTGCAGCCGCCGGCCGGACTCGAGAAAGTACACCGCCACCGCCACGTACAGCAGATTGATCGAACCGAAGATCGCCGCCTGATTGGAAATGATATACCCGATAAGCAGCAGCATGATCTGCAGGACATAGGCGAACGGCCGCATCAGGGCCCCCGAGAACCCGCCCTGCGCTTCACTCGCCGACACCGTCACCAGAAGCCGGTCTATGTCGAAAAAGAACAGCACCAGAATCAGGTGGATCACCTGGGGGATAAACACGAAATAGCGGAACCGCGGATGACGGAACTCCCTGAGGCGATCGACCGGGAAATACCATGAGAAAACCACGAGCGTGGGGAAGAACAGCTCCCACATGTGGTACAGGTTGTACATGGCCGAGCCGCCCGTTCCCGGCGCCGGCTGCTGCATGATCGAATCAATCGCAACCGCCAGCGGTCCGAGCCCGGCAAAAAACAATACTCCCCCGGTCGCGCGGTTCAGACGGCTGCCGAAGTTGTCCCGGACGACCGTAATCGCCAGAAACACCAGGAAGCCACCCACCACGAAGTGGAGGAGGGTTTTTACCAGCTCAGCATCCATATAAGACTTCTGTCAGGCTTACAGGCGTGCGGATAGTGTCAGGCAATCGCTTTCGAGATGCTGATGGTCGTCCCCCGCTTGCTCACCGCGATGTCGACTTTGTCCATCAGCTGCTCGACGATAAATATCCCGCGGCCGACTTCCTTCAGCAGATTTTCTTCCTTGAGCGGGTCGTCAATCTCGGCCGGATTGAACCCCGTGCCCTCGTCGGCGACATCGATCGTTACCGTGTCGCCCTCTCGTCGCATCGAGACCGTTACCACTCCGTTCGGCGACGCCTTGTTGCCGTGCACGACGGCGTTGTTGACCAGTTCCGACACCGATATCGCGATGTCGGCGATAACGGAGGCGGAGGTGCCCCAGTCGCGCAGCAGGCCCTCGACGAATTCGTCCACATCGGCAAGGAACCGCGTGCTCGAGGGGATGATGATCGTGTTTCCGGATATCTGCGGTTTGTCCATAGATGACGGCACTCCAAAAAAACAGGCAGACATCCGGACGACGCCTACCTGCCATAGGTATGATATTACAGCGATATGATCTGCATCGGCTAGCGTTCGAAGCTTTTGATGGCGTCTTCGACGCTATCGTGAGTCTCAAACACCGTCACCAGTTTGGTGATGGTCAGAAGTGACTGGATCTTGTCGGTCACGTTGGCCAGTTTCAACTCACCCTGGTTGTTGCGAAGCGTCGTGTAGCCCGAGATCAGAATACCGAGTCCGGTCGAGTTCATCCAGTCGACCTGGGCCAGATCGATCACGACGCGCTTCTGGTTTTTCTCGATGTACTCATACAGCTTATCGTGCAGCAGGCTAGCGTCCGGACCGCCCATGATTTTTCCTTTTGGCTCCAGAATCACCACGTCGTCCTGAATGCGGTCACTGAGTTTCATGTCGCCAGCGCCTCCCGAATGTGGTTACAGGTCAGTACGTTACAAACATGGTCGGGTTTCAAGGTCGGGCTGCTCATGCCGATCATCGGCATCCATCCACGTCTCGTCTCACGCGGCTCAGGCATCCCGAAATCCGCCTAACTTGTTAATTAGCTTGGTAGTGGGGGGAAAGTCAAGGGCTTTTCGGGCGGCCGCGCCCCGCCCGAAAAACCCCCTGCGTAGGTCTCGATATCTAGATCGCCGGACGAAGCGCGGTTGCCGTCAACGGCTTGTACTCAAGAGCTTTGGTCGGACAGAACTTTGCACACGCCGGGTCGCCGCCGCACAGATCACATTTGACCACCAGGCCCTGCGGCTCGTCGAACAACGAACACCCGAACGGACAAGCCGCAATACAGGCCATGCACTTCACGCATTTCGCCTGATTGATCTCCATCGCCCCGGTCTCCGGGTTGCGGGCGATCGCACCGACCAGGCACGATTTGGCGCAGGCGGGATCCTCGCACTGCAGGCACGTCACCGGAATGAACAGGTCCTTGAACCCGCCGCCGAGGGCGAAGATGCGCGTGCGTCCCTGCTTGCCGTCTCTGGCGTGCGCGAACGAACACGCCAGCTCGCAGGTGCGACAGCCGATGCACAGCTCCGGCTTCACGACAAACCGATGGGTCATTTCTTCTCCTCCGTGACGCTCCAGCGTGTGATGGCGGCCATCGTCGACACCAGTTCTCCCCGGTGGGATTCGTCGTTTACCCGGAAGTACTCCTTCGGTAGGTCGCGATGCTCGCTCAGATACTCCGCAAACTCCCGGGTGATGGTCGGTCGGCCGGTCTTTTCGCACGTCAGCAGCTCGAATGTCCTGTCCCAGATCTTCCGGGTGGCGCCGTTGTCTTCGTATTTGATATACCGGGTCGGGCACGCTTGTGCGCACGCGAGGCAGCCGACACAGGCCGGCGGCGGCTGGTGCAGCGGCGGCGCCACTTCGCGGCCGTGCCCCCGGTTCACCATCGATATCGCCGAAAACCCCATTTCGTCGCACACGCGCGTACAAATCCCGCACAGAATGCAGTCGTTCGGCTCCGGCACGACCTCGAACGTTGTCTTCGTCAACCCGTGTTCCGCCGCCAGCTTCTGGATGAGCGGCGTATGGGGATTCCGCGCCAGAAACAGATCCAGCAGGCTTTTGCGCAACTCGATTATCGTGTCGCTGTGCGTGCTGACAATAAGGTCCTGTTCGGCGGGGTAGAGGCAGGCGGTCACGTGGTTCTTCCAGCCGTTCCAGGACTCCTTGGTGATCTCCACCATGCACAGGCGGCAGCCGCCGTACGGTTCCACCGCCTCGTGGTGACACAGCGCCGGGACGTCGATCCCCATCCGCCGGATTACGGCGAGCAGGTATTCACCCTTTTCCGCCTGAACGACCTTGCCGTTTATGGTCAGTGTTACCATGCGTTACTCCCTAAAAGACCGCGATCGCGTCCCGGGTGCACGCCGCCACGCAGGCGCCGCACTTGGTGCACAGCTCCTGGTTGATGACGTGCGGTTTGGTTTTCCTGCCCGTGATGGCGTGCACCGCACAGGCGGAAATACAGGCCATGCAGCCGTCGCACTTCTCGGGGTTTATCTCGTACGTGATCAACTCGCGGCACACGCCGGCCGGACACCGGTGGTCCCGAATGTGCGCCAGATACTCGTCGCGGAAATTCGAGATGGTCGACAAAAACGGGTTCGGACCCGACTTGCCCAGACCGCACAATGACCCCAGCACCACCATCTCCGACAGGCGCTCCATCTTTTCGATATCCTGCTCCGTCCCGCGACCTTCGCTGATGGCGATCGCGAGCTTGTGCAACTGGTAGAGCCCCTCCCGACAGGGAATGCACTTCCCGCACGATTCGGAGACGAGGAAGGACAGGAAGTACTTCGCGACGTCCACCATGCAGGTCCGGTCGTCCATCACGATCATGCCGCCCGATCCCATCATCGAACCGTGCGTGGTCAGGGTATCGAAATCGACCGACAGGTCGAGATGCTTCTCGGCCAGACAGCCGCCCGATGGTCCGCCGGTCTGGACGCCTTTGAAGGGACGGTCCTTGAGGAGGCCGCCGCCGATATCGAATACGATCCTGCGCAGCGTCGTTCCCATCGGCACTTCGATCAATCCCGTATGCCGGACTTTGCCGACCAGCGAGAATGCCTTGGTGCCCGCGTTTTTCGGCGCGCCGATCGATGTAAACCACTCGGCGCCGTTGGTGATGATCAACGGCACGTTGGCGTAGGTCTCGACATTGTTCAGAACGGTCGGCTTGTCCCAAAGGCCTTTGACGACCGAGCGCACATACTTGGCGCGCGGCTCGCCGACATTGCCCGCCACCGACAGCATGAGCGCCGAGGATTCCCCGCACACGAATGCGCCGGCGCCCCGGTTGATGTGAATCCGCAGCGAAAAGCCGGTGCCGAGAATGTTGTCGCCCAGAAGGCCGAGCCCTTCGGCCTGTTCGATCGCCTTCTGCAGGTTGATCACGGCCAGTGGGTATTCCTCGCGCACATAGATATACCCGTCGTTGGCGCCGACCGCGAAGGCCGCGACAACCATGCCTTCCAGCACGGTGTGGGGATCGCCTTCCATGATGGCGCGGTCCATGAACGCCCCCGGGTCGCCCTCGTCGCCGTTACAAACGACATAACGAACGTCGGATTCGACCGCCCGGCACGACGCCCACTTGCGGCCCGCGGGAAATCCGCCGCCGCCCCGGCCGCGAAGGTTCGACTTCGTAATCTCGTCGATCACGTTTTCCGGGGTCATGTGCAGCAGCGCTTTCGCCGCGCCGTCGTAGCCGCCGACCCGAATGTAGTCGTCGATATCACACGCGTTGATCTTGCCCAGGTTGCGCAGGGCCAGACGGGTCTGGTACTTGTAAAAGGGAACGTCCGGATACGTCGCGATCGCCTCGTTGCTGTGCGGGTCGTGGTATACCAGCCGCTCGATCACCTCGTCGCCCGCGACTGACTTTTCGATAATCTCCGCGACGTCCTTCACCTTCACCTTGGTGTACAGAATCTGCGCGGGCTCGATCGCTACCAGCGGAGACTTCTCGCAAAACGAATGACAGCCGGTCTTTTTGACCGCCTCCACCGTCACGCCCGCGATCCGTTTCTTCGCGAGTTGTTTCGTGAACTCCTCGCTGATCTGCTCGGAACCCGACGCCAGGCAGCCCGGGCCGTGACACACCATGATCTTCTTGGTCAGCTTCCGATCGGCGTCGACCAGCTTCTTGCGGTAGTCGCGTAATTGTTTTTCGGACTCGATGCGCATATTACCTCTTCGCGACCAGCTTCTTGACCGTGTTCACTTTGCACTGCGGGTGATAGCGTTCGTTGGTCATCACCACCGGCGCCATCGCGCAGGCGCCCACGCAGCCGACCACCTCGAGCGTAAACTTGCCGTCGGCGGTCGTCTCGCCGGCTTTGATCTTCAGCGCCGTTTCCATCTGTTCCTGAATCTGCCGCGCGCCCCGGATATGGCAGGCCGTGCCGATACACACCCGCACCACCGTGTCGCCCTTCTTGTTCAGAGAAAAGGCGTTGTAAAACGTCGATACCGAAAATACCTTCGACAGCGGCACGCCCAGCGACTTCGCCGTCTGTTCCAGCGCCTCACACGGCAGGAAGCTGAACTCCTTCTGGATGTCCTGAAGGACCATGATGAGCGACGACGGCTGCTGGGGATAACGACCGATAATCTCCGGCACCTTCGCAAGGTCGTGCTTCATGCCTTTACCTTCTTTCCGGGGGCGCTCTTCGCGGCTTTTTGTCCCAGTTCGTACCCCGCTTTCATCACGGCGCGGTTGATGTCCAGCAAATCCTTCTTCGACCCCAGCTTCTCTTCCAGCACCGCCAGCAGGTTCTCATACTTGACGACCCCCGTGGCTCCCACGAACGCGCTGAGCATGGCGATATTCGTGGCTTTCGGCGACCCGGCGTCGAGCGCCATCCGGTTGGCCGGCACGAGAATTTCGGTGATATCCGTGCGCTCCGTGGTAACGTCGATCAGCGACGAATTCACTATCAGCAACCCACCCGCCTTTATCCGGGGGCTGAATTTGTCGAACGACGGTCGGTTGAACACGACCGCCGCCCGCGGACTGGATATGATCGGAGAGCCGATCCGCGCGTCCGAGATTACCACCGTGCAGTAAGCCGTACCGCCGCGCATTTCCGGACCGTACGACGGCAGCCACACCACGTTTTTGCCTTCCTTGATGCCGGTGTAGGCGAGAAGCTGCCCGGCGACCATGATTCCCTGGCCGCCGAATCCGGCCCAGAGCACCTCATACTGTCCCATCAGCGCACCCCCGCACTGTCCGGCTGCTTGAAGCAGCCGAGCGGATAGTAGCTGAACATGTTTTTCTCCAGCCATTTGGTCGCTTCGGTCGGCGTGAGACCCCAGTTCGTCGGGCAGGTCGACAACACCTCGACCAGCGAGAAACACGTCCCGGATGTCTGGTATTCAAACGCCCGCCGCACGGCTTTTTTCGCGCGAATGATGTGCATCGGCGAATGCACCGACACGCGCTCGATATACCCCGGCGTCACCAGCGTCGCCAGCAGCTCCGACATGCGGACCGGATACCCGGTCACACTCGTGTCGCGGCCGTGCGGACACGTCGAGGTGATCTGTCCCGCCAGGGTCGTCGGCGCCATCTGACCGCCCGTCATCCCATAAATCGCGTTGTTCACGAATACAACGGTGATTTTTTCGCCCCGGTTGGCGGCGTGCACGATTTCACCCATGCCGATCGACGCCAGGTCGCCGTCCCCCTGGTACGTGAACACGATCATGTCGGGACGGATACGCTTGAATCCGGTGGCCAGCGCCGGCGCCCGGCCGTGCGGCGCCTCCAGAAAGTCGCAGTTGAAGTAATTGTAGATCAGCACCGAGCATCCCACCGGCGCCACGCCGACCGCACGTTCGCGAAGCCCCAACTCGTCCAGCGACTCCGCCACCAGCCGATGAATGATCCCGTGCGTACAGCCCGGACAGTAATGGGTCACGGTCTCGGCAAGCGACTCCGGTCGCCGGAATATCGTTTTGTGTGCCTGTTCGATGTGCATAGGTTATCCCTTGCGCGCGCGCTTCGAAACCGACCCGGTCGTCCGCCCGACCTTCGCCCGCGCCGACTTCTTCAACAGGTTCTTGATCTGCTCTTTCGCTTCCTCGGGCGACGGCACGATTCCGCCGGTC
Organism: Candidatus Zixiibacteriota bacterium; assembly: GCA_034003725.1. Taxonomy (NCBI): domain Bacteria; kingdom Pseudomonadati; phylum Candidatus Zixiibacteriota; species Candidatus Zixiibacteriota bacterium. The sequence continues at coordinate 205,114 of JAVEYB010000003.1, forward strand.
CGCCCGAAAAATCTCACCGGCTTCACTCCCTGTACCACCCGCTCCACGTCCTCGACCATCTGCCCGCAGCTCATCTCGATCACCAGTATCGACTCGATGTTTTTGGCGTCGACCTCTTCGCGAAGCTCCTTCTCCGGATAGGGGAACAGGCTGATCGGCCGGAACAACCCCACCGAGACGCCCTCACGCTCCAGCTCGTCGATCGCCGTCTGGCAGATACGCGCCATCGTTCCGTACGAAACGATCAGCAGCTCGTTTTTCGGATTGATCTTGTACCGCTCGAACCGCACTTCCTCGGCCTTCATCTGCTCGTACTTGCGGTGCAGAGTCAGCGAGTTCTCTTCCAGCTTGAGCGGATCCAGAAACAGCGACTTGATAATTCTCGGCTTGCGCCCCCGGGCGCCCGTGGCCGCCCACGCCTCGTTGGCCGTCGGATCGCCCGCGTCGAATGTGTCCGGGAACTCCACCGGCTCCATCATCTGGCCGATCATGCCGTCGCCCACGATCATCACCGGGTTGCGATACTTTTCCGCGAGCCGGAACGCGCTCATCGTCAAATCCACGGCCTCCTGGATCGAGGACGGGGCCAGACACAACACGCGGTAGTCGCCGTGTCCGCCGCCTTTGGTCGCCTGGAAATAATCCGACTGCGCGGGAAGTATGCCGCCGAGGCCCGGACCGCCGCGCATGATATTTAGCATGACGCACGGCAGCTGCGCGCCCGCGATATATGAAATCGCCTCCTGCATAAGGGAGATGCCGGGGCTCGACGACGATGTAAACACGCGCCGCCCAGTGGACGCCGCGCCGAACAGCATGTTGCCCACCGCGATCTCGCTCTCGGCCTGCAGGAAGACGCCGCCCACCTCCGGCATGCGCCGCGCCAGATACTCCGCCACCTCCGTCTGCGGCGTGATCGGGTAACAAAAATAGTTGGTCGCGCCTGCCCGGATCGCCGCCTCGGCGATCGCCTCGTTGCCCTTCATCAATATTCTCGCCATACCGGTTCCTCTACGCAGCTCAATACTGGAACAGCACGTACCTCGTCCCGTGCGTGTGAACCTCGATCGCGGCATCGGGACACGTGATCGCACAAATGGTGCAGCCGATACAGCGCGACGGGTCGTGCATCTGCGCGTAAAAATACCCGCGCACCGTGATGTCTTTCGACAGCGACAATATCTGCTGCGGACAGGCTTTCACGCACAGCTCACAACCCTTGCAATGGTTTTTGTCGATTGTAACGCCTGGCATGCGGTCTCCCTTTATCTGCAGGCACTCCCGTCAGGCCCGCTTCTCCCACGGCTTGACCAGCGACCGGTCCAGCGGCAGGGCCGCGAGATCCTTCACACGCGATGTCATCTCTTCGACGATCGGACGGAGGGCGCTGACAAACACGATCGGCAGCCCGGTCGCCTCGCTGACGTGCCGCGTCAGCGACAGCCCCTGCAGCACCGTGTCCGTGGTCGTATATTCGAGCAAATGGGTGTTGCCGATCAGCCCGGTAAACCGAAGCCGCGAGGCCGTCTCGATCTCCCCGATCAGCTTCCGCGTTCCCTCCACCGTCGATGTAAACGGCCGGTTGGCGTTCAGCACCAGAAAAAGCTCGTAGCTGTCCGGCATAAATGCGTCGGCCAGCGAACTCAATACACGCGATCCGACATCGTCGCCGCCGACATCGAGGATCAAGTACCCGTCGTGCTGCTTGATCGCGCTGTGTATTTCGGGGATTATTATCGGCAGGTCGGCATGCACCTGGTCGCCGGGGGGAACGATCGAACGAACACCCAGCGCCGCCAACTGTGATGCCGCCTCACGCGAGCGGAAATACGGATTGACAATATCAAGATCCGCGATAGCCACCGGTTCGGGCTGCGTGAGGGCGAGAAAGCGCGCCAGGTTTACGGACACTTCCGACTTCCCCGAACCATACCCGCCGACAATCACCAGCAGGCGCTTGTTGAACGAAGGAAGTCTATATTGTCCCAATTCAACCATGACACCCTCGGACGTGTACGGCAGCCGCACCGACTCTGTAAGCCGCTGTCCGGTCTGCCCTTGTATAATAGAAACCAAAAACGTCCTAATTACTCTTCGATTACTAATATCGCCCGCCAACCACCGAAAGTCAAGCGCAGTTGTGAAAAAAATAACGAAGATGGTCGCCTTGACAGAGTCGTCGAAGATTATTATGTTGTGCCGCTGTAAATACTTATGCCTTAATAAGGGTACCTAATGGCTCCTGTTTTTCATATAAAATCTGTCGCCCGCCGTCGCGGCCAACAAATCACCTTCATCTGGATCGCCGTGGTGTCGCTCGTCTGCCTCGGTTTGCTTTTTGTCTCCTGCAGCCGGGCTGAGAAACGCGGTGACCGGCCCGCTCCCGACGGACCATCGATTTACGACGACCCGAAATATGCGGGATGGCAATTCTACGAGTGCGGACAGGTGAAACTGTTTCATCCGCCTTTGCACCTGCACGAGGCCGAGTTCCCCGATCGGTGCACGATGTACAACCGCTCCATTACTAACATCAGCGAGATCCTCGGCATCACCCGCCCGTGGGACACGCTGGTCGTGTTCACGTACACCGGCTACGGTCAGGGGCGGGAACTCACCGGACGTCTGTACCCGTTCGCACAGGACAGCATCATCCACTTCTGGGTCCCGTCGTTTGTCGGACCGACCCTGACCGACTGGATGATCCCGCACTGGGCGCCCGGCACGCCCAAGTACGGGTTCTGGCGCCACGGTCTTCGCGCGCTGTTTGATTTCTCCGGCCAGAACTACCACCGCGGCGTCTATGACCTGATCGAGGCGGGCCGATTCATCCCGCTGGACAGCCTCGTCCGCGACACCTCGATCGACAGCGATACGGAGCGGGAGCAGTCCGCCGAGGCGGCCTCGTTTATCGCCTATGTCCTTGCCGATTTCGGTCCCGCGACCCTGCGCCGCGCGTATTCGTCGAAACTGATCTTCAACGAGATGGTCATCCGCGAGTTCAACCGCACGACCGATTCGCTGCAGGCCGACTGGCTCGCCTTCGCCCGCGAGTACGTGCCCGACTCCATCTGGCAATCCTATAAAAACGTGAGATAATCTTTCGCATAAGGGGTGTATGTATGGCCGAGGAAAAGTGGCGTACGTCGATCACCGATATCGGGCCCGGCAAAATAAACGTCCGGGGCTACCGGATCACCGATATCATGGAACGGCTCTCCTACGCGGAGACGGTCTATCTCATTCTCAAGGGAGAACTGCCGAACAAGGCCGAGGCGGCCCTGATGAACGCGATCCTCGTTTCATCGGTTGACCACGGTGCGTCACCGCCGTCGGTGCTGGGGACCCGCACTGTCGTCTCCGGCGGCAATTCGCTCAACGCCGCGCTCGCCGGCGGCGTCCTCGTCATCGGCGACTCGCACGGCGGCGCGATCGAGCAGTCGGCAAAAATCATGCAGGAGTGGGCCAAAAAGGACGGCGACCCCGCACACCTCGCATCACAGATCGTCGACTGGCTCTCTGAAAAGAAAATCCGCATGCCCGGTTTCGGACACCGGCTGCACAATGTCGATCCGCGCACCGGCAAGCTCTTTGATATCGCCGCCACGCACGGCTACTCCGGCCGACACATCGAGTTGTGCAAAGCGATCGAAAAAGCGCTCAACGATAAACTCGGCAAGGCCCTGCCGATTAATGTCGACGGCGCTATCGCGGCCGTGATCTCCGACATGGGCTTCGACTGGCGGCTCGGCAAGGGCTTTTTCATCATCTCGCGCATGCCGGGTCTGCTGGCCCATGCGTATGAGGAGATGACGAGGGAGAAGCCGATGCGCAAGCTCGGCCCGATGCCGTTCGAGTACGACGGCCCGCCGGAGAGAGGTATGTAACGGGTGGCCCACCCGTCTCGGGTGGGAATGACAAGGCTGAAACGCAGGGAATACCACTCGGTCGCCCACAGCTTGCTGTGGGGACTCAACTTGGGCAAACAATGTGCGTGGCCCGGGTGGCCCACCCTTTGGGTGGGTTTCTTCTTCAGTTTGTGCGTTTCTCAACATGGGTAACAGATGAGACTCACTACATGGGTAACCCTTTTGTGGCCCGAGTAGCCCACCCGTCTCGGGTGGGAATGACAAGGCTGAAACGCACGGAATACCACTCGGTCGCCCACAGCTTGCTGTGGGTACTCAACTTGGGCAAACAATGTGCGTGGTGTACGTCCTCGTGCACCACGCGACTGAACGGTCGGGCGGGTCCGTCTTCGAACCCGCCATAACACACTGAACATCACCATGCACCACTTCTCGACCATCATCAAACTCTCCCGCACCGCGGTGCCGCTTAACATGCTCCTGCTGATGGCGATCATTCTCGTCAGCGCCGCCGGACCATCGAAAAAGCTGATTCCCTGGGGCTTCATCGCCTTCGCCGCACTGATGGCCGTCGTGTTTACACTCAATGTCGTCACTATGCTGAAAATGGGACCACAAACCCGCCGACTCCGCGAACTCTTCCGCCTCGGCGGACTGATCGCGACCATCGGTCTGGCGCTCTATTTGCCCGCAGTCGCGTTTACGTCGCAGCAGTTCCTCACGAATACACTCAATCCCGCTGTCGAGTCGATTGCGTTTGCTGCCGTCTTTGTTGATCTGATGGTCCTGGCGTCCGTCGGCAGAGCGTAGCCGAGTAGCCCACCCGTCTCGGGTGGGGTCTTTCTTCCCGGGTGGCCCACCTTCCAGGTGGGTTCCCGTGAAACGATTCTGTTCCAACCGAGTAGCCCACCCCTCCGGGGTGGGCTCGACTCACCCCCAACCGAGTAGCCCATCTCCTATGGGGTGGGTTCGACTCGCCCAAACCGAGTAATCCCGCAAAGAAGTTCCGTCGGGTGCTAGTCCGCCGAAGGCGAACGACACCCGACGGCATCTCATCGCTTTTCAGAAACGTTCCGCCGCATGCTCGGTCGACTGCGACAAGCCAAAACATTGAAAGAAGCGCTGTCGGGCGGGTCCGTCTTCGAACCCGCCATAACACACTGAACATCACCATGCGCCCGGGTGGCCCACCCTTTGGGTGGGTTTCCTTTCATCCTTGTGCGTTTCCGTCCACGTGCACCACGCGACAGAACGATGGCATCCGGCGCCCGCCCATTGCCTCGTTCGCCATTAAAACGTAGGCCCAGTCTGTCTTTGAACCCACGGCCCGACGTTGGATTACCGGCGACCCCTCGCCTGAGCGACAGGCCCTGACACTCGCGCCCCCGGCCCACGCTTTCACTACAGCATCGATGGTTTTAATTGCGCAGCCCCCTCTAGTAGAGAGGTCAGCCACGGACACGAGGACTGTTGTATGTCGCCGTACGGCACACGGATAGATACTAACCGCAACTTCATCAACACGATCCGGCGGAGAATCAAAAATGGGGGCCCCCATAAAATGACAAAACGAACCTATTTCTCTGTAACCGTATTGGGGACATGCAACTACAGCGAATTTTTCGTTTTTCGCGCCCCGCGCTTCACTGGTGACGGACCAGCCGCGGACCGCTCAGGCAGTCGAACGATCCCGCCCCGACACGCGTCTATAGACTGCCTCGGGTGTGAAAAGCATCTGAGGTGGCACACACGTGAGGGAGGGATGCCCGCGTCGTATGTCGACACCTGCCGCGCCGCAGTCCGTGTCGAGACAAACGGATCTGTCCGTGCCCCGTGCTGCGCGGCAGAAAAAAAGGCGAACCGCTTTGGTTCGCCTTTTGTGCGATAGATGTCGCCGACCGCTTACGCCACAGACTGCGGCTGGCGCGGCTGGCTCGGGCTCTTCGGCGGGAACGGGCCCTCCCGGTTGTCCGAACCGGTGAACGCAAGAATGCCCACCGTTACGAGATTGACCACCGGCACGAGCGTACAGAATCCGAGGAACCCGGATTTGCCGACGGCTTTGGCCACGTCGATCCACAGGATGGCGAAAATCACGATGTTCACCAGCGGCACCAGCATCAGCAGGAACCACCACATCGGCTTTCGCGCCATCTGAAGCAACAGCAGGCTGTTCAGGATCGGAATGAACGACCACCAGGCGTTATTGCTGCAACCGACCTTCTGAGCCAGCTTGAACTGGGCATACGAGTCGCCAACCCCCGGCCGGTCGCCCGCTCGGGATTGTTGCAAAAATGAACACGGGCTGATACCCGCCAGTTAGCTGTTGTTCGACCGCCCGATTCGGCCTATACTCGGATTCATGGCCATTGTCGCCGAAAAGATCAGCCAGACCGCCGGCATTCTCGACGAACTCGACCTTGACCTGTGGCTGGTGTTTGTCCGCGAGACGCGGATGCTGGCCGACCCGGTCTGCGACCTGGTGGTCGGTCACGACGTCACCTGGCAGTCGTTTTTTGCCTTCACCCGCGCGGGTCGGTCGATTGCCCTTGTCGGCAACTTCGACCGCGACATCTTCACCCGCGACGGATACTACGGCGACGTGCGCACGTACACCGAAGGCGTGGGAGAGTCGATCCGGAGGCTGCTGCGCGAGCTGGACCCGTCGACCATCGCGGTCAACTACTCGATCGATAACCCGGCCGCCGACGGTCTCACGCACGGGATGTATCTCGCGCTGTGCGAATACATGAAAAATACGCCGCACCGGGATCGGCTGGTGTCCGCTCAGGCCGTCTGTTCGGCGCTTCGCAGCCGCAAGACGCCGACTGAAATCGCTTGCCTCACGGCGGCGGCCGCGATGGCGGTCGACGTCTGGAACGAAGCCGGGCCGCAGATCGCCGTTGGCATGTCCGAGCGGGACGTGGCCGCGGTGGTCGACGGACTCATCCACGCACGAGGCGCAAAGACCTCATTCGAGACAGCCGTCAACGCCGGCGACAAGACCAGTCCGGGGCACGGCCTGCCCACCGACGCCCGACTCGCGCACGGCGACCTCATGCATATCGACTTCGGCGTCGAGCTCGACGGCTACTGCTCGGACTTGCAGCGGCTGATCTATTTCCGCCGACCCGGCGAGGCCTCTCCGCCCGGGGAGCTGAGCGACGCGTTTGAGACGGTCAACCGCATCATTACGGAGACCGCGCGAGTCACCCGCCCCGGGGCGCGCGGCTGCGAGATCGACGCGCTCGCGCGGAGCATGCTGCGCGACGAAGGGTATCCTGCGTACGAGCACGCACTCGGACATCAGCTCGGCCGATCCGTTCACGATGGCGGCGCCATTATCGGCCCCGAGTGGGAGCGCTACGGCTCGACTCCGATGATGCCGCTCGAAGAAAATAATGTCTTTACGCTCGAGCTCGAAATCCTGCTGCCGGGGATCGGCTGCGTGGGGCTCGAGGAAGACGTACGTGTAACCGGTCGCGGCGCCGAGTTCCTGTGCCCGCGACAAGTGGAGTTGATTATCAGATGAAACGGCTTATTCCGCTTGTGTGTCTTCTGCTTCTGGCGCTGTCATGCGGCGGCAAGAAGGAAGTTGCTGATGAAACGCGGCCGACGATTCAGCCCGTTAACGTGCGCGTCGAGCCCGGACATGAAAAACTCACCGTCACCTGGGAAAAACGCGGCGACGGCCTGTTCAGCGGCTATAACATCTACATCAGTCAGACGCCGCTGGCGTCGCTGTCGGGACCATACCCGGAGCCGTTCAATCCGGCGCCCTCCCCGGGCGATACCGATCCGACCGACAATATCGAACACTTCGAAGCAGCCGGCCTTACCCAGGGTGCCACATATTATGTCTCGGTCCGCGCCGTCTATCCCGACCGCACCCTGTCGGCGCCGTCCAACGAGGTGATGACCGCGACCGGCGGCCGTGGCGTCATGGACCTCGGCATGCGGTACAACGCTCAGCAAGACGGCTTCTCGTTCGTGTCCGACGGCTTTGTCGAAGCCGACGATTTGGCTAACGATCTCTACTACTACAACGCCGCCGGATCGCACTTTCTGGCCTCTCCCATCCGGCTCAACGGGTTTCTGCGCAACTCCCGGCTGTACAAGCTGCCGGTGCGTGGTTCGCTCGATGACGCCCGCGCGTCGCTGGCCGACTACACCGGCCGTCCTGCCGATGATCGCGTGGAGATAACGGTCGGGGACTGGGTGCTCGTGCGCACCGACGACAACACGCATGCCCTGATCAATGTGACCGGAGTCGCGGGCGCCGGTCCCGATGCCATCGTGCAGTTGTGGTACGCCTACTGCTCCCTTCCCGACGTACTGCTGTTTTAGGCTGCGCGACCGCCCCCGGCAGCGGGCTCGTCGATAATCCGGGTCCACTTATTGCTTGCCCGGACGGACGGTTTTGCGTACTTCTGGGATGTCATACAACCGACCACACAATCCGGGAGCAGGATTATGAAAACCATATCTGCGGGATTATATGCCCGCCTGCTGGCAGTGTGTCTCGCCGCGGCGTGCGTCGCTGTGTCGTCGGCGGAGGCCGTCAGCCTGGACGAACTCGCGACACTGATTGACTCGGCGCGCGCGGTCGAAGCGCCGGTGTTCGCCCCGAAGACCTTCCAGAAGGCGCTCGACAAATACGACGACGCCAAAATGCAGGCCGAGCGCGGCAAGGTGCAGACGGAAATCGACAAGTACGTCGCACAGTCGCAGGAATTCGTGGAAAGCGCCTTCAAGGCGACCGAAGTCGCGCGGCTGATGCTCGCCGATTATGTCGGCCCTCGCGCGAAAGCTCGCGACGCCCGGGCGCATGAGCTGGTACCGGAGTTGTATCAGGCAGCCGAAATCCAGTTCATGAAGGGGACGGAGAAAATCGAAGCGGGCGGCGTCAAGGACGGTCTCAAAGAGGCCGAGAAGGCAGTGGCGCTGTTTGACGCCGCGGAGCTCGCCGCTATCCAGGTCGATCTGCTGGGGACGGCCGACCGACTGATCTCCGAGGCGGTCAACGATGAGGCGGTCAAGTATGCGCCGGTTACGTTGGACAAGGCGCGGTCGGCCCGCGCCAAGGCCGACTCGGTGCTGCTGTTCAACCGGTACGACCGCGTTCAGGCGACCGTTCATGCCGAACGAGCCGAATATGAGGCGCGCCACGCATCAAACATCGCCCAGAGCGTCCGCTCCCTCAATCGCAATGATCAGGCGTGGGAGAAACTGATGCTCGTGTACGAGATTGAGATGGACAAGATCGGCTCCGCCCTCGGCTACGAGCTCCTGCCGTTTGACCGGGGGCCGTCAGCCGCCGCAGATTCGGCGAAAGCCGGTATCGCACGCCTGCAATCGCAGCATCAGCAGTTGAGCGCCGCCGACGATCAGGCGTCGGAGACCATGGCCGCTACACTCCATCGACTGGGCGCAGAACCGGGCGGCGACGACGATCTTGTCGCGCGGGCGACCCAGCTTGATGCGCGCGTATCCGATCTGCTCGACCGTACGAGCGAACTCGCGAAGACGATCGAGACGGAAAAACAGCGCCTGTCGGAGCTGTCGCAACAGCACGAGCAGGTCTCGGCCGAACTCGAGGTGCGTCAGCAGCGCGAAGCGAAAGTCAGGATGGCCAAGGCTATCATCAACCCGTCCGAGGGTGATGTGCTGTTCAACGCGTCAGGCGACATCGTTCTTCGGCTGCACGGTCTCGCCTTCGACGTCGGCAAGTCCGACATCACCGATAAGCAGGCTCCGCTCCTCCAGAAAGTGCAGGAAGTGGTGGCGATGTTCCCCGAGGCGCGTCTGCGAATCGAAGGTCACACGGACGCTACGGGCAACGAAACAACCAACCAGCAGCTGTCTGAGAAGCGGGCGTACGCGGTGATGCAATACCTTCGTCAATCCATGTCGCTCGCCGCGGAAAACGTGACGGCCGTCGGCTACGGTTCGGAAAAACCGGTGGCTTCCAATCAGAGCGCGGAAGGTCGCGCGAAAAACCGACGGATCGATATCATCATAATGCAGTAGCGGGGCGCGAGCGCGACGTGAGCGGAAACATCGTTAAAAGAGCATCGTGGGTTGTCCTTTGTCTGACCCTTGCAATGTCCGGACCGGCATCCGCTGTTGAGAGTGCGGACAGCACGCTGGCGAGGGAGCCGCAACCCCGGCGAAAGTCGCTCGGCGACGTACTTCTGGCCGTTCCCAGTACGTTGATCACCATACCCGCATACGCGCTCAAAGGACTAGCGTGGGGGGTGGTCACGCTGACGACGCAGGACACCTTTGTCGGCGAGATCGTGAGATACTTCTCCCGGCCGCAGGCGACGGTTGCCCCGCTTGTATCCTACGAGGCTAACGAGGGACTTGCCGGAGGCGTCGCAGTTCGGCGGTGGAACACGTTCGGCAACGGGGATCGCACGCGTTTGAAGCTGCTTTATTCGTGGCATGACTACAGCACCGCGGATCTGAAGTACACGCACCTCGGTGCGGCCGACAGCGCGCTTCGAATCGGTTTCAACGCTTCGTACGACCGCATGCCCCGCGAGACCTATTACGGCCCGGGAAACGGTGCGGCCGAACATGATGAAGTCGCGTTCACGATGGAACGCACCCGGGTTCGCGGTAACGTGTCGCTGTATCCGTCTCGTGGCTGGACTATCGGGGCATTTGCGGGTTACAGCGATTACAACATTTTCGACGGTCGCGATCCCGACCGGCTCGGCGACCTGGCTGCGATTCGGGAGCGCTTCAGTCTCTCGTCGGCCGATACCCGGTCGACACAGTTTGTCACGATCGGCGGCGGGCTCGAATCCGACAACCGCAATAGCGGCGGGCAACCGTCGCGCGGAGGTCGCCGCTCGCTCGATGTAAGTTACCACACGGGAGTCGGCAGCGACGACGATATCGAATTCGTCCAAACGCGGTTCGAGGCGAGCCAGTACATCGATCTCTTTGAGAAGCGCATCCTGGCCATTCGCGTGATTGCCCAGGACATCGACCGCTCCCGCAGCGCATCGCCGAACCCGTTCTACCTGTTGAGCTCCCTGGGAGGCGCGGAGTCTTTGCGGGGTTACCGGACCAACCGCCTTGTCGACCGCGACATGGCGCTGGTCACGATCGAGTATCGCTATCCAATCTGGGATGTGATCGATGCGTTCCTGTTCCTTGATGAGGGACGTGTCTTTCATTCGATCAGCAACGAACTCAGTCTGCGCGACTGGAAGTACTCGGCCGGATTCGGTCTGCGTGTCTGGAATCCCGATGAAGTTGTGGTGTCGGCCCAGATCGCCAAGAGTGACGACGGCGTGCAGTTTTTCTTCCACGCGGGCCAGGACTTCTGAGTATGCATTCCAATCGACTGCGGTTGCGGCTTCGACTAATGTTCGCCGTCGTGTCATGTGTAACGGCGCTGGCCGTTGTCGGCTGCGGTGGGCCGCCCTCGATTCGGCCCGATCTGGCGTATGCCCGCGACGCGGACGATCGCCCGGTTGAACAGATGGAGTCGCGAGATCCGTCTTTGGAGTGGGAGACGGTGGACCGCACGTTGTTCGTGCAGGCCGAGCAGGCGCTTGATCTCAGGAGGGGATTCGGCAGCTTCTGGGGATCACCGATCCAGGCCGCGAACATGAATCGGTTCGACGACGTGCCCGACTGCGCATGGTTCACGAACAGACACGGGCGGTCTCCACTTACGCCCGACGACATCCGCACCGGCATTGCCTTGACCCCGGGCCCCGATACGACCGGGCCGTGGCTCGTGTTTCGACCCAAAATTCAGGGGGCAACGGTCGGATTCTGGATTCAGGACGCCCGGGGAGACGAATACATTATCAAGTTCGACCCCGTCGGGTACCCCGAGTTGTCCACCGCCGCGGCTGCGATGGGGGCACGGTATCTTCATGCCTGCGGCTACAACGTGCCGCAGGAAACGATCGTCTACTGGCGGCCGGAGTGGCTGTCAATCAAGGATGGGGCCACAATCACGGATGCCGACGGAACGAAGCGTCTCATGACCCGCGCCGACGTCGACAGCATTCTCGCTCGCGTTCAACATCAGCCTGACGGATCGATTAGATCGCTGGCATCGTTGTCACTCGCCGGGACCGGCACTCTCAAAGGTCCGTTCAGTTATGACGGCCGGCGCGACGATGATCCAAACGACTGGTGCGATCACGAGGACCGTCGCGAACTTCGCGGCCTGTACGTGATCGCTTCACTCATCAACCATTATGATCTCAAGGACCAGAACACGCTCGATGTGTTTGTCCGGACCGACGGCGACCGGGGCTACCTTCAGCATTACCTGATCGACTTCGGCTCTACTTTCGGCTCCGACGGCCGGGGCCCAAAACATCCGCGCAAGGGTTACGCCAACGGGTTCGATCTCAAAGACGTGCTGATCTCCTGGGCGACGCTCGGACTGAAGCGCTGGGCGTGGCAGGACAACGTGCCCAGTCCGTATCCCTCGATCGGTATGTTTGAGTCCGAGAATTTCCATCCGGGGACTTTCGATCCGATCGTTCCCAATCCCGCATTCGACAACATGACCGACCGCGACGCGTACTGGGGAGCGAAGATTGTCATGGCATGGCGCGATGAACATCTCAGGGCGCTGGTGGCATCCGGTGAGTTCTCGGATTCCGCGGCTGCCGAGTACCTCTTCCAGCGGCTGGTGGAGCGGCGCGACAAGATCGGGCGCCACTGGTTCTCACGAGTGAATCCGTTGGATTATATCGAGGTCCTCGGCGGCGGGCATGGGATGTTGATTTCGTTCGATGACTTGTCGGTGCGATACGGACTCGAGCCGGAGGTCGGCAATCGCTATCACTATGTTGTCAAATATGACGGCAACGAGGTGGTGTCAGGAGTGAGTGAGGAGTCCGCCGTAGTTCTGTCGATTACCGATCTGGCGTCGATGGCCGAAGTGTATAAAGCGGGGAACGAGGACAAGGACCATCTGTATCGACTGGAGATTCGCACCGAGCGACCGGGGAAGAAGCTGAGTAAGCCGACGGTTGTCTGGCTGTGGTACGACGATCAGGAATCGTCTTTCGAATACGTGGGATTGGAGCATGTCGATTAGGTACTCCCGTCGACTCGTGCTGCCGACGCTGCTGCTCGCAGTATCAATATCATTCGGATTTGGCATTCCCGCGACCTCTGAAACGATTACGGGAACGCGGTTCGAGCAGTACACGCAGTGGCAGAACCTGCCGCTTCAGGAGTATCTCCGTGTCATTCTTGCTGACGAGGAGGGGGCCGTGGCTCTCGGGCCACTCGATCCGTTGATCGCGACGAAACCGCACAGCTTCGGCTATCACGAAGTGCGCGTGCTGTGTGCCGATTTGGAGGCGGCGAGAAATGCGGTGGAATTGATCAAGGCGGGTGATTCGTTGCCGGTGCACCGAGTCTTCTGGTATCAGGACAAGGTTTCGGAGCCGCCCCCGAATGGGCTCAGGGCGGCACTCGTGACCTTCGAGAACGGCCCGTCAATTGTCGTGACAACAATTAATCAGATGCGATTCTTGGTTTGGGCGAGAGAGACGCTCATGGAATCGCGCCTGCAGGTTGATCCGGAGGCCCTTCGCGAGTATGCGAGAGCAGTTTCGGACTACCTGTTCGCGCTCGACAAGGGCTTTGATGAGGCGTCGGCCCCGATAGCGACAGAGTACAATCTCCCTGAGGAAGTTGATTTCTATGCGCGGCCGCCCGACTATGTCATCGAGGGCTACCAGAACTACAAAGATTTCCTCGGTGTTCACGCCCCAATCCACACCGACTATGCTACTGGGATCCTGTCATTTGTCCCGGGTGATTCCCTGCTGCAAGCGATCAAGGCGGGCGCACCGGAGGCGCTCTTCCCGAACAAGGAGGCGCCGATGTTTCAGGAGGAATATCGCAAGTTCCTCGAACGCGGGGGGGATGTTCGCACTCTGAAGACCCTCACGCGCGAGGGATTCGATACACTCCAGGCGGGCGAATACTTCTTCGCAGTGGGTGCGAACGGGACGGTTCGGTTCGGGCGGGAACTGCTCCGCGATGAGGTCGAGCGAATCGAGCAGGAGACCGGGCGCAAGGTACCTCGTGCGAACCATGCCTTCCTGTTTCCCGGCGAAGCTATCCTGACGGCGGGAGCGTTTTTCATCGCCCGCGACACGGTTCCCCGTATCGTCGAGGTCAACGCGCAGTCCGGGCATTACTTCTACAGCAACGTCTCGGCTACCATACGAGATGATATAGCGGTGCGGTCCGACTACTATCTCGGAACGCTCGGACACTTCTTTATTGCGCTGGACAGCCTGGGAATTCCCTATGACGGGGTTCTCATCAGCAAAATGTGACGCCATGAACTCATCCCATGTTGTTCGACGACTCACCCGGGCCTTTGCAGCGGCCCTGCTGGCTGTCGCATGCTCGGCAGCCGCCGACACGCGAACGTACATGAGCGGGGGAAAGGTGGCGCTTGTGGGAATCGGTTCGGCGACGGTGTATGGGGTGGGGCACTTCGTGAAGAGCGCCGATGCCGCCGCCGTGCCGCGCTGGTCGCGCCCCGGCGGATTGGAACGACGCCTTCAATACGTGCTCGGCGGCGGTTTCCATGCCGGCAAGACCAACTTCCTCGATTCGGACGCCGGCTCTGCGCTGACTCCGGCGATGGGGCTGATCACCGTCGGTCTCGCCGATCTCACCTGGCCTCAGGGCGATCGCGAAAAGACGTTTCTTCAGGATCAATTCCTGATTTGGTCCGGGCTGATCGCCACGAAAGGGATCACCGACCTGTCAAAAGGCTTGTTTCGCCGCACGCGCCCGGTAGTCGCTTTGGAGCCGGATCTTGCTCCGCGCGGGATGAGTCCGCGCTACCGACACCAGTCCTTTTTCTCCGGCCATGCATCGAGCGCCTTCTTTTCGATGGCCTACACCAATATCAGGATTCGATCGATCATGCGCAGCCGCCTCTCGGCCGCAGAGTATCGTGACTGGCGGTGGCTCCCGCCGACCGTGTTTTTCTCCTGGGCCGGGTATGTCGGCTGGAGCCGCATTCATGCGTTCAAACACTACGTGTCCGATGTGCTGGCCGGGTCGCTGGTGGGATGGCTGCTGGCTGAGCTTTTTCACGCGCTGGGAGAAGAAGACGCTGTATCCGACTCACACACGGCCCCGACCCCCATGGTTTTCCAGGTGAGCATGACCTTCTGAGGCCTGTTGGCAGGATTCTCCTGTCGGCCGCGAATGTGTATCGCTGCGGTCTATGATTCAATCGCCGAGATTTTTCGGGCGCCCCGTAATTTCTTGTTAATAAGCAAGTTAAGCGAGGCCGAATGGAGGCGGCATTGTCCGGCGTGGCGGAATCAGAATCAATACAGCCAAAAGCGGTTGCCCCTCGACATTCGCGATACTATCTTGACCTCACTGCAGGATCCGGGGGCCGGGCACTTTCCTGATCGTGCGACGCGTAAATGGGGACCATCTGACTCCATTTCGCGTTATGCAGATAGACGAGTGTGACCCATGTTGACAAGGAGTGAGCCATGAGCAAAGGACTGGCAATCCGGGGATACGATTTCGTGGAGTTTTATGTCGGATCGGCCAAGATGGTCGCCTACTGGTATGCCAAAGCCCTCGGAATGGATATCACCGCCTATCTCGGCCCAGAAACCGGCGTGCGCGACCGCGTTTCCTATTACCTGACCAAAAATAACGTCAAGTTTGTCGTGACCTCACCGGTGCAGCCCGGCTGCTACGACGTGTACGGTTTCCTGCAGCAGCACGGCGACGGCGTAAAGCGCTGGTCGGTGGAGGTTGACGACGTGGATGAAGCGTTCCGTTATGCCACGGCGAACGGGGCCGTCATGGTCTACCGGCCGGTAAAGCTGGAGGACCACCATGGCTATGTCGAACAGGCCGCCATCCGGCTCTATGACGACACGGAGCTGGTATACATCAATCGCGACAATTACGATTATCTCTTCAAGCCCAAGTACTGCGAGCCGCCTGTGAAGCTGAATATCGAGACGATAGACACCGGCATCCAGCAGATCGATCACATCGTCGGCAACGTGCGCGAGAACGAAATGAACCTGTGGGCGGACTATTTCAACAAAACCATGAACTTCGAGACGTTCGTCGATTTCAAGGCCGGGGATATCGGGACGAAATACTCGGCGTTGCTTTCCAAGGTCGTACGGACGCGCGACTCGAAAATCCGCAACCCCATCAACGAGCCCTTCGAGGGGCTCAAGAAGTCGCAGATCGAAGAATACATCGAGCAATATCACGGTTCCGGCGTGCAGCACATCGCGATCGCCACCGACGATATCATCTCGACCATCGATGCGCTTCGTCGCAACGGCGTCGAGTTTCTCCGTGTGCCGGATACCTACTACGATATGCTCCGCAAGCGCGCTGATCTGAACATCAACGAGAGCATCGAGGATTTGCAGCGGCTCGGTATCCTGTGCGATCTCGAAGGAGACGGATATTTGCTCCAGTTGTTCACGAAACCGACCGGCGACCGCCCCACGTTTTTCTTTGAGTTCATACAGCGGACCGGCAATTCGCAGGGCTTCGGCAAAGGCAATTTCCAGGCTCTTTTCGAATCGATAGAGCTTGACCAGCAGCTCCGGGGCAACCTCGAGAGAGATCCGAGCGAGGTTATGCCGCCGTGCTGAACCAGTATCCGACAGTGACAGGAAGAAAGGACGACGATGCCGTTTTACCATAAGGTGGGGGACATTCCCCGGGTCAAACATACCACCTTCTACAAGAAGGATGGGGCCTCGCTCTACCGCGAAGAACTCTTTTCGAGCAAGGGCTTTTCCGGCGTCTATTCGAACAAGTATCATTATCATCTTCCCACCGCCGTGAAGTCTTCGAAGCCGATCGACCTCCATAAAGACGTCACGTGGCCCGACGCGCCGGTGCTGTACCTTCATTTCTTCACGGACAACCGGAAGACGCCGGGTGATTTCGTGACCTCGCGCAACGTGTTCCTGTACAACCCGCAGTGCATCGTCTCTACCGCTCACCCCACCGAGGACACGGACCGGTTCTACCGCAACGCCTATGCGGCCGAGTACGTCTTTGTGCATCGCGGCAGCGGGGAGTTTCTCAGCGAGTTCGGACGCATCTCGTTTGAACCCGGCGACCAGTTCATTATTCCCCGTGCCGTCACGCATCAGTTCAAATTCGACTCATACGACGGCGACAACAAGCTTCTGATCGTGGAATCCGGAACGGCCTATGAGATTCCGAGTCATTACCGCAACGACTATGGTCAGATGGAAGAGCATGCCCCGTACTGCGAGAGGGACTTCAAGACTCCCGAATACATGCAGCCGCACGACGAAACGGGCGAGTTCAGCATAATTCTGAAAGCCGGCCACCGGTTTTTCGAGCACATCGTTCCCCACCACCCGTTTGATGTCGTGGGGTGGGACGGCTTCTTGTATCCCTTTGCGTTTAATATCAAGAGCTATCACCCGAAGGTTGGTCGCATTCACTTGCCGCCGCCGGTGCATTTGGCCTTCAACACCCAGCATTTCGTGATCTGCAATTTCAATCCGCGGCCCTTCGACTGGCACGAAAATGCGATTCCGGCCCCGTATTTCCATTCAAACATCGACAGCGACGAAGTCCTGTATTATGTCGAGGGAGACTTCATGTCCCGGAAGGGCGTTAAAGAGGGGTCGGTCACGCTTCACCCCGGGGGATTGCCCCACGGACCGCAGCCGGGCAAAACCGAGGCCTCGATCGGCGCCAAGGGGACCGACGAGTACGCGATCATGATCGACACGTTCGCGCCCCTCGTGCCGACCGTGAATGCCCGCGACACGATGGACCCCGCATATGCCCGCTCGTGGCTGGAGTAATCGGTCGATGATTCCGCTTGACGGATTCGGGGACAGACGTGACCTTTAGTGTACGAGTAAACGCGTCGACGTCCACCCGAATCGGTCGGTTGAACTGCCGCCGGCCAGCGAGAGACACCATGGTGAAGATACCGAAGCACACCCGGGACCTGAAACCGTACAAAGAGGGCAAGCCGATCTCCGAACTCGCTCGTGAGAAGCAGCTTGCCCGTATCGTCAAGCTTGCCTCCAACGAGAACCCGCTGGGCCCGTCGCCCATGGCGCTGACCGCGCTGGCCAAAGCCGCCGGTGAGCTTCACCGGTATGTTGATCCGCGCGCGGCCGACCTTGTCGCCAAACTGGCTCCCCGGATCAACAAGTCGCCAAAACAGATCATCTTCGGCCACGGCACCGATGCCCTGCTCGGGTATATCGTCAACGCCTTTTCATACGAGGGTGACAAGGTGTTGACGTCGGAAGGCACGTTCATCGGTATCTACGTCAATACCACCAAGCTGGGCCGACGCATTCGCCAGGTGGCGCTGAAGAACTACGGGTTTGATCTCGATGCGATCGCTGACGCCATTTCTGGCGACACTCGCATCATTTACCTCGCGAATCCCAACAACCCGACCGGAACCATGTTTACGGATCGTGAATTCACGGCGTTCATGGACCGCATCCCGTCCGATATTCTCGTGATTCTCGACGAGGCCTACGCTGCCTACGCGATGGAACACGAGGGATATCCCGACGGGTTGTCGTACGACTATGAAAACGTGATCGTCACGCGAACGCTTTCCAAAGTGTACGGGCTGGCCGGTCTTCGTGTCGGCTATGCGGTCGGACCGGAAACGCTTATACAGGATCTGTACAAGGTCAAACTGCCGTTCGAGCCGAACAGCTTTGCGCAGGCCGCAGCGATTGCGGCGCTCGACGATGAGGAGTTTTTGCGGCGAACGCTGGAGACCAACCGACGGTCGCTGGCCATGTTGAATGAAGGACTGGATCGGCTCGGCCTGGAGCATGTTCCGACCTACGCCAATTTTATCATGCTGCTGCTGCCGTCTCAGGAGACGGCCCGCCAGTTTTACGAGCACTGCCTCGATCGAGGGCTGATCATCCGCCCCATCGCGCCGTTTGGTATTCCCAACGGTATCAGGATTAACTCCGGCACGGAAGAGGAGACCGAGTTTGCCCTCACCGTGCTTGAGGAAGTGACCGCGCTCCTTCTGCATCCGGTGGGAGACTAGAGTCCGGGCAGAACCAGCAAAGGACTACGAGCATGAAGTTTGTCTCTTTTAGAACGACTGCGGGTGAAGAACGTCTCGGGCTGCATGTCGACGGCAAAGTATACGACATGCAGGAGAATGCACGTATCGTGAACAAGACACTGCCGTCGACGATGAGCGAGTTTCTCTGGGGCGGCGATCGATTAATGGATGAGGCGCGCCGCCTGCTCGAGGATATCCTCCGAGGGAAAGCCGATCTCGTCGTTCAGACGTACACACCGATGGCGCCCGTGCCGCGTCCGACTTCCTGCCGCGATGCGTATGCGTTTCGACAGCATGTCGCGGCCGCACGGCGAAATCGCGGGGTCGAGATGATTCCCGAGTTCGACCAGTTCCCCATATTCTACTTCACCAACCACAACAGCATCATCGGCGAGGGAGACTGTCTGGTCGAATGCGACCACCTGCAGAAACTCGATTTCGAGCTCGAAGCCGCCGTGGTAATCGGCAGGAAGGGTAAAAACGTGGCGGCGGAAGAGGCCGATTCGTTTATCGCCGGGTATACGATCATGAATGACTTCTCTGCCCGGGTCCTGCAGATGGAAGAGATGAAACTCAACCTTGGACCGGCCAAGGGCAAGGACTTCGCGACCGCCATCGGCCCGTGGCTCGTGACGCCCGACGAGTTGACCGATCGACGAATCGACACGCCTTTCGGCCGGCAGCACGACCTTCGAATGACCGCGACCCACAACGGCAAACTGGTCTCGGACGGCAACCTGAAGGATATGACCTTCACGTTCGCGGAAATCATCGAGCGCTGTTCCTATGGCGTCGAGATCTTTCCCGGCGATGTCATCGGCTCCGGCACGGTCGGTACGGGATGTTATCTGGAATTAAACGGCACCCGGGCTCGTGAAGCCGCCGAACAGGGACACGCGTTCGAGCCGGTGTGGTTGCAGGACGGCGATACGATTGAACTCGAAATAGAAAACCTCGGGTCGCTGACAAACCGGATCGTCAGCGCCGACCGCCAATACTCAATTCTCGCCAGGAAGAAGAACGTCGGGTGATTTTATGATTCATGTCGAGCCCCGGGAGTTGTCGGTTCGCGACGTACACTGGCTGTTGCTCGGCGGCGTGGCGCCGCGTCCAATCGCGCTGGTGTCCACGATTTCCGCGTCCGGCACGGTCAATTTGTCCCCGTTTTCGTTTTATAATGCATTCGGCGCCAATCCCCCGGTGGTCGCGTTCTCGCCCTCGACACGGGGAAGGGACGGTACGAAAAAAGACACGTATCGAAATATCATGGAAACACGGGAATGCGTCATTCAGGCCGTGACTTATGATCTCGTCCAGCAGGTCTCGCTGGCGTCGACAGAGTTTCTCCCCGAGGTCGACGAATTTGTCAAGGCCGGGCTGACGCCGGAACCATCCGATCTGGTTCGGCCGCCGCGCGTCAAGGAATCACCGTTCCAGATGGAGTGTCGGTTGATGCAGATGGTGCCGCTCGGCGACGGCCCGGTGTCGGGAAATCTTGCGATCTGCGAGGTTGTGAAATTTCACGCCGCCGACGACTTGTTCGAACGCGGGATCATCGTGCCCGACCGTATCGACCTGGTCGGCAGAAACAGCGGCAACTGGTACACGCGGGCGAGCGGCGCGGCGGTCTTCGAGGTTCCGAAACCCACCGAACGTCATGGTATCGGGGTCGACCGCCTGCCGGATCATATCCGGACATCTCGCATCCTCTCGGGCAACAACCTCGCTCAACTGGCGGGAGTCGAGGCGGTACCGACCGCAGAGGAAGCCCGGCGCGTGCTGTCCGGGCTCGATCGAAGTGTTGCGCCCGAAGTCTCGGCGGAAGCGTTCAGTCGTGCCGCGCGGAGAAACGACTTCGAGGCTATGCTGGCCATCGCAGCCTCGATGACGGATCTGCCCCGTGACGAACGGCGTCACCTGCTCGAACTGACCGCGAAAACGGCGCTGGATGAAGGCGACGTTTACTTCGGATGGGCCGCCCTGTTGCTGATCGTCGACTAGCGGTCGGCGCACAAGCCTGCACGATCCACGCAACGGAGGGAGCGCTGCGGATATGAAACCGCTCTGGGAACCACCTGCCGATTACATCCCGAGAACCGAAATGAGCCGCTATATGGGCTGGCTTGCAGATCGCCTCGGCCGGCATTTCAACTCATACGCCGAGCTGTACGATTGGTCCATCAATAACGTCGAGGCGTTCTGGCAGTCGATATGGGAGTTCATGGAAATCGTCCACTCGCGTGAGTTCGGTGAAGTCCGGACCGGATCGGAGATCTGGAACAGCGTGTGGTTCGAGGGGGCGCGGCTGAATTTCGCCGAAAATCTCCTGCGATACCGCGACAACCACACGGCGATCGTCGCCTGTGCCGAAGACGATACCGCGCGACGCCTTACGTACGCTCAGTTGTACCGGCAAGTGGCAGCCTGTGCCTCCGGTCTGAAACGGCTCGGCGTCGGTACCGGTGATCGGGTGGCGGCCATCGTTCCGAACAGCGCCGAGGCCGTTATCGCCATGCTCGCGACAACTTCTCTCGGCGCCATATGGTCCTCCTGCTCGCCGGATTTCGGTTCTCAGGGAGTACTGGACCGCTTCGGGCAGATTGCTCCCAAAGTCCTGTTTGCCGCCGACAGCTGTCGATACAACGGCAAAAATATCGACATCACTGACCGTGTCGCCGAAGTGATAGCGAAAATTTCCAGTATCGAACGCGCCGTCGTTTTTGATCATCTCGGAGAGCAGTCGGGACCGCTCCCGCCGAAGTCGATCTCCTGGGACGGCCTGATGGATCCCTCGGCGAAAGAGGTCACCTTCGAACAACTGCCATTCGACCAACCTGTCTACATCATGTATTCGTCGGGAACGACCGGGAAGCCGAAATGCATCGTCCACGGCGCCGGGGGAACGTTGCTCCAGCACGCCAAGGAACATCGGCTGCATACCGATATCCGGCGGGACGACGTTGTGTTCTACTACACGACTTGCGGATGGATGATGTGGAACTGGCTGGTCGGCGTGCTGTCGTCTGGCGCCACGATCGTCTTGTACGATGGATCGCCGTCCCACCCGACGTTGGGGACTTTGTGGAAACTGGCGGAACAGGAGAGAATCTCGGTATTCGGGACTTCGCCGAAGTATCTGACGGCATTGGAGGATCGTCACGTCCGACCGGGCGAGAAATTCGACCTGAAAGCGCTGCGCACGATTCTATCCACGGGTTCACCGCTGGCGCCGGCCAATTTCGAATACGTGTATCGACATATCAAGCCCGACATCCAACTGGCGTCCATTTCCGGGGGCACCGATATCATTTCCTGCTTTATGCTTGGATGTCCCATCCTGCCGGTGTATTCCGGCGAGATACAGTGCCGGGGCCTGGGGATGAAGGTCGAGACGTTCAACGACCGGGGAGAACCGGTTCTCGATGAGGTCGGCGAACTG
The DNA here is from genome assembly GCA_034003725.1 of Candidatus Zixiibacteriota bacterium. NCBI lineage: Bacteria > Pseudomonadati > Candidatus Zixiibacteriota > Candidatus Zixiibacteriota bacterium. The sequence continues at coordinate 227,546 of JAVEYB010000003.1, forward strand.
GTCTGCACCGCACCGTTCCCGTCGCGGCCGGTGTTCTTCTGGGATGATGCCGACGGCGCCAGGTATCGCAACGCTTATTTCGACCGGTGGCCCGGAGTCTGGCACCACGGCGACTACATCCGTATCACGCCTCGCGGCGGGGTTATCGTATACGGGCGGTCCGACGCCACCTTGAACCCCGGCGGGGTTCGGATCGGTACGGCGGAGATATATGGTCCGGTCGAGGCGCTGCCGGAGATCGCCGACAGCCTCGCTGTCGCCCAGCAATGGGGCAGCGACGTTCGAATCGTGTTGTTCGTTGTGCCCGCCGAAGGGGTGACGTGCGACGACGCGCTTCGAGGGAAAATCCGCGACGCCATCCGTACGGCGCGGTCGCCGCGACACGTACCCGCCAAAATAATCGCGGTCAAGGACATCCCCCATACGCTCAACGGCAAGAAAGTAGAGATCGCCGTCACCCGGATCATTCACGGCTTCGATGTCGCCAATCGTGAGGCGCTGGCCAACCCCGGGTCACTGGAGCAGTTTCGTTCGCTGCCGGACCTTCAGGAACCGTGAGTTCGAAACTCCTTGCCTCACCCGGGCCCCGGGAATATATTGTGAAATGGACTTTTTGGACCGATTCAATCGAATAAAATACCGTATTCACATGAGGCTGGAGGATTGATTCCATGACGCGCGGGACCACGCGATTTACCGACGGCTTTTTCCGGGCGCCCGGGGTAGACCGTACAGGCGCCGGACCGATCGCCAGCGAGTACGTCCCCATCTGGGACGTGGTCGACAATGAGAATCTCAAGAAACTGCCCAGACATCTCAAACAGTTTGTCGTCGATCAGCAATACGAAAAGTACACACCGGTCGACCACGCCGTCTGGCGGTACGTCATGCGCCAGAATTTCGCCTTCCTGAAAGATCACGCTCACGAGTCGTACACGGAGGGGCTGAAGAAGACCGGAATCGGAATCGAGAAGATTCCAAGCGTCTACGAGATGAATGACATCCTGTCACGAATCGGCTGGGCCTGCGTGACGGTCGACGGTTTCATTCCTCCGGCCGCCTTCATGGAGTATCAGGCCTACCGTGTGCTCGTAATCGCCGCCGACATGCGCCAGATCAATCATATCGAATACACCCCGGCTCCGGATATCATCCACGAGGCGGCCGGACACGCCCCCATTATCGCGGATCCGGAATACGCGGAATACCTCCGGCGGATCGGTGAAGTAGGCGCCAAAGCGATGTCTTCGAGAAAAGACTTCGAGTTGTACGAGGCCATCCGCCACCTGTCCATCCTCAAAGAACTGCCGAATCCCGATCCGGAAGAAGTGAAGGCGGCGGAGAATGCCGTGGAGTACGGCCAGGCGAATCTCGGCACGCCGTCGGAGATGGCGCTGCTGAGTCGCCTGCACTGGTGGACTGTGGAATACGGCCTGATCGGTACCCTTGACAATCCCAAGATATACGGCGCCGGTTTGCTCTCATCGATCGGGGAATCCGCCAATTGCGTAACGCCGAAGGTAAAAAAGCTCCCGTACAATCTCCAGACTGCGGACTTTGCCTTTGATATCACGACCCAGCAGCCGCAGCTGTTCGTTACGCCCGATTTCCGGCACCTGATCGACGTACTCGAGGAATTCGCCGACGGGATGGCATTTCGTACGGGCGGCGTTTCGGGGCTGACGAAGGCAATCGAGTGCAACAACGTTTCGACCGCCGTGTATTCTTCGGGCCTGCAGGTTTCCGGCGTTTTCACCGGCGTGACGGTTGACGAGCACAATCGCCCCGTGTACATCAAGACGACCGGCGCCACCGCCCTCGCGGTCGAATACAAACAACTCGAGGGACACGGCAAAGTCTATCACGCCGACGGATTCGGCTCGCCGGTAGGCAAGCTTAAAGGCGTGGACCAGCCGATTGAACGCATGTCCGACGGCGACCTGCGGTCGCACGGGCTGGTTCCGGGCCGGCGGAGCAACTTCACGTTCGAGAGCGGAATCACCGTTGACGGATTGCTGGAGCGGGTTGAACGCAGAAACGACAAGGTCGTCCTGCTCGTCTTTTCGGACTGCTCCGTCAATAACGGTTTGACCGTATTGTTCGATCCGACGTGGGGCGCCTACGATATGGCGGTCGGCGCCGAGATCGTTTCCGTCTTCTGCAGCGCCGCCGACAAGGACGCCTACGAGCAACCGTCGCTGGTGCCGAAAGAACGCACCGTCAAACTCGACTACGACGACAAGACCCGCGCCCTGCAGAACATATACGCCATTATTCGCGCCTATCGCACCGAGAACAAAACAGATGATTCCATCGTTGCGTTGTATGAGTCGCTGAGAGCAGAACACCCGAACGATTGGCTGGCGTCGTTGGAGATTCTCGAGATTCTCGTTTCGAGAGGAATTTTCGCCGACACTGCGGACCGGATTCGGGATGAGTTGAATCGCACGGCGACTGCGCAGGAACACCTGCGGAAACTGATCACCGACGGGCTGTATCTCGTCGATAACCCGTTCAAGAAGGTGTAAGCGAGGCGGTTTGCGATGCAGAATCTCAGCCGGAAACGGTGTGTGCCCTGCGAGGGCGGAATTGACCCGCTGACCCGAGACCAGTTTGAAGTTTATCTCGAGCAGTTGCCGGACTGGACGGTGCTCGACGACAAGTCTCTTGAGCGGGAGTTCCGTTTCAAGGATTTCGTCGAGGCTATGGCGTGGGTCAATAAGGTAGCAGAAATCGCCGAGGACGAGGGACACCACCCGGACATCTACATCCACGGGTGGAACAAGGTCCGGATCACGCTCTGGACGCACGCGATCGGCGGTCTGTCGATCAACGACTTCGTCGTCGCCAGCAAAATCGACCGCATCAGGTAAGCCCGATTCATGTGGAGACAGATGGGGAGACGTTTGTCGGCGTCTCACTTTGTCCCTGATACACAGGGTTACAACGTCCCGGCTATATTGCCCACACGGATAGAGTCTATGAGAACGTCGGACGGCCGCGAGAGCGCAAATGCGACCGCCTCGGCCACTTCATCCGGATTCAGCATCTTTTCGCGCGGGAAATCCCCGGAGACGCTGTTCCACAGGGCGGTATTGGTTGCGGACGGCGTGACGGTGATGACGCGGATACCGCGCGGGCGAAGTTCCTCGCGCAGCGCGCGAGAGAATCCATCCAGCGCAAACTTGCTCGCGCAGTAACTGCTCCAGTTCGCAAATCCCGATTCCGCGGCGATCGAGAGAATATTGACAATCGTCCCGCCTGAAGTCATAAAGGGAACGAGATTCTTTACGAGCAAAAACGGCACCGTGACGTTGATATCCAGCGTGCGACGCCATTCGTCTTCGGTCAGCTCTTCCACCGGCTTGACAAACGCCACGCCGGCATTGTTGACGAGTACGTCGAGGGGACCGGCGCCAGCCGCGTCGACAATCGATTGGATCCCGGCCTCACCGTGCAGGTCGGCGAAGATTGGAACGCCGGTTGCCCGTTTCGACTCGACCAGCGCCGCGGTCTTCCGCAGGGCGTCCTTGTTGCGGCCGTGTACATAGACCGTCCTGCCCTCCCCGGCCAGCCGGACCGCGATTGCTCTCCCGATGCCCTGACTCGCGCCCGTAATCAGAATACGTTTCAACGAGAATCTCCCTGTCTTCGTACGGTGAATCGATTGTTCGGAGTCTCCCACAGCCGTGTCCGCCACAGACGATCGTCGAGGGCCTTCTGCAGACGCGGCCACAGTGTTGTTACCATGTTTTCGGCGGTGCTGGGTCGGTCCCGGAAGTCATCAGTGTCGAGATCGAGATGGCGGAATCGCCACGGCTCGAGGACAGAGTCCACGGACTTATAGGCGCGATCGAGGTCGAACAGCGTCCCGCTCCGCTCATCGAGCGTACCACCGACAGTTGCTTCGAGTCGGTACAAGTGCCCATGCCCGGCTGCGTTATTGCACTTGTCATACACCTCGACGTTTTCAAGCTCAGTCAACCGGGAGCTGTGCAACCGATGAGCCGCATGGAAACTGCTCTCGATTCCCAGGAAAGTGATACCGCCACGATGAAATTCCGCGAAGAATCGGGGATTTTCGTGCAGTCGCACGCGATTGACCGGCAGCGAGGCGCCAAGTCGTTCGAAGGCGTACCGCGCGAGTGTCTCGGTGGTCACCGGCAGGCTTTTTAGTCCCGAGACTTCATCATTCAGGTAGTGATGGTCCAGTTCTTCATAGAGCGACGACAGCGCCCGCTCCGACTCCGACGGAGGAACAATCATGCCGTAACTGCCGTCCACCGGACCATCCAGCGTAACACGCACGCGATAGCCGTGACCATGTATGTTGACGGCCTTTCCAAACAGCTCCCGGTTCTGCTGATCCGTCAGGTGTGGTGACACGGTTCTCCGGGCGGCGGAGAAATCAATCGTGAAGTGCCGTTCGATCCGTCCGCCCGCGTACGCGGTTGCCGCCGAAGTGTCGGTCTCCTCCAGATGACACACCACCGGCTGCGCCGACTCACCCGAAAAGGCGGAGCGGATATCTTCGAACAGACAGGCAACGAGATTCTCCGGCGTGGGGGGAATGGAATCGAACGGCGACGTATCGACATTGAGAAACTTGTGGTCGTAGCGGGCTGAGAGGATATCGTTTACACGTTTTTTGATTGTCGTTACGTTGATGATCATGCCGTCCCGCGCATCGACAGCGCCGTGGAAAACGGTGTACAGCGTGAAGTTGTTGCCGTACCCGTGCGGGCCGCCGATCCTGCGGCCGAAAAACTGTCGGTTTTTCTGCGGGTCCCAGTCGGGGACGTAGTATCGATGCGATGACGAGAATTCGAACCGCTTGCTCAAGGTCAGATACATAGGGTCATCTAACGCCGCTACATCCCGCGACGCCCGCTGATTCCGCGTATCAGGCTGAAAAACTCAGCCCGGGTTGCCTGATCGTCGTGGATTTCACCGAGCACACAAGATGTCGTCATTACGGAGTTCTGCTTTTGCACGCCGCGCATCATCATGCACAGATGCTGCGCCTCGATGACCACCCCGACTCCCTTCGCATTCGTGTACCGCTGAATCGTGTCGGCAATCTGCCGGGTCAGATTCTCCTGGATCTGCAGGCGGCGGGCAAAGACGTCTACTATGCGGGCCAGTTTCGACAGGCCGATAACTTTGCCGTTGGGCAAGTACGCCACGTGCGCTTTGCCGAAAAACGGCAGCAGGTGATGCTCACACATCGAGTACAACTCGATATCCTTGACCACCACCATCTCACTGGTATCCGACTCAAACACGGCGCTGTTAACAATCTGTTCGACATCCGCCGAGTATCCCTGTGTGAGAAACTCCAGCGCCTTGGCGGCCCGTTTCGGTGTGTCCCGAAGACCCTCGCGATTCAGGTCCTCCCCGATTCCGCTGAGCAACTGCCGGTAGGCTTCCTGTAACGACATGATCTGCGATTCCTCTTTATAGTACGGAATGCGGCTTTGATTGCCGTACCGTCCTGCTTTACAACGATTCCGGACAGTATTGGTTCCGGATTACATCGTGGATATCTACGCCTATGGTACGATGCGCGTTGGTTCGGTCCAAGTGGTTTGTCCGATGAGGGGATTCTCACCGGCCGTGTGGACGTACTATCTCAAAAGAAGCATCTTCCGGCTGACATCGGTTCCGTCAGTCCTGAGTCGATAGAGATAAACGCCGGACGCGGCCCGATTGCCGCTCTCGGTTGTGCCGTCCCAGACGACCGTGTGTATCCCGGCCGGCCGGTAGTTGTCGACCAACGTTTTGACCCGCTGTCCAAGCACGTTGTAGATAGCAAGTCGCACGTGACCCGCCGATACAACACTGAACCTGAGGGTTGTGGTGGGATTGAACGGATTGGGGTAGTTCTGATGCAGTTCGACCGACGAAGGAAGCGGCGGTTCGTCCGGGTCTTCGCTCCCGGTGGGGACGCCAAGCATGAACCAGTCGACAAGGGATCGCACGCCGTCCGTATCCAGGTACCAGAGGTGTTCCGCGATTGCCATGGCGCGGCCCTGCCCGTGTTCCTTCAGAACCGCGCACGGATGACCATGCACCCGGGAAGTGGCCGGATACCGGCTTTCGAACGCAAAGACGACCGCTGAGGAATCGGAAACCCCGAATGCCGACGCCATAGCCGCCGATGTGGTCGGCCAGTAACCTTCCATACCCCCAAGAAGGGGATAAGGGAGAGAGTCATACAGCAAGAATGGCAGAGACGCGTTTTGGGGGACCGCCCGCACGAATCCGAGCATGCTGTCGATCAACGGCGGATCGGTGTTAGTGGCGTACCAGCGCAGGCCGGTCTGGAAAACCGAGTCAACTCCAAACAACCGCTCCATCGCGCTGTCCACGGACCGATATGCCGGTGCTGCGCCAAACCAGTCGGCGCCCGTCTTGCCGAAAAACGAACCGCAGTATATTACGCTCCCGCCCGCGTCGAGAAGGTCATGGATTGCGGTCGGCGGAAGCATGTTCAGGGCGTAGTCTCGAAGGCCGTCATCGATAATCACGCAGCGGTAGCGCAGAAGCTCACGCCACCAGAGGGAGTCGGTAATCTGATTCTCGGGCAGTGAGAGATTGCGGATCTCATACGAATACCGGGAGAGGACGTCGTCATAGAAAGAGGTGACAGTCTCCAGAGCCACTCCCTGCCCGTAGGGCGATGAGTACGTGAGCACGCCGATATCGGCGGTCACCGCGGGTCGCTCAACCGCGCGTGCGGGCCGCGAAAACCACGATTCAAAACCGTTCCGATCGGTGCCCGCCACGACATACAGGCAGCCGTGTATCGGCGAATCATCCGCAAATGAGAACGTGTTGCCGTCAACCTCTGCATAACTGTCACGCTGATAGTAGTAGTAGGTGATTCCGTCGACCACCACCGTATCACGGGCGGTACGGAAAGCCAGAGACTCGCCGGTGTCATAATAAGAGTGGAAGCACGTTGTGTCCGGATCGCCCGGCTCAAAGCGATAGACCGAAAAATGATCAAACATCGACGGCTCGTCGTGCGACCACGTGAGTACGGCCGGATCACCCGGTAAGTACAGTACTCTCGACCGATCGAATTCCGGGGCGGTCGCGCGAGCCCCGGCTCGTGCCGGGACAGGTTCCGTTCGTTCGCCTTCGCCAAGGGCAGTGATGTGACTCACAGAAAGATAGTAGAGGGTGTCAGGGCTGAAAGTCGTGATCGTGTACTGCCGCTCGGGACCAATTTCATCGACGAGCATCAGTGATTCGGGTTTTACCCAGGGAGCAATCGCTCCCGGATGAGGGAAATCGGTGAACGGCACACCGCCGGCAAAAACGCGATACCCGGTTACCTCGGGCAGACCCCAGGGATCCCAGCTAAGTACAACGGAGTCGATCGATTCATGCGCCACGGCGAATCCCACCGGGGGCTGCATCGGATCGATCAGTGCCTCGGCCAGAAGCCGGGCGTTTGCCGATGTGGCCATCGCGTCCGACATGTTCAGGCTCATGCGGTACAGGTCCGGGTAGTCAGGCAGGAATTGAAGGATAGTAGGATCACGGTGTACCCATCGCCCCACAAACATAGTGTACAACAGCCGGATGCTTGAGTCTGCGGGAAGGTCGAACGGGCCGGTCGACATCAGGAACCGAATATCGCCTCCGTCGTAGAGGTCAAGCGCTGCGGCGGCCGGCGGCGCCATCCAGATGTCGTCGTCCGTACCTATTTCGGTGATGTACCACTGGTCGTAATCCCACTCGGGGAAACGTAACATATGGTATTTGTTCTGGTCGCCGTACGGTTCTCCTGTGCCTCCCGTACCGTAGTCATGGTAGACAGTGTCCCGTCGACGAGGTCCGAAGTCATCCGCTCCCCCAAGTGTATATACCCGCCACCAGTTGAAGCTTGTGTCTCGGGCAGTGAATGAACTGCCGAGAAATTGAAAGGCGAATAACCGGGTTGGACTTCGCCCCGTGAAATCCCCCGACTGCGGATCGCCGTCATTGTCGACGACATATGCCATACCGCTCGATCGGAGCGATCCGATCATATCATCTTCGAACCCGTATGTGGACTCGTACATTATGTCCGCGTCGAGGAAGATGCCAACATAACCGTCGGTAATGTCGTTGCGGCTGATATTCGTGATTACCATGTCGTACACGACAGCCTTGTTGTGACCGGCATCGTACCGAACGTGGGAGCGGTTTGCGATCCTCAATCCGAGCGGGATGTGGTTCCGGCCGCTGGCATCGGGCACGACTCCGGTTGTTGCCGTGTCATAAAACTCCGCCCGCAGTCCGAAGTCCGCCGGGGTCGGTATCGTTGTCACCGACCGAAAAGAGGCTGTCGGCGGAGACATTTCGTTGGAAAGTGGAAAAGTGTTGTCCCTGCTCGCCGACACCAGCGTATCGCCGCCGCTGATACCACCGATCCAGATGCCGCCCGCGAACAGGTAGATGAGGTCGCTTCCCTCCGGTGATTCGAATGCCATGCAGCTGTTCCCGGCGCTGCAATTGCCCGGACAATCTGACCGAGCCGACATAAACGTCCCAAAACAATCAAACGTCGTGCTGATTTCGGATGTGGTCTGGTTTCCCGAACAGACCGGCCACTGGATGCCCGTGGAATCGCTTGTAAGGCTTGCAGATAGCGTGTCTTTGCTACGATCGCTGTCATCTCCGATTCCGCGCGCACGTGATATCACCCGAAGATGGCCGATTACCATCAGCGCGCACAATAGAACTGCCGCCCACCACCGAACCCTCATCGGCACGCCCTCGTAACTCCCTGTTTCCAGCCGGCCCGCTACGCTCTCGGAGATGAACTGGCGATTGGTTGTCGACCGACTCCGGCCACACAAAATGGACGAAACTGAAGACCGTCCGTTCAATGTCCAAAGAATCGTTCCCGTGTCACGGGTTACGACAAAATCGCTTGAATTGTCGATGCTGCCCCGTTACTTTACCGCCCGTTACCGAACCGTGAGGATGAAAGGGACAAAACGTGTCACGTCCGACCACCCGGAACTCCGGGCTGACAGCCGCTGAAAACTACAAGAAAACCCGTCGATTGGTCGGTTATGTCCCGCGTCGCGAAGCCACCCGGGAAACGTACCGCCAGCTCGGCTTCAAGTGCGGGCTCGAAATCCACCAGCAGCTTCTCACGGAAAAAAAGCTCTTCTGCCACTGTCCCGCCGGCTTCTACCAGGCACCCGGGGAGTTCGACGCCGAACTGGTTCGGCACATGCGGCCGACGCTGTCCGAGTTGGGAGAATACGACGGCACGGCGCTGATGGAGTTCCGGACCCGAAAGAACATCATTTACCGGATCAAAAACGAAACCGCCTGCACGTACGATATCGACGACACGCCGCCGTTTCGCATAAACCGTCAGGCGCTCGATATCGCCATTGAGATAGCGCTTATGCTCAAGACCAATGTCGTCGGCGAACTGCACATCACGCGCAAGCAGTATCTCGACGGCTCCATTCCGACCGGGTTTCAGCGCACCGCGATTGTCGGTATCGAAGGGGAAATCCCGATCGCCGAGAAAAAAGTGCGGATTATCCAGCTCAGTATCGAAGAAGATTCCTGCCGCGAAGTATCGGATATCGGTCATTACCGAACCTACACGACCGACCGCCTGGGGATGCCGCTTATAGAAATGGTCACCTATCCTGACATGCTCACACCGGACGAAGCGGCGGAGGCGGCGAATTACCTGCGGTTTCTCACGCGCAGTTCGGGCAAGGTTCGCACGGGGATCGGAGCTGCCCGCGAAGACGTCAACGTGAGCGTGACCGGCGGTACCCGCGTGGAAATAAAAGGGGTATCGCACATTCGCTGGATTCCGGAACTCACGCACAACGAAGCCTACCGGCAATGGGCGCTGCTCCGGATCGCCGAACAACTTCGGGAACGAGTCGCCGATCCAATCTCGTGGAAAATCACGCACCGGGAGATCACGCCGGATATGATCGGCGCGGATTGTGCGCCTGTCGAAGCGGCCTACGCGGCCGGACAGCATATCGTCGCCGTCAATCTCCCGCATTTCGCCGAATACCTGTCGTTTTTTACCGGACCCGGGCGGAGCTTCGCCGACGAAATATCGGACCGACTTAAGGTGATTGCCTGCCTCGAAAAGCCCAATATGACCTCGTCGGAAGCCCTGTCGCCGGTGATCGACAGCGAAGGATGGGCAAATATCCGTTTCCTGCTGGGCTCTGCCGATGACGATGCCCAGATCATATTCTGGGGCCCCGAAGCGGACATCGCAACCGCGCTCCTTACGATCGAAGAGCGATGTCAGCTCGCCTATAAGGGCGTCCCGAACGAAACGCGCAAGTCGCTGCCTGACGGGACGACGGTCTTCGAACGCGTGCTCCCCGGGCCGGACCGGATGTATCCCGATACTGACTCAGCCCCGATTCCGATTACCGGCGAACAGATCGAAACTATTCGCGCGGGCTTGGCGGTCGACGTCTCAATGCGTGCGGCCCAGCTTCACCGATGGAAAGTCCCCGCACACATGCACCCGTTCCTTCTCCGGTACAATCTCGTGCCCGTTATCGAGTCGATTGTCGAGAACCACGCGTTTGCACCGCGGATGGTCGCATGCCTGATGGGTCAGGTGCTCAGAAACATCCAGGGAGCATGTGTGGGCCGCCCGGTGCCCGACTACCAGACGCTCGGTACCCTGTTTGCGGAGACAGCACGGAGAAACCTCGTACCCGAGATACTGAAAGACCTGATACCGCTGTGGTACCGCTACCCCGGCGATTCCTTCGACTCCCTGCTCGAGCAGGTGAGTTACCGGCAGGCGACTTCGCGCGACGCAGCCGATGCGATACCTTCGCTTCGTGCCGAGTTTGAGGCGCACCGACCCGAGCGTCAGCCCGACGCCGAAATAGACTGGATCGTCGGCCGGCTTCGCCCGATTGCGCTGGGTAATGTGCCGCTTGCTGAGGTCCGTCGCATGGTGGCCGAGGAGGTGTCCCGTGGCTGAGAAAGCGATGGAGGGCTACAAGGGCGAGGCGCTGGCGACGCTGGAGAAGTTCCACTCGCGGGTATGGAGCGAGTCGCTGGTCAGTACGACGCGCGGCGACTTCACCGGCATTATTCTGCCGCGGTCGGAAAACGACGACGACCGTCACATCGTCTTGAAACTGGTGACCGGTTACAACATCGGTATCGCCGTCGATACGATCACCAACATCACCGAGCAGGGATACAAGCAGGCCCACTACAAAATCCCCGAGAAGCAGTTCCCGGTAACCGAGGGTCTGCCGCATGTCAAGCTGCTCGGTACCGGAGGCACGATCGCGTCGCGACTCGATTATCGCACCGGTGCCGTAATCCCGGCCTTCACACCGGGGGAATTGTACGGCGCCGTCCCGGAACTTGCCGACATCTGCAACCTGACGACCGATAAGCTGTTCGCCGTATTCAGCGAGAATATGGGTCCCAGCCAGTACAAAGAACTCGCGATCGCGATCGGCCGCGAGATTGAAAACGGGATCGACGGAATCGTCATCGGGCACGGTACCGACACCATGCATCACACGGCGTCGGCGCTGGCCTTCATGGTCCAGGATCCGCCCGTCCCGATCGTGCTGGTCGGCTCACAGCGTTCGTCGGACAGGCCGTCATCCGATGCGGCGCTGAATCTCATTCATGCGACCAAAACCGCGGCGGAATCGGACATCGCCGAAGTCATGGTCTGCATGTTCGGGCCGACATCGGACAAGTACGGCCTGCTGCATCCCGGCACGCGTGTTCGCAAAATGCACTCTTCGTATCGCTCGACCTTTCGGACGATCGGCGATATTCCCATAGCGACCGTCGACCGAAACAAAATCACACCGCTGAAGGACACCTACAAACGACGTCGTCGGGACCGGCACGTGAAGATCACGCCGGTGTTTGAAGAGCGGGTGGCGATGGTCTACTATTACCCGAACATGCACCGCGATATCATCGATTCGCTTGTCGACAACGGATACAAGGGGATCGTGATTGCAGGAACCGGGCTCGGGCATATCAACAAGCCGGTCTATCCGGCGATCGAGCGTGCCGTCGCAAACGGAGTCGCGATCTACATGACCGTGCAGACTCTCTGGGGATACGTGCACATGTTCGTCTACGACACCGGTCGCGATCTCATGGCCAAGGGGATCATTCCGGCCGAGAACATGCTGCCGGAGGTCGCCTATATCAAGCTGGGCTGGGCATTCGGGCAAACCAGCGATCTCGATGAAGTCCGCGAGATTATGCTCACGCCCATCGCCGGCGAAATCACCGAACGCGAACCATACAACGGCTATGTCGTGCTGCAGGGCGGGCTCCCCGAAGTGGAGAAGTTCCTGCATTCGATTCAGATGTAGCGCCGGGCGGAACGCATAACCCGTATTCGAACTAACAGGGGATCCGTCATGTACGTAGTCACCGGCGGCGCCGGATTCATCGGCAGCCATATCGTCAAGGAACTGAATAACCGGGGCATAACGAATATCCTCGTGGTCGATGACATGACCGACGGCGACAAGCATGTCAATCTTGCCGATTGCACGATCACGGATTACATGGATACCGATGAATTTCTGGAAGAAGTCAGTGCCGGGCTGTTTGAGGCTCCGTTGACGGCGATCCTGCACCAGGGGGCGTGCACTGATACGATGAACAACGACGGCCGCTTCATGATGGCCAACAATTTCACCTACTCCAAGTATCTGCTCGAATATGCGCTGGCCAACGAAATCCCGTTTGTGTACGCCTCGAGCGCCGCAACCTACGGCGCGCAGCGATCGTTTGCCGAATCGCCCGCAAACGAGCGACCGATCAACGTCTACGGGTATTCGAAGCTGGCCTTCGATCAATACGTTCGCACCCGCCTGCCGCGCGCGGAAAGCACGGTCGTCGGACTGCGCTACTTCAACGTCTACGGACCGCGCGAAACCCGCAAGGGGCGCATGGCGTCGATGGTCTACCAGTTGTACCGCCAGCTGAAAACCGAGGGAATCTGCCGGTTGTTCGAGGGCACCGATGGTTACGGCGACGGCGAACAGCGCCGCGATTTCGTGTCTGTAGGTGACGTGGTGAACGTCAATCTGCATTTTGCGGCGACCCGCAAGGTCAAAGGGATCGTCAATGTCGGCACGGGCAGGAGCCGGAGTTTTAACGACGTGGCAACGACCCTGATCGCGCTGCTTGGCTCCGGATCGATCTCATACGTTCCGTTCAACAAATCGCTCGCCGGCAAGTACCAGAGCTTCACCGAGGCCGATCTCACCAATCTTCGCAAGATCGGCTACGAAGGTGAGTTCACGGAGCTGGAAGACGGTGTCCGGCAGGCGGTCGAAGGATATGCCGCTTTCGAGATGAACTCCTGAGCATCGCACGGGCGCTCAAATTCTTTCGCCCTCGGTCCGTGGAATCAGCAATACCCTGGTAGAGTCACGATCGGGACACCGGCATGGTCATACACCGTGCGCCGCCCCGCCCCCGAGACAACTCAGCGCCCGAGAGCGTGACCAGGGTGCGATCCACAGTCGCCGGATCAGTCTTGAGAAACTGCGACGGTGAGAGCACGTTGTAGCCGTTCTTCTGAAATGCACTGATCGTCTGCGTGTTCCGTTCGTAGATGAACGCCACCCGCGGCCGCGCCGCAAACAAATTGGCGCCGTCCGTCCATTGCTCCCGGGTCTGGTAGTGGGGGATATCTCCTCCGCACGGAACCCGGTTGGGGAACGCATATCCGAGCCGCTCCAGGGCCGAAAACAGGCCGCGGGGCGCGGTCTGATCCACTACCGTCAACTCACCGTCCGATAATTCGTAGGTAATGCAATTCAGGGGAGATGCTCCCGTCCCCTCGCTGAAAAACGGTGGATAGTACACGCAGTCATCGCGGCCGATTATCGTGAAGACGGTATCGAGATGCATGGTTGCCCGGTCGCGCGGCATCAACACTTTTATTAACCTTTTCGCCATACCGTTCGTCAGCAGGCGGCGCGCCAGCAATTGTATCGCGCTGTCGGAGGTTCGTTCACTGGACCCGACGAGAATGGTATCGGAATCCAGCACGATCACGTCTCCTCCCTCCAAATGAACGTGACCTGCGAACGCATGCTCGGTGGCGTCATCGAGCACATCGACAATCTGTATATCCGCAAACATGGGGTGATTGCGGAAAATGTACCGTGCCAACAGTCCCTCACGTCGACGTATACCCTTGGCGGGGTGGCTCAGGACTACGGTATCGCCGAAGAATATCCCCAGGTCGCGGGTAAACATCAGGTTCGGAATCGGCGGGAAAAACACCCGGTACCCCTGGTGGGATCGATCACCCGGTCGAAAGGCGCCGGCCACCAGCAGCAAGGCCAGCTCGCGCGGCGCAAGGTTCTCCGACAACAGGTAATCATGCGTGCCGATTCCCACGCCCTCCAGCGCCGATACGGCGCCGACCACGTCCGAGCAGACCTCCCGATCGGAAAGTATCTCTGCAAGCAACTCGGTGAACTCGACCACACCGCCCGGACCGGCGGCGTGACGGAGGCAGTCGGAAAACTCACGGTGGTCGCTGGCCGCCCGCTGGGTAAACAGGACATCCTCGATAAGGTACTTCTCCGGCATGTCGTGCTCAACTGTCACCAGATTCCACTCGTAACCGGGCTCATGAATCACGACTCGTTTCAGCGGCTCGTATTCCGTATGAAGCGGCACGGATACTCCTTGCTTCAGGTTAATCGGGGTTCGGTGCGGGCCACCGACCGATGGTCCGCGGACGTGCGCTAAGGTAGACAAACGGGTGGTCGCAATCAACTCTATTTCCGGTGCCATGCGCCGGACGACGGCGGTCGAGGCTGCGGCCACCGGAAGTCCGTCGGAGGGGCTGTCCAACCTCAACGGTACCACCGTCTTATGATGACATTGCACATCCGATTCCCCCGGCGAGTCTATCTACTGATAATGGGCAGGGGGAAACCGGTTGCGCACGGGTCGCGAGGTGGTATATTACGCGCTCGTGCGAAAAAGGTCGCTCCGCCGGACGTCCGACGGCAGCCGCCACGGCCCAAACCGATTGAGGCAAAATGGCTTTGAGCGGAGAAATCACGGCGAAGGCACTTGACACTCCCGGTCCAATGATGCTCTTTAGGGGCTGTGATTCTCCCGACCCGGTTCGGGACTGGTTCGATATGACATAAATGACGGCACACGCATGGGCCGTCTTACGTGTATTTTGGTTGGGATGTGTTCTCAGTGTCAGTGCCGATGTGGCTACCGTCAGACCGTGGTCCGGTCAGACGAGCGTTCCGGAACGGACCAATGGTTCCTGCGGGGGAGGACCCGGCCCCCGGGCGATACTGATGCCCGGGCGGCAGTTCCCTGTCCAGAATACCTGCCCGGATATTGATGCCAATGTGTGATAAAAGTGGAATGTGAGGAACGAACACCATGCAAAAGACCTTGCTCTCGAGTCTGTTTGTATTGATGGCACTCGTCGCCGCCTTGTTCTTGGCATGCGATGATGATGAGCCGCCGGTTGGATCGGGGAGCCCCCGGGCGAATGTCCGCGTGATCCACGCGAGCTTCGACGCGCCTGATGTCGACATCCGCGTCGACGGCGCCGTGGCCGTCGCCGGGCTCGGGTATGGCGCCACTTCCGGCTATGCCCAGGTTGATCCCGGTGCGCGCAATGTCACCGTGACGCCCTCCGGCGCGACAACACCGGTCGTGCTGGATCTCGATGTGAACGTTACCGTCGACAAGTTCTACACCGTAGTGGCGCTCGACGAAATGAGTACCATTGACGCCGTCTTCCAGGAAGACCTCCGTTCCTCCAATCCCAGCAAGGCCAAGGTACGCTTCATTCACGCCGCTCCCGACGCGCCTGCTGTCGACATCAAGGTCAACAGCGGTACCGGAGCCACCGTGTTCTCGAACCGCGCCTTCAAGTCCGTTTCGGACTACATCGAAGTTGACGCCGGCGCGTATACGTTTGCCGTCACGGCCACCGGCTCGACCGCCGAAGAAGCCTTGTACAAGCCGATCGGACTGCAAAACGGCAAGGTCTACACCATTGTCGCCCTTGGCACGCTCGACAAGACCGACGCGTACCCGTTCCGGGTTCGCGTGTTCACCGATAACGACGATGGTGCGGCGTTCGCCGACCTGCTCGATGCCGATCTGCCGGACGCCACCGTTCGCGTTCTCCACACCAGCTACGATGGCGGGCCGGTCGACGTGCTGGTCGATGATGCCGTCGCGTTTGCTTCGCTGACCTACGGTGAAGCCGCCGCGTATTCCGTCGTAACGGCGGGAACCCGCAATATCAAAGTGACGCCCGCCGGCGTATCCTCAACCGTCCTCGTGGAAACGGACGACGAATTTCGCTCGGGCAATGAATACACGCTTGTAGCCGTGGATGAAGCCGCGGACCTCGATTTGCTCATTGGCGGCGACAATCGGACTCCCAACCCCGACCAGGCCAAGGTGCGATTTATCCACGCGTCGCCCGATGCGCCCCGCGTCGATGTCCGTCTGAACAGCGGTTTCGGACCGAAGCAGTTCCCCAACGTGGCATTCAGGACTATCGGCGCCTATTCGTCCGTCGATGCCGGTGACTACGTGTTCGTTCTGACCATGGCCGACTCGACGTGGGAACTGATTGCGTACGAGCCGATCGCCCTCGCGAACGGCCAGGTCTACACGCTGGTCGCTCTGGGCACGCTCGACGACGGTGACGCGTATCCGTTCACGCTGCGGCTGTTCTCCGATAACGATGACGGTACGTCGTATACCGACCTGACCGTCGAGCCGCGCACGAAGGCCGACTTCCGCGTCATGCACCTGAGCTACGACGCGCCGGCCGTCAACGTCCTCGTCGATGGATATGCGGCGATACCGAGTCTGGCTTTCAAGGGCTCGTCGAAGTACACGGAATTGAACGCCGGGACCCGCAATATTCAGGTTCAGTCCGCCGCTGGTGGGCCATCTGTGATCGATGCCGATCTTGATTTCGTGGCCGGCGCGGAGTACACGATCTTCGCCGTCGACCGTCTGACCACGATTGCGGCGCTTTTTGAAGAAGACGACCGCGCGCCGGTCGCCGACCAGGCTAAGGTCCGGTTCGTGCATGCGGTGCATGATGCCCCGGCGGTAGACATCAAGCTCGAGACCGGTACCGGCGCCGCCGTATTCAGCAATCTTTCCTTCAAGGATATCACCGATTATCAGATAATCGACGATACCCAGTATCGGTTCGTCGTGACCGCGGCCGGGGATACGAACGAAGTCCTCGTGTTTAACCCGGTTGCGTTGTCGCCCAACACCACGTACACCATTGTCGCGCACGGTACGTTCAGTCTTACGGACACCGTCCAGTTTGGTGTGCGCGTATACACCGACAACGGAAACGGAAACCAGTTTGTTGACCTTACGATCGCCAAATCGCCGGTTCGACTGATCCACGCCAGCTACGACGGGCCGGTGCTCGACGTGCTCTCCGACGGCGTGCGGCAGATACAGGCCGTGCCGTACCGCGGCACCGCCGGGTATGCCCAGTTGAACGCGGGCACGCGGAACATCCAGGTCGTCCCGGCCAACCAGACCTCACCGGTGCTGATCGAAGAGACCCGGCTGCTCGACGAAGACGTGTACTACACGGCCTTTGCGTTTGACGAATTGGCGTCCATCGAAGGCGTATTTGTCGTTGATGATCGGGTCTTGAGCGGGACACAGGCCAAAGTCCGTTTTGTCCACGCAGCCCCCGATGCCGGCCCCGTTGACATCAAGGTCAATTCGGGCTCTGGCGCCGCCGTCTTCGCGGCCGCCAACTACAAGGACATTTCGTCCTACGTGAGTGTTGATCCCGGTGCATACGTCTTCGCCGTTACCGCGGCGGGCAATACCGACGAGATCGTCGTCTTCGATCCGTTCGCACTCCAGACCAACAGTCTCTACACGATCGTCGCGTTCGGCACACTTGACACGCTCGATCAATATCCGTTCGGTGTTCGAGTGTTCCGTGACAACGGCGACGGCAACATCGTGAACGACCTGACGATCAACGAGCCGTCCATTCGCGTTATCCACGCCAGTTACGACGCCCCGGCTGTCGAGGTACGCGTGGATGACGTCCTCAAGTGGGATGATACGATCCAGTATGCAGGCACCAAAGGATACAGCGAAGTTGATCCGGGTGTCCGCAATATCAAGGTCGGCCCGGTGGGCGGTGCGGCCGTTATCGACATCGACCTCAACCTCGCGTTCAACACTGACTACACGATCTTTGCGATGGATCAGCTCGCGCTGATCGATCCGGTGTACGATATAGACGATCGCACGCCGAATCCTTCGGCGCCGAAGGCCCGGTTCGTGCATGCTTCACCCGATGCCCCGGCGGTCGACGTCAAGACCGTGTCGGGAACGGGGGCGACTCTGTTCGGTAACGTGTCCTTCAAGGGCATTACACCGTACCAAACCCTGTCCGCTGGCGCCACCCAGCTCGTGATAACGCCGGCCGGCAGCTCCAGCGAGGTGCGAGTGTACCTGCCGTTCACCTTTGCCAACAATACGGTCTACACGATCATGGCGTTCGGTACGCTCGCCGACGGCGACGGGTATCCGTTCCGTGTCCGCATCTTTACGGACAACGGCGCCGGCACAGGTAGTTCGGAACTTACCATCGCGGCCTCCAAGCTGCGCGTGATCCACGCCGGTGTCGACGGCTATCCGATTGAAACCCTCGTGGGAGACTCCATCAAGCATACGAACGTCGCGTATGAAGGAGCCGGCGGGTATCTCGACGTCGGACCCGGTAATCGTAATATCAAGGTCCGTCAGTCCGGCTTTGCCACGCCGCCGGTGATCGATACAACGGTCGAGCTCGGCTTCCGCACCGACTACACGCTGCTTGTCCTCGATTCGCTGAGCCGGATGAGCGCGGTCGTTGCTTCGGATGCCCGGGCCACGATCACTGACTCGGTCAAGCTCCGCTTCACACACGCGGTCCTCGACATGCCGGCGGTCGATATCCGGCGCGACAATCCGACCGGGACGCTCTTGTTCGGCGACTACGCCTTCGGGGAAGTATCGCCTTACCTGGTGGTGAGCAACGGGAGCTACGTCTTCTCGGTTGTTGAAGCGGGTACGACGAACGAAGTGGCCCGGTTTGACGCCACCACACTCAACACCTCGTCGTCCTACACGCTCATAGCTCTGGGGACGGCCAATCAGGCCGACGCCAGTCCGTTCACGGTTCGCCTCTTCACGGATAACGGTCCCGGCAACCAGTCGACCGCGTTGACCGCCAAGACCGGTAAGGTCCGCGCGATTCATCTCAGTCAGGATTCTCCTGCCGTGGACTTCACGCTCGACGGTGTCTCGCAGGCGACCAATATCGACTTCCGCACGCCGACCGCTTATGTGAACGCCACTCCGGGTACGCGCGCCCTGGCATTGCTGGAGACCGGCACGGCCAACGTCGTGGTGGATACTAGCGTCATAGCCGCGCCTGACGCGAGCTACACGCTGTGGGCCTTTGACTCAACCGGAACGGCCGTCGCGGGAAGAATCAGCACCGACGACCGGGCGGTGGTCACCAATCCGAAGGTGCGTTTTGTCAACGCGGTCTCTGACGCGCCGGCACTTACGCTCCAGAACTTTACCTTCGGGTTCCCGCTGCCGATGAACAGCAACGTGAGCTTCAAGACGGTGTCGACGTACACGTCGACCCTCACCGCAAGTCCCACCTTCGTATTCCAGGTGGCCGACGCCGGTACGCTCGCTGTCGTCGTGCTGTTCCAGCCGGTGAATATCACCGGCAGCACCGTCTACACCATGGTGCTGACGGGTACACTCGACACCGGCGACGCCTATCCGCTGCAGGGTCGCCTGTACATCGATAATGGTACCGGCAGTCAGGTGGTGGACCTGGTGCCGACCGTCAAGTCGGGAGAATAGCGATGCGATCGACACCCGTGCGATAGCGCAACCGTTGGTCGAATCCGACAATAACAAGCCCGGTCACGTCAGGTGACCGGGCTTTTTCATGCGCTGATCGACTGAAGACTTCAGTGTGATTCGCCCGCCAGCCGACGGAAATCCGATCCGGTCGGATGCTGGAATGCGCGCAGGTCGAAGTAGGGGAGAACCGCAAGGATGTGATCGAAAATGTCCGCCTGGATGTTTTCGTAGTTCGCCCACACCAGGTCGTTGCTGAACACGTAGACCTCCAGCGGCAGGCCGTTGTCGCCGGGAGCAAGGTAGCGGATGAGAAAGGTCATGTCCTGGTGCACCTTGGGATGGTTGCGAAGGTACGCGGCGACATAGGCGCGGAAGGTCCCGAGATTCGTCATGTGGCGGCCGTTCACCAGATACGTCGCGTTGACGCCCCGTTCCCGGTTGTACGCGGCGATTTCCTCTCTTCGGCTACGCACGTAATCCGTGATGAGTTGATACTGCTCGAAACGATCCAGCATCTCCTTCGTGCAGAACTTCACGGTCGACATGTCGATATTGACTGCCCGCTTGATTCGCCGCCCTCCCGACTCCTGCATCCCGCGCCAGTTGCGAAAGGAATCCGAGATCAACGCGTACGACGGAATTGTCGTGATCGTCTTATCCCAGTTCTGCACCTTGACCGTATGCAGCGTTACATCGATCACGTCGCCGTCGGCCCCATACTTGGGCATCTCGATCCAGTCGCCTATCCTGACCATGTCGTTTGTCGTGAGCTGAACGCTCGCCACCAGACCGAGAATCGTGTCCTTGAAGACCAGCAGAAGGATAGCCGTCATGGCGCCGAGCCCCGTCAACAGGGGCCAGGGGTCGCGATTGATCAGCAGCGCGACGACATAGACGCCGACAAATATCGCTATGATTATCTGTACAAGCTGTACATACCCCTTGACCGGGCGGTGTCGGGAGATATCGTAAGAATTGTAGATGTCGACAAACGCGTTGAGCAAAGCGTTGAATACGAATACGCCGACCAGGATCATGTATACGTATGACAGTCGCTCGATATGCTGCTGGTAGGCCGGAAACATCGATGCCGAAACGAAAACCACGACTGCCGGCGCCAGGTGTGACAACCGGTGGAAGACGCGGCGTTGAAGCAGGGCGTCATCCCAGGTCGTCGACGTTCGGCTGACTACCCGCTTGACTGTCTCGAGTATGATCCTGCGGAAAACGTAATTCGCGACGACTGCAAGCACGATGACGATCACGCCTACAACCAATCGACGAAGACTCAGGGCCCAGCTCTCCGAAAGCCCCAGTTGTACCAACCACTGGTAAATAGTCTCTTCCATCGTTACTCACTACCCTTCATGTGCGCGCTGTGTACCTGAATTGATTAATAACGGTTGGCATCGGACCTTCGCAACCCATAACCGAGGCCCCGAATCGGCCGAAAGTCCCGAAACGCACTATTATATATGTATCAGGGGCGTTAGTTTCTCCTGCGACAATAGCGTGATTCCAGTCAAAATGCTATAAATCAATATGTCGCATAGACATGATGAGAATTATGCGTTTTCGAACAAAGTGCATATTGTCCGCCTTATTGTGATAAATTTCACTTGACATTATTATCCTTATCAGTTTACTATACTTTGAACCGATAATCTGCTGAAGCTGGGTGATGTATGAAGTTCTCCACCAGGGCACGTTATGGCCTGCGCATGATGGTCGAGCTGGCTCGACTCCTTGAGCACGAACACCTTGTGCACCTCGGCCGCATCGCCAGAATCACCGGACTGTCCGAGAATTACCTCGCTCAACTGGCCATATCGTTGCGCAACGACGGACTGCTGATCGGCGTTTCCGGGCAGAGGGGGGGCTACCAGCTGGCACGTCCGGCGTCGCAGATTCGGGTCGGCGACATCATCAAGGCCCTGATCGGTCCGATCAGCCTCACCGACTGCGTTACCAATCCAAACGTCTGCATGAACAGCGGCGCCTGCGAAACACGAACGGTCTGGGCGATCGTCAACCACCGCGTCCAGGAAACCCTCGACAGCATGTCGCTGGCCGATCTGATACGCCGTGACTGGTTGTCGGACATGCAGCAGAAACACGCCGACCTGGCGTTGCTTTTTCCCGATCGGATGGTGGCTGCACTGGCGGAGGACGCATCGGCGGGATGTCCGGGCAAAAAAGACGTGAGATGATTCGACATATTCCGGGAGGTTTGTAACTCATGCTGGAGCTACAGATTGTCACCTACGCAGCGGTCGCGGTTTCGGTGATTGCCATGCTGGCGAAAATCATCAGGTATGCCACCGCACCCGAACACATGCGCTGGGAATTGTACCCGGTTCCACACGAAAAGGGACGGGCGGAGTACGGCGGTTCGTATCTCGAGGAGCTCGACTGGTGGACGAAAAAACGACACACCGACACGGTCAACGAGCTGAGAGAAATGGCCGCTGAGGTGCTCCTGCTGAAAGGGGTGTACCACCACAACAAGACCGTCTGGACCTGGTCGCTCCCGTTCCATGTCGGGCTGTATTTGTGCATCGGCTGGCTCGTGCTTCTGCTGATGGGTGCGGTTCTGACCGCCCTGATCGGGTCGCCGGGTCCCGATGCCGCATTCGGCGGTAAGGCAATTCACTACCTCACAGTCCTCTGCGGGTACGCCGGGCTTGGTCTGTCCGGGATCGGTGCGCTCGGGCTGTTCGTCTGGAGACTGTCCGACCGCGATCAGCGCAAGTACAACTCGCCGATGGAGTATGTCAACCTGCTGTTTTTCGTCGTCGTCAGCGCCGTGGCAATCGCCGCGCAGGCGACCCTCGATCCCTCGTTTGTCGCCTTGCGACAGTTCGTACACTCGCTGGTGACATTTGCGTCGTTCGATTCGCCGGGCGCGCTGTTCAGCGCGGAAGTCGTCCTTGTTTCCGTGCTGATCGCGTACATACCGCTGACCCGTATGTCACATTTCGTGGCCAAGTACTTCCTGTATCATTCAGTCCGATGGAACGACACCCCCAACGAGCGCGGCAGTAAAATGGAAAAGCGGGTCATGGAACTGCTGAACCAGAAAGTCGGCTGGAGCGCCCCGCACATGGGGGCGGGCAAGACCTGGGCCGATGCGGTCACGGTCGAACCGAAGAGAGAGGCCGGCAATGAGTAACCGCGACCTCAAGCCGCAGGACATCGCGCGCAAGACCGACCAGCTCGTTCATATCGATCCCAACGAGCTTCCCCGGCTGCCGTATCCGTATCAGGACTGGATTGACCCGGAGATCGAGGCGCTCTCCGAGGCGAAGCGGAAAAACCGTGATGTCTCCCTCGACGGTGTCACCAATCTCAACGTCCCTGTCCCGGCGACGGACGAAGAGAAAGAAAAGCTGGTAGCGAAATTCCTCGACGGCCTGCACAAGCTGCTTTCGAAAGAGAACAACTGGACATTCCTGCAGCCG
The DNA here is from genome assembly GCA_034003725.1 of Candidatus Zixiibacteriota bacterium. NCBI lineage: Bacteria > Pseudomonadati > Candidatus Zixiibacteriota > Candidatus Zixiibacteriota bacterium. The sequence goes on from JAVEYB010000003.1 coordinate 250,963, forward strand.
CTCATGCTGTCGCTGGAAAACTGCGTCAAATGCAACACCTGCTCGGCGGCCTGTCCCATTTTCAACGAGAGCGGCCGAATCGAAGCCTATCGCCCGATCTTTCGCTCCGAAGTCCTTCGCCGGATAATTGCCAGGTACGTTAAGCCCGGCGGCCGCCTGATCGCGCCGTTTACCGGCGCCAATATCGATCTCAACTGGGAGACGGTCGCCCGGCTGGCCCAGTTGTCGTACCGCTGTACGCTCTGTCGCCGGTGCGCCCAGGCCTGTCCGATGGGAGTCGACAACGGTTTGCTCTCCCGCGAGATTCGCAAGCTGTTCAGTCAGGAGCTGGGGATCGCCCCGCAGGAATTGCATGAAGACGGGACGATCAAACAACTCGAAACGGGATCCTCAACCGGCATCACGCCGTTCGCGTTGGCCGACCTCATGGAATTCATGGAAGAGGACATCACCGAACGAACCGGCCTGTCGGTCAAGATGCCGTTCGACCGCAGTGATGCGGACATCCTGCTCATCCACAACGCGGGAGAATTTCTCTCCTGGCCGGAAAACATCCAGGCCTTCGCGATCATCTTCGAAGCTGCAGGACTGAAATGGACCATGTCCAGCGACCTCGTCGGTTACGACTCCGTCAACTACGGCTTGTTCTACGATGACGCCCAGTACGTAAAGGTCACGCTGAAACACGCCGAGGTCGCCCGCAAACTCGGCGTGAAGAAAGTGGTGCTCGGCGAATGCGGACACGCCTCGAAGTCGGCGATCGCGATCGGCGACCGGACCTGGCTTGCCGACGCCAACATCCCGCGCGAGTCCGCCATGGTCACGCTTCGCGATGTCGTGTTGAACGGCAGGGTCAAAGTTGATCCCGAACGGAACAACTTCCCCGTGACCCTTCACGATCCCTGCAACCTTACCCGTGCGATGGGCATCATCGAGCCGCAGCGCGAGGTGCTCCGCAGGATCGCCCCGCAGTTCCGCGAGATGACCCCCCACGGCGTGGAAAACTACTGCTGCGGCGGCGGATCAGGGTTCGCGATCATGCAGTCGCACAATTTCCCCCAGTGGCGCAACGCCATCTCGGGCCGGCGGAAGTTCGCCCAGATCCTCGGCGCGTTCTCCCGCGACGAACTCGATCCAGCTGTCAACAAGTACGTCTGCGCTCCCTGCTCCAACTGCAAGGGCCAGATCCGCGACATGATAAACTACTACGACGCCTGGGAACGATGCCACCTGCAATACGGCGGACTTGTCGAGCTGGTCGTCAACTGTATGGCCGACGTTCCCGAAGGCTTTATTGAATGGGATGAATTCCACTGATTGACCTCGGTCAATCGCCACGTACAAACCGGCCGGCTCTCACGCCCGGCCGGTTTTTTTTCGGTTGTCCATTCGAGCTGGGGCGTCGTATATTGTCATTAGCTCAAAACTCCGGGGGAAATATGGTCACACGATTCCGCTACCTGTTTGTAATCTGCATTCTCGCTCTATGCGTCTCCATCGCGTTCGCCGGCCCTGGAAGTAAGGGGAAGAAACGTACGGCGCCTCAAATGCCGTTGGCGGGCGACACCACGGCCCGGTGGCAGACGCCCCATCCGTTCATGTACCTCTATACCTCGCTCGACGAGAAACCTTCGCTGGTCTCGGCGCCGGAGTTCATATTGCTCCCCGATTCTGAGGTTTCAGACACTGCGGACCTGCGAGGCGAGTGTCTGATCGAGATTGATCACAAGGGAGAGGTCTGCGCATTCCTGACTGAGCGAACGACTGGGGATCCGAAGGCCGACAGCCTCGCTATCGGCCTGCTGTTACAGAGTAGGTTCAAGCCAGCCTGGTACCGTGGGGGACCGGTGCCTGCCGCGATGCAGGCGAAACTGGCTTTCATCCCGAGCGACTCGGGGTACGCAGTCGATTCGAAGTTCATCGCAACGACAGGCTCAGGCGAGAACCCTTCGCCTGACAGCGTGCGGTCCGAGGAGCAAACGGATTCGCTCAAAGGAACGGATGTCGAGACGGACTGGTGGATTCCAGCGGAATGGGACACCCTTGTCGAGTTGCCTGAGATGACACAGCAGGGTCGACCGGGGATGCCTGAGGACTTCAGGCGGTCCGTCAAGCCGGGAGAAAGGGCCGATGTATGGGTGAAAGCATATATCAGTGGGATTAAGGAGACACCGCTGTTGGTGCAAATCGCCAAGTCCAGCGGCTGGGTCTCATGTGACATCGAAGCTCTGAATGCCTGCCGCCAATGCCGCTTCAAACCAGCCCGGAGGGCTGACGGTACCCCACAGGCCTGTTGGGTGACGTTCAACTATACCTTCTCGGTCTCCCGGTGAACAGGCTGGCGTGGATTTGCAGTTGTCGACTTGCGGGAGGAAAGATGACCAGTCGTAACCAATGGCTGCCGCCGGCGGCGTGGAAGCGGCCGAATCACTTCCCCCGAATCCGATCCCACAGGTAATGCATCGCCTCGCTCGCATTGTCTATATCCGGTTCGAGTTGTGCGAAATGCGTACCCGACGAATCGGTCGTAACCTTCCAGTTGAACATGTACTGCCCCCGCGACTCCGATCGCGTGTGAATTTCGCCGAATCGCAGGTCGCTGAACACGATCGAACTGTCCGAGCCTTGCTCAACGGCATACCAACCGTCGGAGAACCAGAGCAGCTGCCGCACCGCTCGCGTCTCACGAAGACCGTTGAGAAGCCACTCATTACGGGGCACGAACGTGAACTCGATCTCCGCACGTGTATCGAAAAGCGAGTAATACCCGACTCTGTAGCCTCCCGGAACCTCGGCTGTCGCCTGCCACAAAACCGAATTGAATAGTGTCGGTGCGGTCATCAGCCGGTCGTACTCGATCTGCTGTCTCTGCAGCGATTCCTCGAAGACGGATCCGACATACTCCTTGATGACAATAGTCGCCCCCATGTAGGCCGTGCTGAGTCCCAGCCCCATGAGAATAACCGCCTTGCGCGCGGTCAGCGACCGCCGGATAAACGCTACCGCCAGTACCGCCGCCAGCAGCGGTACCGTGAATAGCGGGTCTATGATCGAAATATTGTTGAACCCCACCTGGTAGTTGCTGAACGGCTGGAATAGCTGCGTTCCATAAACCGTAAAGCAGTCCAACAGGACCGCCGACAGCAGGCAGGCCATCGAAAGCGCGATCCACCCGCCAATCGATGCCCGTCGTCCGTTGATCCGGTACAGAACCCACCCGAGCACCGGGGCAAACGCGATATTGAACAGCAGGGAATGCGAGATGCCGCGGTGCCAGCTCAGCTGTGCTGCCGCGTCCATCAGCGGATAAAACAGCACGTCGAGATCGGGAATCGTCCCCGCCACCGCTCCCCACAGCAGCGCGCGGTTGCCGACCTTCTCACCGAGTGTGACCTCTCCGACTGCCGCCCCCAATACAAGCTGACTCAGCGAGTCCATTCGGACCAATCTCCCTTGATCGTTCTACGTACAACTCTTTCAGGCGCCCGCATGGTTCCTTATCTCCGGTCCGTCGACTTATCGGGGCGTCGGATCGAATCTCCCTTGACGTTTTTTCCGATGGCCCGTAGCCTTGCGGACGTGTATAATGTCAATCTGACGGGTCGTGTCCGTCAACATAACACTGACGACGACAAATGTCTTTTTGACACAGCAGAAAGGGAAATTCTTGAGAACCGCCCACGCACTCATACTCGCGCTCGGCGCCGTTGTGGCGGCCGCCGTATTCGGCATGTACTTTCATGACGCCCGTTCGCCGCAGCACGATATCGCCGTCACCGGCTATGCCACGATGAGTTTCGAGGCTGATATCGTCAAATGGCGCGTCACCCTCCAGCGGTCGACCGGCCTGACTGACCTGGTCGACGGCTACCGGAAGATCCAGGGCGACGTCGAGTTGTTCAAACGCCTTCTCATCGATCAGGGGCTCGCCGAGGAGGATATCTCGGTCCAGCCGATCAACACCTATCAGAATTACGGCCGTGAAGGGCAGGTGACGGGCAACACCATTCAACAGGCGTTGTTTGTCATATCGTCGAATATCGACGCCATTGAAACCTTGGCTCTCGACCCGTCAAAACTGATCGAGAGCGGCGTAACCGTCCAATCGTCGCAACTGGAGTTCTTCTCCTCGAAACTGGCCGACATCAAACAGCAGCTGCTCGCCGAAGCGACCAGAGACGCACAGAAGCGGGCTCAGGAAATCGTGACCAGCGCCGGCCGAACCCTCGGTAAGGTCATTAGCCTGCGCTCGGGCGTCTTCCAGATAACGGAGCCGTATTCCACTGAAGTGTCCGGCTATGGTATGTACAATACGCAGACCAGGCAGAAGGACATCACGGTTACCGTGCGAGCGTCGTTCCTGATCGACTGATAGACGCCGTTCCCCAAAAACTAAACCGGACGGCCTCTGAAAGACCGTCCGGTCGGTTAAACTGTTGGGATTTACTTAGAGTGTCCCAACCAAAGGCGGGACCGCTTCTAAGTAGCAGCCACCTCGGTAAAGTCTGTTTTTATAATAGGACCACCTCCTTTCCACCGTACTTCCAATAACAGAAAACCGGGCCGTTTTGTGCAACATAAAAATCAGAAAATGTCAGGTTGGGACACCCGTTCCAGCGTCGAACGGGTACCAAATTCAGCGATCTCCCTATGCACCGCAGCCATTGCGTTCGGCACGCTGTAAGATGTAGCTTCCCTGTATGGTTGCCATTCGAATCGTCCTGCGCGATCCCAAAGCCGTCGCCTGGCTGGTCCTGCTGACCGCCATATCCCTGCACGTTATCGACGAAGCCTTGACGAACTTCCTGTCTGAGTTCAACGCGCTGGTACCGCTCGCCAGGTCACTGACCGGGGTTGCCGCCATCCCGCACCTGTCCGGGGAAATCTGGCTGGGCGGGGTGCTGATCCTTCTCGTGGCCGGCCTGGCGCTCACTCCGATTGTCCATCGCGGTCACCTGCCGATTCGTGTGGTTGCGACCGCACTCGGCGTTCTGATGATTCTGAATGCCTGTGTGCATATTGCATGGTCAGTGGCTTCGGGGAGTCTGATGCCCGGTGCGACAACGTCACCGATCCTCGGGGCGGCGGGCGCCTTTATGGCCGTCCGCGGGTTAAACGGCCGCTATTGGCGACACGGTTCCACGTGAGCGACCGGAGACGCAATACGAGCCACGCCCGCACCAGCTCAGTTCTGTGTTTCGCCTACTCGGCGGATGACGAGGCGTCTGTCCCGAAAATGGTCCGTTTAATCGGTACGGTAAACCGGGTACCGCGGTCCTCACCCACGGAAAACGTGAATGACTTCTCAAATGACTGTTTGATAGCTGAGTCCGTGAGACTGATTCGCGCCGTCACGCTTTTGCTTGCCCCAATCCGGTCAGGCATCTCCAGCGTGATATACTGATCCGGAACATCGATCGGAGTCAGCTTCACCTCGCGATTCGAGAGATTACGGATGGTGAATTCCAGTTCCGTTCGCGCCTTCGCCCCGAACTGTGAAATGTCCAGTATGTGGGGGCTGATCGTGACCGGCCGGGTCTCATCCGGTTGCGGTACAACATTGGCGCTGAACCCGATCAAATGAGAGGCCGCCGTATCGTTGGCGTAAATGTAGGCCCCTTTGGTGAGTGATCCGCGGTAATGCTTGCTTTCGAATATCAGCTCGACCCACGTTGAGTCGCCGGGAGGCAGAGTGTTTCTCTCCAGCGGAGCCCTGGTGCAGCCACAGCCGAGCCTGATATTTTTGATTTCGAGTACGGCGTCGCCGGTCGACCGAAGCAAAAAGCGATGGCTCACCACCGCATTCTGCGGCAGATAACCGAAATCGAAGCTTGATGACGGCAGGGTCAGTTCCGGAGCGGCCGTCGCCGTCCCCGCAAGCAGTAGGAACACCACCCAGTACCGGCTGGCCGGTTTCATATATCCTCCATACTGTAAGGCAATCTATCCTCGCTCCTGCTATTATACCGAAATGCCTGTTTCGCCGCTTGTAAGAATATTAGTGGGTCGCTATTTTCCTGTTATTATGGACACGCATCCGGATGGGCGAGTGCAGGGAAATCATGTACAAGCTCGCGATTGTCGGTCTCGGCGGGTGAGTCGGCGCAATTGCACGCTACTCACTGTCGGGGCTTATCCATCGCCTGTCCGGCAGTGCATTCCCGTGGGGAACGCTTGTCGTAAACTTGATGGGTTGCTCTCTGATCGGTGTACTGATGGTGTGTTCTGAAGACCGTGACCTGATTTCGCCGGAGCCCCGTCTGTTGTTGGGAATCGGACTTCTGGGAGCATTCACGACTATCTCTACTTTTGGCTATGAATCGTTGGAACTTCTTCGTGACCGTCAACTGCTGTACTGTTCCATGAATCTGTTGGTCGGTGTCGTAGGTGGCCTGGCCGCCGTCTGGGCCGGTCGCCTTCTGGGCCGCCACTTGTTTCTGTACGGTGAGACCGACTAGCAGCACGGGCCCCGGGACCGCCGGGCACCACGACCGCGCAATCGCGGTTACAGGCAGTAGGCGCCTTCGAAAATCTCCGACCGGTGATCGAACTACGGCAGCCCGGTCGGACATCAGTGTCGATAGTGTGCCGACCATGGCTGACTGACGATACATGGACAAAGCCAATCCCTTTTAGCGCCGGACGATTTCCGGTGATTCGTGTGTATGGACCAGACGCGTTGGAAACAGATACAGTCGCTGTTCGAACAGGCGCTCGACCTCCCTCCGGATGACCGCGAACACTTCGTCCGCATCCACTCCGGCGGCGATCGCAACCTGTGCGACGAGGTCCTCAAGATGCTGCGGGCCGATCAGCGGGCGCACAGCCTGTTCGGCGGCGGGGCCGCCGACGCCCTCGGTCTGCCGAAACAGCTCTCTTTGGCCGGACGAAGAATCGGCGCGTTTGAACTCGTACGCGAAATCGGCGCCGGCGGTATGGGTGTCGTCTATCTTGCCCGACGAGTCGACGGCCAGTTTGAACAGCATGTCGCCGTCAAGCTCATCAAGCGCGGGATGGACACCGAGCAGATCCTCAAACGCTTCCAGATCGAGCGACAGATTCTCGCGCGCCTCGAACACCCGAATATCGCGCGGCTGCTCGATGGCGGCGTCACCGAGGAGGGTCTGCCGTACTTCACGATGGAGTACGTCGAAGGTGAGCCGATCGACCGATACTGCGACACGCACCGCCTGACAGTAGAACAGCGTCTGGTCCTGTTCCTGACCGCCTGCGATGCCGTTGCCTACGCCCAGCGGTGCCTTGTCGTGCACCGCGATCTGAAACCGGCCAATATCGTAGTGACGGCGGCCGGGCAAGTCAAATTGCTCGATTTCGGCATCGCCAGGGTACTCAGCGATGATCCGCAATTTGCCGTCCACGAACCGCTCACCCGCACCGGCTTCCGCGTCATGACCCCGGGATATGCATCCCCCGAACAGGTGAGGGGAGAGCCTGTAACGACGGCGAGCGACGTCTACTCGCTTGGTGTCGTTCTATATGAGCTGCTCACCGGCCGAAAACCCTACGAGGTCACAGGCGAATCGATCAAGCAGATCGAAGAAGCCATCGTGTCAACCGATCCCAAAAAGCCAAGCACGGCCGTGGTCACCTCCCCAACATCCGTTAAAACCCGCTCCCCTGAAACCAGTGATCCCAGGGCGCGAAGTGAGGCGCGCGGCTGCAGCCCCGAGCGGCTTCGGCGACGACTATCCGGCGATCTGGACAACATCTGTCTGATGGCGCTCAGAAAGGACCCCGCCCGACGCTACGAGTCCGCTGAGCAGTTTCGCGAAGATATCCGCCGGCACCTCGCCGGGCTGCCGGTTCACGCCCGACCGGAGACCCTCAGCTATACGCTGTCGAAATTCATCCAGAGACACCGCGTCGCCGTTTCCGTCGCGGCGTTTGTCGTTCTGCTGGTCACGGCACTAGTTGCGTTTTACACCGTGAGACTGTCGGAAGAACGAGACCGGGCTCGCGCCGAAGCGCGCAAGGCCGCCGAAGTAGCCTCGTTTCTGACTGACCTCTTCGAGATTGCCGACCCGATCAACGCCAGCGGCGAGACCATCACCGCCCGCGAACTGCTCGATCGCGGCGGCGAGCGCATTGATGTCGAGTTGGCCGGCCAGCCTGATGTGCAGGCGAATCTTCTGCACGTGATAGGCAAGGTGTACTACAACCTCGGGTTGTACGACGCTGCCGCCGACGCCCAGCGGCGAGCGTACGAACTGCAATCTGCGCTGTACGGCGAACGCAGCGAAGAAGTCGGGCTGACCTTGATGGAACTCGCCGCGCTCGCCGATATCGACGGTCACTACGACTCCGCTATCGCCTGCAATCGACGGGCTGTGGACATCTTCACTTCTCAGCGGGGAGAAAGAGACACACTGACCGCAACGGCCATCAACGATCTCGCGATCGGCCTGCGCCACAACGGTGAACTCGATGAGTCGGAACGATATTACCGCCGGGCGTTGCAGCTGCGCAAAGAACTGCTCGGCAGTCGTCACGCCGATGTCGCCCATACTCTGAATCACCTCGGAAGACTCCTCCAGTCTCAGGGAAGACTTTCCGAAGCCGAACAGTTGTTTCGCGAGGGTCTGGAGATCCGGCGCGAGTACTTCGGAACCGATAACTATGCCGACGTTGCGGCCAGCTATGCGGCGCTCGCGGGCTGTCTGGCCGCTCAGAAGCGATACGAAGAATCCGTCGAGATGTACGCTCGGTCACGCGAGTCATTCATGGCCGTTTTCGGCGAGGATCATCCCTACACGGTAGGTGTCATCGCCAGCCGCGGGCGAACGCTGATGGAGCTGGGACGGTTCCGCGAAGCCGGGCAGTCGATCCGCCGCGCAATCGATATCCAAAGCCGAATCCTGCCCGACGATCATCCTCACCGGAGCAACACACTGTATTATCTCGGTGAGTTGTACCTTCGGCAGGGGTTCGCCGATTCCGCCGAAACGATCTTTCGTCGAACGCTGGCCATTCGCGAGCAATCCCTCCCACCGGACAACTGGCGTATCGCGCAGGTCCGGAGCAGCCTCGGAGAGTGCCTGCTCGATCAGGGACGGATCACCGAAGCCTCGCCGCTGATTCGCGAAAGCTACGACCTGCTGCTCGAGCAATTGGGAGACAGCAGCCTCACTACCCAACTCGCCGGCGAAAGACTCCTGCGGCTTCAGCAAGCCCTTCACCCGTAACCCGCACTGCGGCTCTTCAGAAGTCTACCGATGCTCCGAGATGAACTGTGAACAGATCGGTTTTCGATCTGCGCACATCGTACGTGACCGTCGACCCCGTTTGAGTGATACTGCCTTCCTTCAGGTAGTCCGCCTCGCCGCCGAATATGTATCCGGCCCGGAGATCGATGAATACGTTGTACCCTCGCTTGCGCGCGATCCCGTCGTACACCCGGATCATCGTTCCTCCTCGCACACCGTAGCTATAGGCCCAGTCGTCGAAATTGGTCGATCCGATATCCACCTCGTCTCCGCCGGAGTCGTAGATATCGTCGATTGATGTCCGTGTATAGAGATACTTGAATCCGACCAGTGCGTCGGCGTACGGCCGGAAGCCGCCGTGACGGTAGCCCACACGGAAGAACAGGTGCGTCTGCACGATATTGTTGGTCGTCGAGACATCGACCTGGATGTCGGGAATCGTCGATGACAACGGCTCACGCCGCGTCTGATCCCCGTACAGCAGATACTCGAAAGACAGCCCGATTCCGAACGGCTGCTGCTGCGGGCTCCAGACACCGTCGATACATACACCGAACCCGTCGTCTTCGATTTCGTCCTTGAATTCTCCGGCCGGCACCGCCCCGGCAAATGATATCCCCGCCTGCCAGTTTGGGCGCGCAGCTACCGACGACACTTCCAGTAAGACTGCAATTGTCAGTACCCCGGCTGCCCTTACGCACGCCGCCATACCCCTGATTCGTTTCATGGAACCTCCGGGCTGTTCGTTGTCAACAGTCGCTCTGCTCGCTACATCCGCCGCACGATAATACCGCATCGCTATACGAATGGCAATGTGGGATGTTCAGTTTCCTCTGACCGCAATCACTGCGCGCGTGATCTCTTTGGTCACACGGCCACTGGTGGCAAAACCGGGACCGTAGTGTCTCCGGTCGCTAGCCCTGCAGCTTCTTGACGATTTTCCGAACCATTGAACGCGGCGACACGCGGATTGCCGGCGGAGTCAGCTTGTTCCTGATACCGGGGAGAATGACCACCTGTCGATTCCTGAAGCCCCGCACCCCCGCTTCGGCAACTTTGCGAGCATCCGCCATCCCGAGCCTGAACAGGGTAGAGGTATCCAATCCGGCTATTTCGGCAAACTCGGTTTTGGTGGGACCGGGACAGAGGCAGGAGACCGTGACCGATGTCTCCGCCAGCTCCTCGGCCAGCGCCTCTGTAAACGAAAGCACATACGCCTTACTGGCATAGTAGACGGCGACCAGCGGACCCGGTACAAAAGCCGCCGTCGAGGCCACGTTTAAGACGCCGCCCCGATCGCGGCGCACCATGCCGGGCAGAAAGAGCCTCGTCAAATGCGTGAGTGCTGCGATATTGACGGCAATCATGTCAAGGTGTCGATTGACGTCGATCCGGTCGAATCGTCCGGCTTGCCCGAAACCTGCATTGTTGACCAAAACATCAATCTCAATCCCCAACGCTTGCGTCTTTTCCAGCAGTATCTGCGGGGTATCAGGTTCGGACAGATCGGCGGGAATGGCGACGGTATCGATGACAAACTCATCTCGGAACTGCTCCGCGAGCGCGGCGATTCGCTTTTCACGCCGTGCTGCGAGGACGAGATTTGATCCCTCGGCGGCAAAGACCCGGGCGAGTTCCATACCGATTCCCGACGACGCGCCGGTGATGAGCACGGTTTCGGCAGGCATAGCTTCATGAACTCCGAATCGTATGTGATTGAGATGGTACCTTGACTAGTCGAATGCAGGGGTGCTGATTGATCATAGTGCGACGCCCCAGTGAATCGCAAAAACATATACCCCCGGCAGGATTCGAACCTGCTACCCTCTGCTTAGAAGGCAGATGCTCTATCCGAATGAGCTACGGGGGCAAGTCTTGTTGTTGTGCAACGGGTTAATGATGCACTAGGCCTGATCCAATATTGAAACAGGGGCTGGGTTTATCAAGAGAAAAATGAGGACAAACAAATCCCCTACGCCACGTAGCAGCCGTCAAGCGGCCACCGGACGTAATCGCCCTTCCAGATCCGGGTCAGATCCCGGTCGATTATCTCCGACGTCTTGTTGAGCCGCTCGCCCACCATGCGCCGGTGCATACGCTCAAGATGGAAGTCCGTCGTCTCGACATCAAACGGCAGTAATTCCGGGTTCACGAACCGAATCGCGCCGTCGCAGTCACGAGCCGTGATCAGCCGGTTGCGGTTGTACCGGCTGGGGGAGAAGGGGATGTCAAGGATGCCCTCCTGGAACGCCCGGATCGCTCCCCGCGCCAGCGAGCCGTTGCCAAGCGTTTCAATCGCCGTCATGATGGACGTGACTTCGGATTCCAGCAGCCGGCATTCGCGCTGCACGCCTGCCCGGTCGACCTGCATGTCCGAGGCGCGGGCGACGCCGTCCTGAGTCAGGCGAAGGGCCGCTGCATTGTCGAACCGCGTGGGGATCTTGTACGACTCGACCGGTGTCTTGATCATGAACCGGGTCGCTTTCGCCAGCGCGCCGGTCGTCGATGAGTTCAGTATCAACTGCTCCGCTTTTTGCGGGTCGGCGGGGAACGCCGCCATGTAATGATGATACACGGTCGACACCGTGCACTGAGTGAAGCCGTACTTAGCCAGATACCGACGAGTCATGCGGTTGATCGTCTGGATCGCGGCGATATCCTGGACCCGGTTGCCCTGCTCCGCAAGTCCGACACTGATACACCGTACTCCCGATTTGGCCGACAGGACCGCCTGTACGATATTGATGCAGATCGGAATCGACGGCTCGATCAGGCTGGTCGTCAACGGTCCGAAATACTCGCGATTGATCGTTATCCCGTACGTCGACTGGTACATGCCGGACAGCTTATCGACATACTTCCAGTACCTCAGATTTGTCGTCGGCGACGTTCGCTTGTCGTACGGGTAGAGGTAGCAGATAAAGCCCCCCTCCAGCGAACTGGCGCCGCCGGCAAGGGCGATTTCGTGCACCAGACGATGATCCGGGGAACCGGCCCTGATCTGGAACGGGGTCGTGATCGATGAGAGTATCTGTTTCACGCCCGGTACGCCATGCACCTCGACCGGGTAACCGTTCAGGAATGAGACACCACCCGGTTCGGAGCGCCGTACCCCCTCTTCGGCCTTTGCGTACATGTTCTTTCGGCTGGCCGCATCGAGTTGAATCGAAGACACATTCATGCCGTTCGCTTCGAGCAGTTTCAGAATCTCTATCTCGTCGGCGATATGTGCAACGCCGGTTCGCGGCTGCAAGAGGGGTGCGTAGGTTTTCGCATTCAATCGCGCTGCCGTGATGTGGTGGAGATTCTGCGACGGCTTCGCGTGATTACCGGTGATATCGGCATCGAGTACCTGCGAACCGGTCGGCCACGACGATAGCACCTGCTGGCGCGTCGTCGCAAACTCCTGGTCGGACATCGGTTCGTCGGTCACCTCGTGTAGGTCGTCAATCGCCGGCATCTCGTCGAACGCAAGGCGATCGAGACGCCGCGGCGTGATTCCTTTCTCGTGAAAATCCTTTCTCAGGTTGTCGAGTACATGCTGCCACCCCACCGGTTTGGCTGCGACATAGTCAAATCCCCGGCCGCGGTACTTGCGGACAATGGTGTCATTCGCTTCCTTGACCGACAGATTCCCGCCCAGATACCAGAGTTTCGGCTCATCGTTGCCGAGTCGATAGCGCTGCAACAGCTGCGGAAAATCCTCGAGATACAGGTCGGCGTGACCGTTGTTGCAGGAAATGAGGACGGCGTCGCAATCATCGGCAAGGTGGAAGAAATCGTCGAGCGTATTGCCGATGCCGAGATTGCGGACCGCCATGCCGGATTCCCGAAGCGCCAGCGTCAGCAACGCCATGCCGACCGAGTGGATGTCGTCCCCGATCGACCCGATAAGCAGCCGATAGGTGCTGTTCATGACTTGCGAAGCTCGCCGGTGCGGACCGGTCGGTCGATGCATTTGCTGATGGCCGCGTTACAAATACAGTCGATCGAGTCAATCAGCGGGATCGACATATCGTCCTGGCTGAGTACCAGCGGTATCTCACTGCACCCGCCGACTATGGCGTCGGCGCCCAGTTCCCGAAGACGCTCGACCGCTTCCAGAAAACGCTCCCGAGGCTTTCCGGTGATGTTGCCCGCCTTGATCCCCCACGGTTCGTAGATGGGGTCCATGAAGTAATACTGCTGATCACGGTCGTCGAAAACGACCGAACGAATCCCGGCTTCTTCAAATCGGGACTGGAAGAGGTTGCACTTCAAATTTCCGGTCGATGCGAGTATGCCGACCGCCTTTGCATCGGGGAAGTACGACGTGCAGTACTCCACCGATTCCCGGATACCGTCGATAAACTCCGCCCGCGAATTTCTCTGCAACTGGGGGATGAAGTAATGCGAGGTCATGCAGGCAAGGGCAAGATATGATGCACCAAACCGGTTGCAGATCTCGACCGAGCGCTGCAGTTCAGGCAGCGGCGACGGTCCGCCGTACAGAATGCCCTGGGTGCGATCCGGTATCCCGGTGTTGTTGTGAAGGATAACTTCGATGTATTCCTGGTCCTTCTCGGTGGGCGTCAACTCTACCAGTCGCTTAAACATGTATGCCGCAGCCACCGAGCCCATGCCGCCGATGATACCTAGCTTTTTGCCTGCCACGTTCGGATCCTGTGACTTATGTTGATAATTATTTACAGCCGAGGGGCGCTTGCCCAGGGCCGACCGGTCTTTGCTCATATCGGCATGACCGATCCGCCTTTCCACCCTGTACGCGTACTAAACTGTAACCATAAACTGACACGAGTGTTCCTTGTCGCCATTACCGCCGTTTGTCTGTCGTCAGCGGGACCGATCGTACCTCGCCGGCGGGGCGGATAAATCCTGCCGCCATCCCTATCCTATTGTGGTCCAATACGCTCCATATCTCTAACGGCTCGGCATGGCCGGCCCGGGTGGCTTCCCCGTGTCCTACGATTCCAATTCCCATGAATCCCCGACCCGCCACTGGCGATTATCGATATCCGCGCCCGCCGGGAGAATCGGAGAAAGACTCGTTTAGAGTGCCGAGCGACTGCCGTTCGGCTTTGTGTGCCGGGATACTATTGATATTCCGGCCCGAGAACGCAATCGAAATCTTGAGGGGCGCTGCCGCGCAGCTTGCGCTTATTACGGCGGAGCCGGACGGCCGACACGCGTCCTTTGACTGTCCCCATATATCGTTGACTAACAAGTCCACGAGCCGTACCGGAGGGCCGACGCGGTGACCGACCGGACCGTATTCAGACAGGGTTTCGCCGTATGGACTTTCCGTTGTTTTTTCTCTATGACATCGGCAATCGATTGATGTTCGCTACCATCGCCGTGACGCACGTGCTGATAAACCATCCCCTCGCTGTCGGCGCCTACCCGCCCGCAGATCCGACGCCTCTTCTATCGGATAACGCTCTACGCCACGGCTGCGCAGGTAGCGTTCGGCCCGCTGCTCTTCGTGACGCTCCCGTCCGTCGGAGTATCCTTCGCGCTGCTCGTGTTGATCATGACCGGAGTCGCCGTCGCCGCCGTGATTCTCGGATTGCTCTGGCGGGAAATCAACTTCCCCGACGACCGTATCGGACGGCGGTTCGCCGCCGTGGTCGCGCTGTTTAATGCCGTCGAGCTGGCGACGCTCATGCGAATAGAGGCGGGCCTTGGCGCCGGCGATGCCATGGCTGCCGGTCCCACCGGCAAGAGCGTCTTTCGCAATTGCGCGGCCTGCCATGCGGTCGATAAGGTACTGGCCGGACCGTCGTTGCGCGAAGTGTACACCATTTACAGGGACAACCCGCAGGGCATCGTCGATTGGGCGAAAAATCCCGGCAAGAAACGCCCGGAGTTCGTGCAGATGCCCTCAATGGCGCAACTGGGCGACGACAACCTCGCGCTGGTGGCGGACTACATGCTGGAACTCGGTGCGATGGAAAGCCTGCCGGCTGAACCAGAGCAGATGTGATCTGCTCGCACAGTAGGTTCGAAGTAATCTATCGGGGTGAGAGGATTTGAACCTCCGACATCTTGCTCCCAAAGCAAGCGCGCTACCAGGCTGCGCTACACCCCGAGTCTGCGGCTTCCATGATACCCGACCGGACCGCCCAAGTCAAGGCGATTAGCCCGCCTCTGCCGCGTGCTGCCGCCCCATTGCACCCTTGCGCATTTCCCGCAATGTGCTACATTGGGGCTGCTATGGCGAAAACCAATCTGATCGGCTATACCCGGGCACAACTCGAATCGCTCTTTGCGGATCTCGGCGAAAAACCCTTCCGTGGCCGCCAGCTCTACAAGTGGATCTACCAGATCCGACAGACCGATTTCGCGGCCATGACCGATCTGACCCGGACCCTCCGCGAGCGACTCGCCGCCGACTACACGATCGACGGCCTCTTCGTTGAACACCGCGCCCGCTCGGCCGACGGCACCGAGAAGTTCCTGTTCAGGCTGCACGACGGCCACCCGGTCGAGTCCGTCCTCATTCCCGACGACGAACGCGGCCGCTCCACCGTCTGTATTTCGTCACAGGCCGGATGCGCGCTCGCCTGCCGGTTTTGCGCCACCGGCACGATGGGGTTGATCAGGGATCTGACAGTCGGAGAGATTGTCGGCCAGCTCCTCTTTCTCCGCGATCTCTACGGACACGACTGTTTCACCAATGTCGTCTTTATGGGCATGGGGGAGCCGCTGAACAACTACCACAATCTCATCGAGTCGCTCCAAATCATGAAAGATGAACTGGGGCTCGGTATCGGGGCGAAACGTATCACCGTTTCAACCTCCGGTGTCACCCCCAAAATACGCAAGCTTGCTGACTCCGGCCTCAAAGTGCGGTTGGCCCTGTCCCTGCACGCCGCCACTCAGGAGAAACGGATCAGGCTGATGCCGATCGCGCAAACGTTCGGTTTGGACAAGCTTATCGACGCCGTGCGCTATTACGCTGAACAAACGAAAGACCGCGTCACGTTTGAATACGTACTGATCGACGACTTCAACGATACGATGGACGATGTCCTCGCGCTCGCGCGACTGATTCAGGGCATCCCATGCAAGATCAATTTGCTGGCCTACAACCCGGTGCCGGGGCTGCCGTACCGCCGTCCGTCCGATGAAAAGGTCGACTGGTTCGGACGGCAGTTGTATCCCCGTGCACCCGCGGTTACCGTGAGAAAGAGCCGGGGCCGGGATATCGAGGCCGCCTGCGGCCAGCTCGCGGCTCGCAAAATCGACAGCGGAGTGGCGTATGAATCGTAGCCTGCAGGCCGCCGCGATACTGGTACTCGCATGTGCGGCGTCGGTCGTCCCTCAGACCAAAACGACCGACATCACGTTTGGCGCTTTCGATGTCCCCCTGGCAAGGTGGGGAACCCAGACCGGGACGCTCGAGGTCACCAACGAAGCAACCTACCTGAAGTTCCTGAAAGTCGAAACCAACCTTCGCTTCGAAGGGGAGTACCTCAACCCGAATCGACTCGTGCAGTTCAATTACATCCTGCCGCCCGGTGAACACCGTACTATCGAGTTTGACATCTCGGTCCCCGGAAACTTCGGCAAGGCGATCCTGGATATCAGCATTCACGATGTCGTGGACACGCTCGATGATGTTTTGCCGGGGCAGGACGTGTTTCGCCAGTCCGGACAGATACGCTTCAAACCCGAAAACACCATCCTTCCGTACATGCAGGAACGTCTCACTGTTCCGCCGCGCGTGGAGACGTCTTACGATTTCGACTACGAATTCTCCCGCCTGCTGGTTCTGATGCTCACGGAAGGGAAGACCCCCGAAGAGATCGCGACGCTGGCCGACGTCGATGTCGCTTATGTCCGGTCGGTGATCGACTCGATGACGGCGCAGCAATACCTCGCGTCGACTGCCGAGGGCCCGCGACCGACGTTTCCCGTCCTGCGACTGGAACAGGTCCAGTTGCTCAAACCGGTCGCCGACGAGTTCGCTGCACGATTGGCGGCTGTTATCTCCGAAAACCTGACAACATTGCGGCCGGTCCTCGAACAGATGGTCGCGCAGGGGAATCTGTCCTCCGACAGTAATGATATTCTCGATGGCGGCACGATCCTTTACCGGCCCTATCCGGTCGTTGGCGCTCTTCTGCTCTGGTTTGACCTCGGGCAGGAATTCATCTCCGATCCCCGCCCGCTCGAGATTTTTCAGGGAAGCGATCCGTGCAACGCCCACATACCTCGATACATGTACCTGGTGCAGGGGGGAGCGCTGTTTAACGGATCGCATTTCTACAACCTCCTGTTGGCCCAGCGAAACATGATGATTGACTGGTCCGATTCACCGCCCGATCTGGAGTGCGTCCCCGGCTATCACTTGCTGACACACCAATTGCGGGATCGTCGCGACTGGCGCTATCCGCAGTCGCAGTCGCCCGAGGTTCATGTGCTCGACACCGCGAAAGTGTACGTCGGGCTTCGTCACCTTCGCCGTGGCGCCCCGGAAGTGCTTGTTGATCTCTCGGCGCGCTTGCAGGCAATTGGCGCAGATGGAACCTTGAACTTCCGCCACTTCGGCTTTCGCTATTGGTTCTGGAACCTCATCGCCACCCGAACACTTACGTTGCTGACCGAGCAGGGCGCCGTTGTACGCGCCGGCAACGGGTTCTACCGGTTCGAAGGAAGGTAACTGATGAAACGTGCCGTATTAGCCGTCGCCATAGTGGCTCTGTTCGTCGCGTGCGGCAAAGAGACGACACCGTCGCGCGACCACTATCCGGTGCTCAGGGAGAAAGTCTTCCGGCTGCAGCAGGCCGTGGCCGCTAAAAATCCCGCCGCCATCGATTCGCTGATGTCCGCCGAAGTTGAAGACCTCAACCTCGGTCCCGACTCGCTCCTGTCGTTCGTGTACGGACCGTCCGGCGCTCTCGCCTTCGAAACCTTCGGCGACTGCGAAATTCTGTACACCGACAAGAAAGCCCGAATCGACTGCTGGATCATGGATTCGACCCACGCGCAGGATCGCCCCGTAACCTTCACCTTTGTGAGTTCTGACGACACCCTCTGGCTGCTCAAGCGGTTTGAGATCACTCCGCCCGTTCGCATCGATGATGTCGATTCGATTCCCCCTGACACCACACGATAGTGAACCTGAATTACGGGAAAAACGAAGGGCGCCCGTGGGGCGCCCTTTCTTCATTCGACAGTGGTCTGGCGCGCCTACAGCTCCGCTTTCTTCTGGCCTTCCTGAATCAACCGCCCGTACTCCTTGGGCGTCTGCAGCAGGCGAAGCGCGTCCTGGACCGCCTTATCCTGCTTCAACACGATCTCATTGTAGACGCCCGTCTCGCCCGCGATGGACGATACTACTTCCCGCTTGATCGCCCGTTTGATGTAATCCATTGAGTTGTCGAAATCGCGCGCTTTCTCTTCGTCCACAAGGCGGCGCATCTCCGCAAGCGCGGCGTCGAACGACGTCGTCCGCTCCTGATCGTTGATGGTCTTCTCCATATCCTCGAGCGCCACTTGCAGCGAAGACTTGTAGGAGAAGTCCCGATCCTTCAGGAACTGACGGAATTCCGATACAGTCTTGTCATCCACTTCGAAATCCGGCTTGACGTCGGTATGTTTCGCCACGTAATCGATCGCGAAATCAAAAAACATCGACTTGCGTTCCAGATTGATCTCGATCGGCTTCCAGGTTTCGCGCTCCACATCGATATCGGGCACGATCCCGCCGCCCCCGTAAACGATCCGACCGCCGTTGGTGTAATACACCTCGCGATCGGCCAGCTCCACCGAATCAGCCACTTCCGCCTCGTCACCGTCTTCGGAGACCTGCTCGCGGTGAGGGTTCTTGCTTTGCGTTTCCGGCTTCTGGATGCACCGGCCCGACGGAATGTAGTACTTGGCCGTCGTCAACTTCAAGGCCATGGAACCGTCGCCGCCGATCGGGAATATCTGCTGTACCAGCCCCTTGCCGTAGGTTGTCGACCCCATGATCAACCCGCGATCCCAGTCCTGGATTGCCCCGGCGACGATCTCCGACGCCGACGCGGTGCCTTCGTCGACAAGGATAATCAACGGCTTGTCGGGGAACAGCGGCGGCCGCTCCGAGTAGTAGTGCCGTTCGCTGTCTTCAAACCGCCCCTTGGTATAGACGATCTGCTTGCTCTCCGGGAGAAACAACTCGGCTGTCTCTTTTGCCTGGTCCAGCAGGCCGCCACCGTTCGAGCGAAGATCGAAAATCAGCCCGGAAACATTACGCTCGTTGAGATCGCTGATGGCCTGCCGAAGTTCATGCGATGTCTCCTCGGCAAATCGCGACAACCGGACATACCCGATATCAGTCCCGGGTACGACCCCCGCGTAGTTGACCGATTTGAGCTGAATAATCGCGCGCTCCACCGAAAATTCCAGGGGTTCCGGCAGACCCGCACGCTTGATCGTGAGCTTGACAGCCGTCCCGGCCTCTCCCCGCATCAGTTTCGCCGCGTCCGACGACTCCATGTCATAAGTCGACTGACCGTCGATCTCCATAATGATGTCGCCTGCACGGAGCCCTTTCCGATAGGCCGGAGTGCCTTCTATAGGAGAGATAATGACGATATGATTTTCCCGGGCGTCGATCTGCATGCCCAGACCCTCATACTTCCCGTGAGTGCTCTCCATCAGATTGTCGTACGCTGACTTCTCCAGCAGGACCGAGAAGCGATCCAGATCCGATAACATGCCGGCAATACCCGATCGAATCAGTTCGTCCGAATCGATGTCTTCCATGTAATTATTGCGAACCTGGAACGCGGTCTGGGTGAGTTTCTTCACTTCATTCAGAAACGTATCACGCTCGGAGAGCTCCGGGTTGACCGGCTTCTGTTCGGTGTCGTTGAGATTGATATGAACTGTGTCAGCCCACAGCACGGGCTCGTTGTCCAATCCTGAAGACTGAACGGCATCTCCGGGGGCGGCAAACCAGATCAGAGCAAGTGCAAATAAGGTAACGCCAAATAGTTGTGCAGTGAAGCGGACCATGGGAGCCTCCGGGTTTTTATCTCAAAACGAAACCGTTTGCGAGTAACTCTATCGGAAGGGAGCCGACGAAACGTCGCACACCTCTATGTTGTTGAACTTTTAACACTTATCCGGCACATTTGGTTTCAGCCGGACTCACGTCCGCCTACGGATCATAGCCGTGCCGACTTCCACCCGCCTAACATATCAACAAGCGGGCCGAATGAACAAGAAACTTTTCTCCCGCCGAACCGTTGATAATCTTTATTGAGGTCTGGTAACCCGTTTCGTATTATCGATTTATTCCGAGTTCGCAAACCCTGCGGGCCCGAACGCCTCTGCGTACCTTATATACACGGATGACTACCCGTGAAGTTTCATGCCAAACATGCCCGTTGGTTTGCATACCTGTTGCACCTGCTTTTGCCCGGACTCGGACATTTCCTCTGGCGCGACATGCTCTTCGGCGTCTTCATCTTCCTGATCATGCTCATCGCCTCGGCACTGTTTTTTGTCGCTTTCTTCGTGCCCTTCGGATGGCTCGCCAAGGGGGTCCTGTTCGGCATGCCGCTGCTCTTCTACGTCTTTTCGTTCTTTGACCTCGCCCGAACCATGAAATCACGGCAAAACAACCAGCCGCCGTCCGCCCGACGCAGGCTCCTCCTGCTGATCGTTGGGCTGGCCTATTTTTTCTTCGTCCCGTTCGCCCCCGGGCCGTTCCTCATACACAATTCCCCGATACCCCACAAGATCGATGATGACTCGGTGAGCCCCCGGTACGCAGCGGGCGATGTCGTCCTCGTCAACCGCCTGAGTTATTCCGCCGATCTGTTCTTTCTCTCCCGGCCGGTCGTTTATGCGCTCCCTGAGCGGTTCGATGTGGTCCGTGTTGAGCTCTCCGACGGTTCATGCATCGATGCGTTCATGCTTGGCGCCCCCGGAGAAGCGGTAGAAATGATAGATGGCGTCGCCTGGGTCAACGGAGTCCCCGAACCACCCGACCCGTCCTCTGCGGTGCCGCTCGCCGGCGACTGGCCGTTGACACCGGTGGGCGCCGGGTCTATCTTGGTCGTAACCGTACGCAATGGAACACTCGATCATGTCTACGACATCCCGTTGGAAAACCTGGTCGGGCGCGTCACACGGGTATTCTGATGCCGGGCAGATACGTCATCTTTGACCTCGATGGTACCCTGATCGACTCCTCAGCCGGGGTAGTCCAGGCCACTAACTACGCGCTTGGGATGCTGGGCCTGCCGACTCGCGATCCCGCCGAGATCGTCACATATATCGGGTATCCTCTCGATGTCATGTTTGCCGATTTTACCGACGCTCCGTACCCGGAATTGGCCCGGCACTTTCAGGTCAAGGCAAGGGAGACGGTGGTCGAGTCCACGACCGCGCTGCCGTTCGCGCACGAGACGATTGTCGATCTCCACCGCACCGGGTACCGATTGGCCATCGCCACCACCAAGATCAGAATCCATATCGACCTGATCCTGGCGAAATGCGGTTGGCGGCAGTATTTCGCCGCGACGGTCGGCGGCGATGAAGTGGACGCCGTTAAACCGGCGCCCGATGCTTTTACCCTGGCCCTGCAACGCCTTGGCGCCAACGCCCGCGACACGGTCGTCGTCGGCGATACCGTCAACGATGTTCTCGCCGCCACTGCCGCCGGGCTCCCGGTTGTCGCAGTCAAATCGCCCCACGGACATAACGGCCATTTGCAGCAGGCCGCGGCAACTTACTACCTGGAGTCACTCTCCGCTTTGCCGACGCTGCTGGCCGACCACTTCGCCCATGGACGGGAGCACGCACGATGATACTGTACCTGGCCGAATTTGACTCACCCATCGGACGGTTTCACACCGCTGCAAGCAGCGACAAACTGCTGATGCTGGACCTCCCGGAAAGGTCGTTCGATGAATTCCGTGCCGCCGTGGCAACCCGGTTCCCGGGTGCGACCCTTGCCCCCGGCGGAAAGATCGCGCAATGGGTCGAGATGGAAGTGCACGAGTACCTCGAACGACGCCGTACGCAATTCACCATTCCCTGCCGACTGGAAGCCCCGCCCTTTCACCGTATGGTGCTGGAGCGCGTGGCTGCAATCCCGTACGGACACACCCTGACCTACGGCGCCATCGCGCGCGCCATCGGCAAGCCCGGCGCCGCACGGGCCGTCGGCGCGGCGAATGCACGAAATCCACTGCCGTTATTGATCCCCTGCCACCGGGTCGTCGCCTCGAACGGCCTCGGAGGATACGGCGGCGGCCTGGCCATGAAACGCAAATTGCTCGAACTCGAAGGGCTGTCCCTGCTGTAAGCGGCATATCCGACAACCCATCGACCACAACGCATACTAGGGAGACCCGCTCATGGATCCACGTGTCACCAAACTCGCCCGCCTGCTGGTTCATTATTCCGTCAAGGTGCAGAAAGGTCAACTCGTCCGTATTCAGGGAGATCCGGTGGCCCTGCCGTTGATCGAGGAGGTCTACCGGGAAGTGGTCGAGGCCGGGGCGCATCCCTTTACCGATATCCAGCCCTCCTCGCTGCAGGAAATCTTCCTCAAGAAAGCCACCGATGAGCAGTTCAACTATATCAGCCCTATCGCCCACACGATCGTCAATAAAATCGACTGCCTCATTCACATCTGGGCCGACCAGAATACCCGCTTCCTTTCCGGTGTCGATCCCGAACGCCAGGGCCGGGCACAGAAAGGCCGTCGACCGCTCTCCGAGCGCCTGTTCAAACGAATTGGAAAGGGCGAGGTCAAGTGGGTCGGAACGTTGTTCCCCACACAGGCCAACGCCCAGGACGCCAATATGTCGCTGTCCGACTACCGGGAGTTCGTCTACCGCGCGGGACACCTCCACGCCGCCGACCCCGTCAAACACTGGCGGTCGGTCGAAAAAGAACAGACTCGCCTCAAGAAAATCCTCGACCGCGCCGAACGGATCCACATTCAGGCCGCCGACACTGATCTCAAAGCCAGGGTCAAAGGACGAAAGTGGATTTCCTGCCACGGCACGGAGAACTTCCCCGATGGCGAGATATTCACGTCACCCCTCGAAGAGTCCACCGAGGGTGTGATCCGCTTCTCCTTCCCGGCCAACTACGGCGGACGGGAGGTCGAAGACGTCAGGCTCGAATTCAAGAAGGGAAGAGTCGTCTCCGAGCGCGCCGTTCGCAATATCGAGTTCCTGCAGGCGATGTTGAACCTCGACGAGGGTTCGCGGCGCGTGGGCGAGATCGCGATCGGCACGAACTACGAAATCAAGCAATTCACGCGAAACACGCTCTTCGACGAAAAAATCGGCGGCACCTGCCATCTTGCCGTCGGCGCCTCGTTCCCCGAGGCAGGCGGCAAGAACAAAAGCTCCCTCCACTGGGATATGGTCTGCGATCTCAAAAAAGACTCCCAGATTACGGCCGACGGAAAAGTCATCTACCGAAACGGCAAATTCACGATCTGACCGATCCCGTCATCAATCGAAAAGCGCCGACCCGAATCGGGTCGGCGCTTTTTTCATCACGTGCCGCTGTTTCAATGGCCCTACGGCGTCTGAGGCGCCGGTCCGCCGAGAAACAGGAAGTTTGCCAGATAGATCAAATCCGACAGGTCGCTCTGGAGATCCGCGTTGGCGTCACCGTGCTGGACCGTCAATGTGCCCGGTCCGCCGAGATACAGGTGATTCACCAGGTAGATCAGATCCGACAAATCGAGGGTGGCGCTGTTGTTGGCGTCGCCGCGCATCACCCACGTCGTCCCGACCGAGCCGGGGTTCACGCGCGGTACGTACTCGACCATCGGAGACTTCACGCTGACCGAATAGCTCGTCGTCGACATCGTGTCTATCAGGTTCTGCAGTCCGCCGAGCGCCAGCGGGTCGGTTCTGACAAATATCTTCAGGACTTCGCCCTCGCCGGGGGGCAGAGGAAGGGCGCCGCCGCCGTCATCGGCCTGCAGACGAACCGTGAACAGATTAGCCGTCGGATTGTACGTCAGGTACGTCAACTGCTCGAAATACTCGGTCCGCGATCCGCGAGACACCGAATCGAACGTGACATTGATCGGTGTGTCGAGCATCCGGAACGGGAACGTAAGCGACTCGACCTCCAGTGCGTTCGTCAGATTCACCGACACCACCGCCTGCTGGCCCGCGTAGGTCTCCGCGTTCGAGATCGTCAGCGTATCGCCCAGCGCCACGACATATGAAAGCTTCTGAGTAATCAGTTCACCGTACTCGGCGGTCTGCACCGTCAGCGTGACCGTGTACGCGCCCGGATCGACAAACTCATGCGCCGGGTTCTCATCGGTCGACTGATGGCCGTCGCCGAAATCCCACAGCCACGATGATACGGTGAGGGTTGAACTGTCAAAGAATTGCACCGTGAGCGGAACGTCGCCAACCGTTACGTCTGCGTAGAAATTCGCGCCCCAGCTGAGCGCGGCGTCAAGGTTGACCAACCCCCAGCCGTACGAATTGTCGGGGTTGTTGGCCCGATCGGCGGTTTCCATCAGCGCGGTACGGATCATGTCCGGCGTAAACGTCGGCCGGGCCTGCACCAAAACGACCGCCGCGCCGGCCACCAGCGGAGTCGACAGCGACGTGCCGTTGACCGCAGTGTAAGACGCATCGCTGCTCGACGAGGCGCAATAGGTCGAGACGCCGCGCGCCACAACCTCGGGTTTCGTCCGACCGTCGAAACTCGGCCCGCGCGACGAGAACGATGCTATGCTGCCTGAGGAGCTGACTGCGCCGACCGAGATCGATGCGAACGCGTCGGCAGGAGCCGTCAGCGTCCCCGTCGCCGGTCCGCTGTTGCCCATCGATGTACACACGAGAATGCCGAGATCGTGCGCCGTATTGGCGGCAATCGTGATCGCCGCCGTCTCACCGTCAAAATCGGCGTAGGTATACCAGTCGGAGTACCCGAGCGACGATGTAATCACGTCTGCTCCCGCCGAGTCCGCCCATTCCACGGCCGCCACCCAGTTGTCTTCCTCAACCTGGGTTTCGCTGCGGACATCTTCGGTCTTGGCAAGCAGGAACGATGCTTTGTATGCCGGGCCGTATATCGCGCCGTCGAGGTACCCGGCCGAGGTGGACCAGATATACGTGCCGTGATTCCACTGGCTGCTCCAGTCCGCGGCCTCGTTGGCCGTGTTGCCGTCCTCGAAAACAAAATCCCACTCGCCGAGCACACGACCTTCGGCATAATGCTGGGCGAACGCCTGGTGCGTTTTGCGATAGCCGGTGTCAAAAATAGCAAGGGTCACTCCCTCGCCGTTGTAGCCCTTTTCATGGACAGGAATGACATTGATCTGGTTCAATTGATCGAACGACGACCCGTAGTTCAAATCGGCTCCGGGCGTCAGGTCGTCGGTGGATTCCGGGCTCATCCCGCCGTCGACAGACTTCTCGACATCGGGTTCTGTGCGAACAAACGTCGCCATCGGCTGAATCCGGGCCACGAAGGGAAGAGCAGCAATACGGTCCAGATCGCTCAACGATACCTCGAAACTGGCGGCATTCAGGTACTTCGACACGCGACGGACGGCCGCCCCGGTAGCTTCCACCTGATCTACATACGTCTTGACCACCGGCAGATCGGCAAACAGGACCCGGTCCAGGCCCACCTTCGACCGGCGCTGCATTACCTTCTCCGACACGTAGACGGATCGGGCCGCCGTGGCAAATTGTGCCTGATCGGCGACGCCCTTGTCGGTGAAGAAGACCCAAACCTTCACCCGCTCCAGGCCGAGCGTCGTAAGGTACTGCCGGGACTCAGCCGACACCGGCTGGGCTGCTTTCTCGATGACCACCGGCTGCGGCTGCAGCGCGGGAAGTTCCGCGGCGCCGGCACTGCAGACGGCAACCGCGCACGCGAGTGTGAGGGAGCGCATGATGAAACGGAAGCGCGTTGACATGCTCAGATTCCTCTTGTATATGTTTCGACGTATCTGTCGATCCGGGTAAGACTGTCTGACATCGACAATGTAATTTCAAACCTCTAAATGTCAAAGAGATCGTTTGGGGCTCACCCATTAGTGTTGGGACAAGCCCATATTCTTCGATCCTCCCGTGTCTGAGCCGACCGCCCCTCCGGTCAATTTCGACTTCGTTGGTTTTGTCTAACTCCAATAACAGTAACGAACTGCGCATGGTTCTGTGCAGTCGACCGACGACCGCTCTTTCAAGGCACGGCGTATGCTTGACCCGAACGTGTCGTCCGATCCTTACCGACGGGCGCCGGTCCGAAAAACACAGAAAGACTGGGTATCGATTATGGAATACAGATGCAAATCCGCGTCGGGCTTCACGCTCCTCGAACTGATGATTACAACGGTCATTATCGGCATCGTCGCCGCGATGGCGGTGCCGCGCTTTCAGATCGCCTTTGAGCGCATGCGGTTTCGCTCCGAGGCTCAGGAGATGACCTCCATCATGAAGCTGGCCCGATCCATGTCCATTACCGACAAGCGCCAATACGGCGTCCATTTCGATAACGTCGGCAGAACCGTAACTCTTTTTATGGATCTGGTCAACACCGGCGGCCAGGACTTCGTCTCCGGAGACTCGGTCCTGCGCGCCGATACGCTGCCCCCGTCGTTTACCTATCTCAGCACCGATTGCGAAAACCACGTTATCCTGTTTCAGCCTAACGGCTCCTGCCGTTTTGTCGGGGGCGGCCGGATTACTTCGATGGCCGTCACGCCGGAATTGATCGGGATCCACCAGAGCCGAATACTGGGCTCGACCGGGCGAGTCGAAACCGAAGCTTATTATTATTGATAGACAACCATTTCGCTCCTATTCTCCGTCCCTCGGGGCCACGGTAACCTGCCGTGGCCCTTTGCCTTTCCCCGATTCCGGCAAGATTCTGCACATCAACAGTAAAGGCCCACTTTCCCGCCTCCGATAACATTGCAGGGGACCGGCTGCCAGCGGCTGCCTGCCACCGGTGCAGATCCGGGGGGTGAAGAGACATTCGCAGTAAAATGAAGGCCCGTTTTGCCGATAGAAACAGTATTGGAACGCAGGCAGTTCGATAACCATGAAGCCGAAACGAGTTTCTAGTTATGTTGTCACGAAGGAACAAAAGCACCGTCGGCCTGGATCTCGGCTCCAGTTCGATCAAGCTCGTCCAGCTTGATCATACCAAGAACGGGTACGCCGTGTCCGCCATCGGCATTCGCGAGCTTCCGCCCGAAGCCATCGTCGCAGACGAAATTCGCGACCGCGAAGCCGTCATCTTCAACGTCCAGTCATTGATCGATCAGACGGATCCGAAGATCAAAAATGTCGTGGTGTCCGTATCAGGCCACGGCGTGATCACGGACAAATTCACCATCGACAAAAAGACGGGCCCCGAGGCCGAACAGGCTATCCTCTTCGAAACCGAACAACGCGCCCCGTTCGATGTCGACGACGTCACGCTCGATTACCACATCATCAAGACGGACGACGAAATCAACAAGATGGACGTGCTCCTCGTGGCGGCGCGTAAGGAATACCTGCAGACGTACCTCGACCTCATTGAAGACTGCGGCCTGCGTCCGGTGGTGGTCGATGACGATGCGTTTGCCATCTTCAACGCCTATGAAAACAACTACGAAGTTGACCCCTCCAAGGTCACCGCGCTGGTAAATATCGGGTACGACGTCACCAACGTCACCTACCTGACCGACGGTATGTTTAACGCGACCCGCGACGTTTCGGCCGGAACGCGTGAAATCTACAACGCCATCCAGCGCGAGTTCCGTCTCAATCCCGAGTTGACCTCCAAGGCCATCAAGGGCGAGATGAACGACTCGGTCGACCAGGATATGCTTAAGGCGACCATTATCTCGGCGACCGAAGAATTGATCTCCGGTATCGAACTGGCCTTTGCTTACTTCAAGTCGCAGGCGAAGGTTGACGCGATCGACTGGATCGTTCTCTCCGGCGGCGGTGCCCTGTTGCCCTACCTGCCGGAATACCTGCAGTCGAAACTGAACATCCCGCTCGAGATCGCCAACCCGTTACGAAATATTGATTACGATCCGGAACTGTTCCAGTACCTCCAGCCGGAGAAGATTGCCCCCCTGCTGACCGTTGCGGTCGGTCTGGCGATGCGAAAGTCAAGGTAGGAAACCATGATTGAGATAAACTTACTTCCCAAGAAATACCTCAAGGGATCACGCGGTCTGCAGCTGGGCAAGAGCGGACTCTATGTCGCCGCCGGCGCCGTCGCCGTGATCCTCATGCTGGTCGGTATCACCGCGTTCCAGATCTATCAGCTCGGGAAGCTCGAAGCCGATATCAGCAAAGCCAAACAGCGCGCCGACGTCCTCCAGAAGGACATTAAACTGGTGGATGCGCTGACCGACGTCAAGCAGAAGGTCGCCAACCGGATGACTGCGGTCGAACGCCTCGATCGCAACCGCTCGGCATACGTCCGCGTCCTCGAGGACATCGCCAAAAACGTCCCCGAGTTCGTCTGGCTCGGCGCTTACAAGGAAAAGCCGGTGAAAACCGCTGCCGCTCCCGCCAAGTCCAACAGCAAACAGCCGGCCGCCAAGACCCCGGCCGATTCCGCCGTCGCCCCGGTCGGCTCGAGCACCCTGCCGCCCGTCCGGCCTGTCGAAATCGAGGGGTACGCCTTCACGCTCAATGCCCTGGCGGCCTTTATGATCAATATGATGAAGTCCGATTACTTCGACGAAGTCCAGCTGGTGTCTACCAACGAAAAGAAGTTCCAGGACGCCGAACGTGCCTACAACTTCGTCCTCTCCTGCAACGTGCATTTCCTGTCGGACGAGGAACTGCGTAACCTCTTAGCCGCCTCCGGTGACGACCAGGAGTCCAAAGACGCCTCGGCCACCCACCGCGCGCTCAATTAGGAGACTGATCTCATGGACTTCAGGGATCCGAAGACACAGAAGATCGTGATCGGCGCGCTGGCCTTCCTGATCGTCGTCTACTTCTGGTATACCCGGGCGTACGAAACCTACGACTCCAAAATCACGCTCAAGACCCAGGAGTTCGAAACCATCACGACCAACCTGCGCAACGTGGAAATGAAGGCGAAATCGCTCGATGCGCTCCAGTCCGAATACGGCGAGCTGCTCGACCGCTATCATGAGATCGAGGCCCTGCTGCCCGAAGTGCAGCAGATCCCGTCCTTTCTCGTCCAGTTGCACACCGCGTCGTCGCTGACCGGTACCAAGATTACGAAAATCCAGCCGATGCCGATCGCCGCGGAGGAGTTCTATAATATCGCCTCCTTCGAAATCGAAATGACCGGCACCTATCACGATTTCGGCAGCTTCGTCAGTTACGTGGCCAACTTCCCGTTTATCGCAAACCTCTCCCGCATGGACGTCGTGGCGAAAAACATCGCCATCTCAAAGGCGCCCGAAAAGGAAGATACCCGGACACAGGAAGTCGGCAAAAAAGAGGAAACGGTTACGGCCACCTTCGTCCTCTCCACTTACTTCGTGAGAGATGGCGAGCGGCTTGAGGAAGTGGTCATATAGGAGCTCGTGTGACGATGAAACAAACAGTAATACGGATTACGGTCCTGGCGCTGCTGGTCGCCTCGTCGGCGCTCGCCTCCAGCGTCACCGACATCGAGTTGCGTCACGAGGACGGCGGCGTCGCCGCTTACATCGCTGTCGACGGCACCGTACGCTTCATTCATCAGGTCGAGCCTCCGAAAGACGGCAAGCCGAACCGGGTGATTGTCGACGTGCTGTCGGCGACCCATGCCCTGGGCCAGCGCAACTACAGCGAACTGCCGGCCGGATGCAACATCACCGCCATCCGCACCAGCCAGTACGCCGTGCAGCCCGAAAAGATGGTCCGCGTCGTCTTTGACATGAAAGACACGCCCCTCTATTCGGTGACCGCCCAAAACGGCGCGGTCAAGGTCTTTTTCACCGACAACACCGTGGCCCCCTTCCAGACATGGAAAAGCTCGGCCTACGGCACGCCCGTGAAGAAACTGCCGACACCGGCAACTCCGACCGCAGCCGCCGCTGCCGATACTAAACCGACGGCCGACGCCAACAAAGCGATCGAGAACGACCGCCTGGCCAGCCTCTCCACTGAGCCTCAGCCGCCGGCCAGGACGCCAACCGTCGTGGCCGCTCCGGCCGAACCGGTCGCTGCGCCGAATACGCCGACAACTCCCAAGGCACGGCCTACCGTCGTTGCCAAACCGAAGTCAGACGATGCTGCGGCCAAGCCCGCCCGTCCGACAGTGGCCGCGACCCCGAAGGTCGAAACCAAAACTGACGTTCCGTCTGAGCCGAGTGTAAAAGCTCAACCGGCCGCGAAACCCGCGCCGGCCCAGGCGGTCGCCAAGTCAACCCCGGCCACGCCTCCGGCGTCCACCGCCGCTCCGAAACAGGCGCAGCCCAAACCGGTCGCCGAGAAACCGGCCGCGACCGAATCCGCGTCGACCCCGGCTGCAGCCGAGGCATCGGCCCCGCAGATTGATGCGCCCGTGCCGCCGCCGACCCAGACCTCGCGGTTCCGCCGGACCCCCACCACGCCCAGCAAGTTGAAAGGAACGATGGTGGCGGAGTTCCCGAAACGCCTTGTCATTAAGTACAAGGCCACCCGGTACCGCGACCCCTTCGCGACCCTTATTAATGAAACGCGGACCAACGATAACCCGATCGAACAGCGCGTGCCGAATATCGAAGGCCTCCGCCTCGTCGGTATTATCGAAGCGGTCGACGGCGCCAATCGCGCCCTGTTCCAGGACAAGGAAAACTACAGCTATATCCTCAAATCCGGCGACAAGGTCAAAAACGGCTACGTCCTCCGGGTTGAGAGCGATCGCGTCTACTTCCAGATCTTTGAATACGGCTGGAGTCGGACCGTCGCCCTGCAGATCGAAGAATAACAATGCACGTGAAAGGCGGTTGCAATATGCTGTCTCGTATGTTCAGAAAATCTCGCCTGTTGCCGGGGCTGTTCATCTTCGTTCTCGCAGCGTCGGCAGTCGTTTCCGCCCAGGAAACACAGGATCCAACTCAGCCGATCAAGAACCTCCAGTTCCAGTCAGCCGACATCCGTTCGGTACTGACCTTCCTGGCTGATTACGGCGGCGTCAACGTCGTGGTTGCTCCCGACGTCGAAGGTACCGTCACCATCCAGCTGCGGAACGTGATGTGGCGCGACGCCCTGACCATCATCGGCCGCACCTATAACCTCGCCGTCGTCGACGAAGAGGCCGGCTACCTTCGCGTGCTGCCCGAAGAGGATTACCGCAAGGAAGTAACCGAGGCCAACAAGCATAACCTCGAACAGCGCCAGCTCGCCGAGCTGCAGACGCGCATCGTCAAAATCTCAAACTCGACCTCCGATGATATCGTGCGCGCCGTCCAGTCGCTGATGACCGACCGCGGCAAAGCGACCTCCGACCCGCGCTCGAATTCGATCATCATTCAGGAAGTTCCCACCAACATGGAAAACGTCCTGAGTTACGTCGAGCAGCTCGATAAACCCGCCGCGCAGATCAAGATCTCCGCGCAGTTGCTGGAGATTTCATCGCGCGGTCTCGAAGAATTCGGCGTCCGCTGGACGGCCGAGGGAGCCTATGTAACGGAGTCCGGCCGCAGTTACACCCAGAAAGGCGAAGTGCTCGCCGATCGCGGCACCGACCCGGCCGCCCGCTACTCGGTAACCGCCCTCAACAACGACTGGTCCGTCGACGCCGTCATCGAGGCGCTGGTCTCCAGCGGCAAGGGCAAGATCATCGCCCATCCGGAGATCACTACTCTCGACAACAAAGAAGCCCGCATCCAGATGGGCCAGAAAGTCCCGATCAAGCAGTTCGACGAGTCCGGCAATATTATCACGAAGTTCGAGGAAGTCGGTACGATCCTCGCCGTCACCCCGCATATCACTGCGGAGAATCAGATTCTGATGCATCTCAAGCCGGAACGCTCGACCTATGAGTTCGACGCCAACGGCGTGATCATCAATACCAACAACGCTGAGACCCACGTCATCGTGGCCAACGGCCAGACGGCGGTCATCGGCGGTCTGACGACGCAGGACGAAGTCGAGACCAGCACCGGCGTGCCCGTGCTGAAAGACATTCCGCTGCTCGGAGCGCTCTTCCGCTACAGCGAAAAACGCACCGAAAGCCGCGACCTGGTGATCTTTGTGACGCCGACGATTGTCGAAGCTGAGCTTGCCCTCGAAGGCTAGCCCGATTGTGTGAGCGCCCCTCGCCGCAAGCCGGCGGGGGGCGCCTCGCTGATGAACGATCGACGCCGCCGCGCGTCGGATCGCAAAGTCGAAAACAGTAAACATTATAATCGATAGGCGGGAGAGAGCATGAACTCCAGAATTCTGAAATCAGCAGGGACGCTGGTGCTGCTGCTGACGGCGTTGAGCGCGCTGCTGCTGACCGGGTGTGAGTCTAAAAGCACGGCCGATGATTCGCCGAGCGGCATGACCATTTCGGTCAGCGCAAGCCCCAGCACGCTCGCGACCGGCAACACGACCGTTGTTGAAGCCACCGTGCGCAACGGCGGATCGCCCGTTGCCGATCAGGTAGTGATGTTTGCCGCAGCCGGCGCCGGTGACGGGTACTTCACGCCCGCGTCCGACACCACCGATGCTTCCGGCGTTGCAGCCGCCGTTTTTACCGCAACCTCTTCAGGGTCGGTAACGGTTTCTGCCGGCGTCCAGGGCACATCCCTGACCTCCACCGTCGGCCTCAGCATCCAGTCCAGCAGCGAGGGGAGTGGTAACATCAACGTGACCGTCACCCCGAGCCTCCTGCTCGCCAACGGCTCCGACACGGCGGCGGTCACCATCGCCGTGCGCGATGCGCTCGGACAACCGGCCCCCGACGAAACCGTCGTCAAGCTCGCGGCCGGCGAGAAATTCGTCGACCTCGATGAAAACGGCTACTGGTCGCCCGGCATCGACTCGCTCGTCTTTGACGCCAACGCCAACGGCCAGTGGGATGCCTTCGGGTTGATACCCTCGACCGTCCAGACCTCCGGCGGCACGGGCAATGCCACCGTCAATTACATCTCCGGCAGCGATGCCCTCACCGTCTACATCAAGGTAACGGTCGATGATAATGGCATTACGGGAACACGCGACGTCCAGGTCCAACTTACGCCGGACGCGTCGATCTCGTCGCTCTTCCTGTCATCGGATTCCATGCAACTGTCCGTCAAACAGACCGGCGGCATCGAAACGTCCTGGCTGCGCGCCGTGGGCTATGACGGAAACGGTAATCCGGTTCCCGAAGGCCTGACCGTCAACTTTGTTATCACTGACGGCCCGGGCGGCGGAGAGCACCTCGGAAACGTCGGCTACGGTCCCTACACCGCGGTCACGAACAGTCAGGGTGTCGCCTCCTGTCCGATCAGCTCCGGTACGGTCTCCGGTACCGTTCGAATTCGTGCCTATGCGGACACGGTTTTGTCCAACGCGACACAGATCCTGATTTCGGCCGGACCGCCCCAGTATATCGTCGTCGGGGCCGAAGAATGTAACGTGCCCTATTGGAACACCGTCGCCTTTGAAAACCCCGTCGTCGCCGTCGTCTCTGACATCTATCTCAACCCGGTGAACGACTCAACCGTCGTTTATTTCTCGACGGACGAAGGGACAATGAAGTCCCATGAAGAGCGGACGATGGACCACGAGGGTATCGCCAAGAGCGTTTGGTTCTCCGGCAACAACGTCGCAACCGCCGACGGCCGCGTTTGGATCTATGCCGAAACGGCCGGCGGCACCGTCCTCGACTCCTCGCTGTTCTTCAACAGCTGGCACACCGACACTCTCATCGTGACCGGTGTCCCCGCTTCGATCTTCGCCGATGGAAACACCGAGTACGTAGTGTACGTGGTTGGTCTTGACGTGAACGGCAATCCGGTCGATGACGGTACGACATTCGACGGTGAAGGCCTGTATGTCGATGTCACCGGCGGGACATTGAGCGATGGATGCGTGACCGCGTCCGCTCGCGTCAAAGTCAAATCCCAGACCCTCGACATGGACTACTCGACTACCGGTGGCAACGATAACGGCATCGGCGCCGTCGGCTTGGTCCAGTACTGGGCGTTCGGATCGTCGGTGACCTCCATTCCGGTCACCATCCAGACCGGCAATGCCTACTCCGGGACGTCCGTCCTCAGCGGTGTCAGTTCTGCGGCCCCGGGCGAAGTGGTTAATCTCAGCGCCTCCATCAAGGACCGCTGGGGCAACCCGCTCGGCGATCACACGCTCAATATGACGGCCTCAGGCGGAGCGGTCTCCGGTGCATCACAGGAAACCGACGCCTACGGTGAAGCCAACGGCTTCGTGTGGACCGCCCCGGCCGGAGCCGGCGACTACACGATTACCGTTACCGACACCGATCCCCGCGGCGGTATCATTCTCTCGACTACCGTCACGGTTGAATAACGTCGGTCCTGCAACTGACTTCTCAAACGCCCGGCGATTTGTCGCCGGGCGTTTTCTTTTGTCCGTTCCTGTCCGTATCTGCGACCACCCACTTTCCGCTTTTTCTGAATGAGACTTTGCCGTACAATACCTGCATGCACGCGTCGACTGAATCACACGTGGCCGCAGCCGACAACCTCTTTGCCGAGATCGCCGCAGTGGCGGCCCGAGACCCCGACCGGCTCGCTACCGTCGGCTTCGGCGGTCGCGGTAACCGATACACCTATCATGATGTTATCGCTCGCGCTCGCTCGCTTGCCGATCATCTCAA
This sequence comes from Candidatus Zixiibacteriota bacterium, assembly GCA_034003725.1. Lineage (NCBI taxonomy): Bacteria > Pseudomonadati > Candidatus Zixiibacteriota > Candidatus Zixiibacteriota bacterium. Next base: position 285,918 of record JAVEYB010000003.1, read on the forward strand.
CGGCGATACGTACCGAGACCGGGAATATATCGGCCTGCTCTCCGAAAACCGTCCCGAGTGGTCCATATGTTATCTCGCCATTGTGGCCGCAGGAAAAACCGTAGTCCCGATTGACGCCAACCTCAAGCCCAGCGAGGTTGCCGCGATTGTTGCGCACGCCCGACTCGAATGCGTGATTGCCTCCGCCCGGTGCGACACGTTGCTCGACGCCGTTCAAAACGCGCTGACCATCATCCCGCTCGACCAGCCGGCCTCCCGCGTCGACGAGTCGCCGCACTCATACGATGAGACGTTCGCTGTCCTGAGCGCCGACCGACAGCACGAGTCTCACGAACCGGGCAATAATAGCGACGTCGCCGCCCTTATTTACACCTCAGGAACCACCGGGACTCCCAAAGCCGTGATGCTGACCCACACCAACCTCGTCAGCAACGTCAAGCAGGCTATTGCGTCGCTGCACTTCAGCCACGAAGACGTTTTCCTGTCGGTTTTGCCGCTGCATCATACTTTCGAAGCCACCTGCGGCTTCATGGCGGCAATGATGGTCGGGGCCACGATAGTCTACGCCCGGTCGCTCAAATCCAAGGATATTCTCGAAGACATCGGCGCCAACGGCGTTACCGTCATGTGCGGCGTCCCGCTGCTGTACGAGAAAATGTACCAGTCCATCCAGCGCAAGCTGGAGTCCGCGCCCGCTCATCGACGCATTCTGTTCCAGACTCTGTATCAGACCTCGAAAATCGCCTGGCGGTTGAATCGAAGGGCCGGCGTTACGCTGTTTGCTTCCGTACGCCGTCGTGCCGGGCTCGGTACGGTCCGTATGTTCGTCTCCGGCGGTGCGGCGCTTCCGCCTCAAATCGCCGAATTCTTCAACCTGATCGGCTTCACCTTCCTGCAGGGTTACGGCATGACGGAGTGCTCTCCCGTCATCTCCGTGAACCGCCCCGAAGACATCGAATTCGGCTCCGTCGGCCCGCCGCTTCGCGATGTTGAGGTGCGCATCAACCAGCCCGATGCCTCCGGAGTCGGTGAGATAATCGTCCGCGGTCCCAACACCACGCCGGGCTACAAAGACAATCCCGAAGCCACCGCAGCGTTGCTCCGTGACGGCTGGCTTTTCACCGGCGATCTCGGTCGAATCGACGCTCGTGGGCATCTATGGATTACCGGCCGGGCCAAAAACGTCATCATATCGGCCGCCGGCAAAAACATCTATCCCGAAGAACTCGAAGAACGCCTCGTGTTGACGCCGTCCATCGTCGAGGCGGTTGTCTTCGGACGCAAAAAGTCCGGCAAGCAGGGCGAGGAAGTGCGCGCCGTCGTTGTGCCGGACATGGAATACTTCACCACCGTACACGGCGTCAACGCCGATTCTCCAGATCATGAGAAAATCCGCGGCATCATCGATGCCGACATCAGCCGGGTGAACAGCCAGGTCGCCGACTACAAACGCATTTCAGGCTATGAAATCCAGTTCGAAGAACTGCAGAAGACATCTACGAAAAAAATCAAACGTTTCCTGTATCACTGAGCGGCGGACAACCGATGACCCGGACCTCGGAACTCGAATTCAAAAACAGCACGGCCGACGGAATCACCGCAGTCGCAGCAACCATCCGGCAGGCTGTCGGCATACTGGGAGAGTGACATCATGCCCGTTCAGGCACTCAAGCGCAACGGCAACGCCATCGATCTCCTCGATCAGACCCGACTCCCCGCCGAGCTTGTTTACCGGCACATCGAGGACTACCGCGATGTTATCACCGCCATCAAACGCCTTGAAGTGCGGGGCGCGCCGGCTATCGGCATCGCCGCCGCATACGGGCTCGCGCTGGGCGTCCAGCAGGCCGCCGACGATTCCCCCGAGCGAATACAAAACATTGCCTCCGATATCAAAAACGCGCGCCCTACCGCCGTCAATCTCTCCTGGGCGATCGACCGGGTCCTGCGCCGCCTGGACAACGAAAGACCCGCCGGTCTGGAAAAAACTCTGCAGCTGCTCTGGGACGAAGCAGAGACGATCCACGATGAAGACCGGCGGCTCTGCCGCAGTATCGGCGAACACGGCGCAACTCTGATCAAATCCGGCGACACCGTTCTCACCCACTGCAACACCGGCGCTCTGGCCACCGGGGGAATCGGCACCGCCCTCGGCGTAATCTATGTCGCCGCCGAACAGGGCAAACAGATCTCCGTCTATGCCGATGAAACCCGGCCGCTGCTGCAGGGCGCCCGCCTGACCGCCTGGGAACTCAAACAAGCCAACATCCCCGTCACCCTGATCGCCGACTCCGTCGCCGCCATGCTAATGCGGCAGGGGAGAGTACAAATCGCCATCGTCGGCGCCGACCGGATCGCAAAAAACGGCGATGTCGCCAACAAAATCGGCACCTACTCCGTTGCCGTGAACGCCCGACAGCACAACGTCCCGTTTTACGTCGCCGCCCCGTACTCGACATTTGATCAGCAGATCGAGTCCGGCGATGGCATCCCTATTGAGGAACGCTCCCCCGTGGAGGTCACCGAGGGGTTCGGCCGACGGACCGCCCCCGACGGAATCGCCGTCTACGCCCCGGCCTTCGACATCACCCCGCGAGAGTTTATCACCGGCTATATCACCGACAAAGGCATTCTCCCCGGAGGTCGGCACTGATCGCCGATCGGATCATGAGTTGACAACCGCCGGTCAACCGCCGAGCCGTTTCAAATAATCGGTCAACGTTCTTCCGAGCGCCCTGACTGCGTCCTGCTGGCGGTCGTCCTTCAGCCGGTCGGAATCATCGAACGCATCCTTCGCCCTCGGCACCAGCACCTGGTCCGGCAGTACCGTCACGCGGAGTACCGCCAGCATCTTGCGCACATCCAGCAATCCGCGAATGCCGCCGAAATTCCCCGTCGATGCCGCCATGAGCACCGCAACCTTGCCGTCGAAACATTCGTACGGCGGGTATCCCTTCACCGGCCGCGACAGCCAGTCCATCGTGTTTTTGAACACGGCCGAAAACGAACTGTTATTCTCCGGCGATGCAATCATGAACCCGTCGCCGGCGATAAACATGTCTTTCAGCGTTCGCCCGTTATCCGGCAGGCCGTGTTCCTCCTCGTAGTCTCCGTCGTAGACTGGCAGGGGATAGTCACGAAGATCGATATACGTGACCTCCGCGCCGGCGTCCCGCGCGCCGTCGGCGGCGATTCGCGCCAGCTTCTTGTTGTACGATCCGGTTCGCGTACTTCCGGCAAACGCAAGTATTCTCGGTGCACGATCGGTCATGATAACCCTTCCTCCACAGCACGTGTTCAAATCCGCATCTTCACTTGCTTAACGCTCTGACCGACTGAATGTGCCGAAGCACGCCTGTATGTTTCTCTATATGTGTACATCCTCGTGCACCACGCATCCACCAACCGAGTAGCCCACCCCTCCGGGGTGGGCTCAATGCACCCCAAGACCGAGTAGCCCACCCCTCTGGGGTGGGACCAATGCACCCCAAGACCGAGTAGCCCATCCCCTCTGGGGTGGGCTCGACTCACCCCCAACCGAGTCCCGCAAAGAAGTTCCGTCGGGTGCTAGTCCGCCGAAGGCGAACGACACCCGACGGCATCTCATGGCCTTTCAGAATCATTCCCCCATGCTCGGTCGACTGCGACAAACCAAAACATTGAAAGAAGCGCTGTAGGGCAGCTCCGTCTTCGAACCCGCCATGTGAGCCGTAGGTCAGCTCCGTTTGCACATCCACCAACTCGCCAAATTAAACGAACCTCTCCCGCAAACGGTGCTGACATCCATCACCCCCTGCCCACCTGTGGCCCACCCAGAGTTCGCCGGCGGCGAACGTCGGGTGGGACTTCGGAAAAGATACAACCCGGTCACACCGGTAACCGAGTAGCCCATCCCCTCTGGGGTGGGCTCGACTCACCCCCAACCGAGTCCCGCAAAGAAGTTCCGTCGGGTGCCAGTCCGCCGAAGGCGAACGACACCCGACGGCATCTCATCCCGGGTGGCCCACCTTCCGGGTGGGTTCCCGTGAAACGATTCTGTTCCAGCGACCGCACACTTTCCCTACCACCTCGATGGAGAAAATGCCCGGCCCCCCTTAGATATCATAGCAATTCATTCCGCCGCACGTACCGCCCGCAAACACAAGTTTGCCGTTGGATATGGCCGGAGCGAGATTCTCCGCGATTCGCGAGTTGTAAGGCGCCTTCCATAGGGTGTCCCCGGTTACCGGATCGTAAGCCCAAACCTTACTTCTCCATGCCCACTGCCACTGCGAGTACACCACACCGTCGGCGTAGGTCGCCTGACTGAGATTGTCAACCTCGTACCATTCGGGCCAACCTTGGGTCCAAATGATCTGTCCGTCATGGGCATCGACGCATTGAATCTCGAGGAGACCACCCGGATCAGTTCGGTCAGCCGCATAGACTCGGTCACCAACTTCCGTCAATTGATCTGCGGGATGGTCACTCACCTGCACAGTCCAGTGCTTACCAATCACGAGATTGATGTTATCGTGGTCGTTCCAACCGGTCCGGAGCACATTGTATTGGAAAGTCGTCCAGTCCGAATGACCTTCGAGAGCGACACCTCTGCCACTCAACGTGGTAGTTGCCAACACGATCCAAGAAAGGACGACTGGTAAGAAATGAGATGCTCCGACAAACATTGCTACGATTGTCCTTTCCCAAAGAGACCAAGATTATCTGACATTGTTCATCTCTGCACGTCAGCCTGTAGAGTCATCGGTAGAACGTCTTATACATGCGTAACCGACTAGGCAAGGAAGACTCACCAACGGACGCTAGCACATCGCTGGTGAGCCTTGGAGAGAGCGAACCATCAAGGATCGGCATCCTCTCCCGAACTGCCATTGCTCTCGCAAGTCAACAGACCAGAATTGCTGATGAGGCATGTTTCACCCCTTTCCGACTTAGTCGGCCGGAAGATGCCAAGCCGGTAGACTTGCACCGAAAGCGGGAGTGTGATTTCAGCAACAATTTGCATCATCAAAGGCCAGTATCAGCTGCCAGTGTGTTCCTGTGCGCACCATCAAATGCTCGTCATGACCTTGCGATAGTTCTGCGGCCAGTACTTGGAATAGCCCGACCAGAAGTAGTCGGGACCGCGTCGGGTAACTTCGGACAACACCTCCTGAACGTGCTGTCTTGCCGCAGCTCGTTCACCAAGCAAGAGATGAATGGCGGGAACCGCATAGCAGGCATATTCTTGAAAGTCGCCATTACGTTTGAGCCATCGAAGCAGTGATCTCAAGTCGATTAGCCCCTCCATCCAGGGTATGCCGTACTCAATGATCCTCCTCCCGATCTCCCTCGCTATTGGCGCTACCGGTTCATCGATCGAGAGGTGCCATTCCTTCCATGCGTTCTCCGTCATCAAGTATCCCAGCGGAATGGAAGCAGATGGCTTGCGATATGAACCGCTTGAGTCCTCTGCCGGCGGCCACCACCTCGACACGATGTCCTCCACCACGTCGTTACGAACACCGATAACCACGAAGACCGCGATTACATGTTCGCCATCGTATACTGCATGCCGTATTCTGACCGAGCCTTCGACTCTGTCTGACAACTCCAAATGCAGGGTCTGGTTCTTCCACACGAATCCCATGCTCTCTAATTCCGCACCAATCACTCTCTTGATCTCTTGAATCGCCTTTGTAAACCTTGACATTCTCGAACTCCCGAACGGAATCTTCAGCGATGTACTACCCCCGGGTGGCCCACCTTCCAGGTGGGTTCCCGTGAAACGATTCTGTTCCAACCGAGTAGCCCACCCCTCCGGGGTGGGATCGACTCGCCCAACCCGAGTAATCCCGCAAAGCAGTTCCGTCGGGTGCTAGTCCGCCGAAGGCGAACGACACCCGACGGCATCTCATGGCCTTTCAGAATCATTCCCCTATGCTCGGACGACTGCGACAATCCAAAACATTGAAAGAAGCGCCGAAGGCCGGGTGGCCCACCTTCCAGGTGGGTTCCCGTGAAACGATTCTGTTCCAGCGACCTCACACTTTCCCTACCACCTCGATGGAAAAAATGCCCGCCCCCCCTTAGTAAACACTCTTCTCTAGCGAGGCGCAAGAATGACGGTGCTTCTGTATCGCGACAGATTGTCGACATCCTGCTCAAACAAGAGTTACTCCCATGCCGCATATCATGATAAGGGGAAGGGGAAGAAATGGGGACCCCCTAAAAATAACAAAACAAACCCATTTCCCCGTAACCTCCGCCAAACCAAGCTTGTACGGTGGTTTTTTCGTTTTCGCGGCCCCTCGCGTGTCTCCGGTACCGTCTCGTCAGTCCGAACGAATCGTTCGCACTGTCTGTTTATGCTTGCAGCGGCCACGACCGATAAACAATACTGAGCCCGGTCAAACCGGACGCCACCATGCCGACTACCAAACGACAAAAAAAAGCCCTCGCGGCGCTGCATTACGATCTTTTCGCCGCCGAGCCTCTGGCTCCGCCCGCGCCTGCCACCCTGTATACCAAAATCAACGAGCAGGCCGACCGGGACCGCCGCGCCCGGGAGCGGATTGCCGTGCCGACTCCGCAGACGTCGGGGCTGCCGTCGCTGTCGGAGCTGTATCGACGCTTCGATTTGTTCAATTGGATGTTTTTCGCGGGGAAACTGCCGCGAGTCCGAATCGAGTATTCCTCTCGTATGGTCGCCGCCGGCTCGTATGCGCCGCACGAAAAACTCATCAAAATCGGGCGCAAGTATCATGAGATTTTTCCGGAAGACGTTGACGACACCCTCAAGCACGAGATGATTCACATCATCCACTTCCACCACGATGCCGCGTTCAGGCGCGAGGCCGAACGGATCGGATGTATGCTCAGGGCGCGCTCCCACCCGTCGCTCGTGCGGCCGTCGCGCTATATCTACCAGTGCCCGAACTGCGGACGCCGCTACGGCCGGCAAAAACGCCTGCGCATGGCCTCATGCGGATATTGCTCCGATCGGGGACGGTACGACGATCGATTCAAACTGCGGCTTGTAGAGTCACGGTCGGCGGAAAAAACACGCTAACCGATCGACGACTCAGCCTGCTCCGAGAAAATCTCCTGGATGTCGTCGATCTCGTCGATCAGCGGCATCAGCTCGGCCATCGCCTCGAGATTGCCGCCTTCCGTGAAGTACTTGACCAGCCGAATCAGCACCAGTGCCGGGTTGCCGACACAACTGATAATATGGCCCTCCCGGGATACGCCCAGCCCGGCCCGTTTGGCCTGCACCAGCGCCTTGTGCCGCCCCACCACGTTGGCCTGCTTGTCGATCGCTTCTTCGAAAAGGCGAAGGTATTCTTCTGTTGTTTTCATCCGTTGTCAATTTGTGACAAAAGGTTTGTGTTGCCCGTTACTCTAATGATCGGCAGACTACTCCAGTTTCTCCACCGTTCCGATCCGGCAAATTTTGTCTAACATACGTCAAATCATAGAGATAAACCGATATTCGTCCGTGATCCCCCGACTCATTACTCGTCGCCAACCCGTGCCGGAGTGGCTTACTCAAGTAGGGGAGAGACAACCGCTTAGCGAGCTGCACCAGTCAGTCATCCACCGTCTTCAATTCGGTAAGCCCAAGGGCCGCTTTTTTTTCAATCTGAACCTTGACAAACACTCAGGCATGCGTATATTGAGCGACTTTTCGTGGTGAGGTATGCCCACAAGGCAAGAGAATAGGACCAATGAAGACATTCATTCCAAAAATTGATCCAAACAACCGCAACTGGTATGTGGTCGATCTGCAGGATGCCATCCTCGGTCGCGCGGCGGTGCAGGTGGCCGATATCCTGCGCGGCAAGAACAAGCCGATATTCACGCCGCATCTCGATACGGGAGACCATGTTGTGGTAGTAAACGCGGCCGGTGTGCGGGTTACCGGCAACAAACGGTCACTGAAGAAGTACTACCGCTATACCGGGTATCCGGGTGGACTGAGAACGCGCACGTTCAACGACCAGATGCAGAAGAAACCGGAGGACGTGGTGGTGAAAGCGGTACGCGGTATGCTCCCGAAGAACCGGCTCGGCCGCAAGATGCTCAAGAAGTTGCATGTGTATTCCGGCCCCGAACATCCTCATCGGGCGCAGAAGCCGGAAAAAGTAGACATTTAACCCAGACCGAAAGTAGCGAATGAATCAGCAGACAGAATTCGCGGCAACGGGACGTCGTAAAGAAGCAGTCGCCCACGTGGTGCTCAAGCCCGGCAACGGCAAATTCACGATCAACGGACGGGAAGCGGCCGATTTTCTGGCGCGCGCAACCTTGCTGCAGTTGGCCAGCGAGCCGCTGGCCGTGACCGACATGGCCGGCAAGGTCGATCTGGCGTGCTCCGCGAACGGTGGTGGTGTCGCCGGACAGGCCGGCGCCATTCGTCTGGCGCTGAGCCGGGCGCTGGCGGAATTCAATCCCGAGTTCCGGAGTGTATTGCGCCGGGAACAGCTTCTGACGCGTGACCCGCGTGCCGTCGAACGTAAGAAGTACGGGCAGCCCAAGGCCCGTAAGCGCTTCCAGTACTCGAAGCGTTAATCGCAGGTGTGCAGCAACCCCGCCGAAAGGCGGGGAATAGACAGTCCCGGCCGACTCGGTCGGTGGTCCCGCTCGCTCGGGTCCGATCGGGGACGACGCCGGGGTGAAGGTAAACCGAACTTTTCAGGGGATTCAATGCTCTCTCCAAAAGTCAAAGAATTGCTCGAGGCCGGGGTCCATTTCGGCCACCAGACGCGCCGGTGGAACCCCAAGATGAAGCCGTTCATTTTTGCGGCTCGAAATGGAATCTACATCATCGATCTGCAGAAGACGGTCAACGCGCTCGAGCAGGCCAAACGCAAGATGGCCGAAGTGGTCCGGTCGGGTCGTCCGATTCTTTTCGTGGGAACCAAAAAGCAGGCCAAGGAAGTCATTCATGAACAGGCCCCGCGATGCGGCGGTTATCATGTCACCGAACGCTGGCTTGGCGGCATGCTGACCAATTTCAACACCATCCGGAATTCCATCAAGAAGCTCAAAGATATCGAGCGGATGCGCGAGGACGGGACGATCAACAAATTCACCAAGAAAGAACGCGCCCGTTTCGAGAAGGAAGAAGAAAAGCTCAACAAGGTTCTGTCCGGTATTAAAGACATGAACCAGTTGCCCGGCCTTGTGGTGCTGGTAGACGCCCGCAAGGAGAAGATCGCGGTCGCAGAGGCCAACAATCTGGGCATCCCCATCATCGGAATCATCGACACCAACGCCGATCCGGACCCGATCGATTTTCCGATCGCCGGCAACGATGACGCCATCAAGTCCATTCGCGTGCTGATGCGGGACCTGGTGGACTCGGCGGTCGAAGCGCAGAGCGGACTGACCCGCGATATGATCGAGCCGGCTGCGACTGAGCCGGTCGACGAGGATGTGTATGATGAGACGCCGAACAATGACGACAATGACGACAGCGAAGTTCAGGAGTGACAGGTCCCCATGGAAATAACAGCCAAGATGGTAAAGGAGCTTCGGGACAAGACCGGGGCAGGCATGATGGACTGCAAGAAAGTCCTCGCCGAGACGGACGGTGATTTCGACAAAGCGGTCACCATGCTCCGGGAGAAAGGGATCGCCAAGGCGGCGTCAAAGGCCGGCCGGGCGACTTCCGAGGGAGTCATCGCATCGTATATCCACCAGGGCGACAAACTTGGCGTGATGGTTGAGATCAACTGTGAGACCGACTTTGTTGCCCGCACCGAGAACTTCCAGAAGTTCGCCCGCGATGTCGCCATGCACGTAGCGGCTTCGGCGCCGCTATGCGTTCGCCGCGAGGAGATCGACCAGGACCAACTGCAGAAAGAGCGCGAAATATATCGCCACCAGGCACAGAACGAAGGTAAGCCCGCCAATATCATTGACAAAATCGTTGACGGGAAAGTCGAGAAATACTTCGCCGAGGTGGTGCTGCTCGAGCAGCCGTTCATCAAGGATCCCGACAAGACGGTGGGTGACCTGGTGAAAGAGACGATCGGTTCGCTCGGCGAGAACATCATCGTGAAGCGGTTCGTTCGCTTCGCCTTAGGTGAGTAGCTATGGGGGCTGACGACGGCAGGCCGATCTACAAGCGGATATTGCTGAAGATTTCCGGTGAGGCCCTCATGGGCCCGTCGGATTACGGCATTCACCCGCCAACAGTGCAGTTCATTTGCAACGAGATCAAGGGAATCAAGGATCTCGGTCTCGAAATCGGCCTGGTCGTCGGCGGCGGCAACATCTTTCGGGGAATGGCGGCCGCGGAGCGCGGGATGGATCGTGTCACCGGCGACCATATCGGCATGCTTGCGACCATCATGAACTCCCTGGCGTTGATGGAGACGCTGGAGGGGATGGGGATATTCACGCGGGTGATGTCTGCGGTCCGGATCGAGGCTGTGGCCGAGCCGTACATCCGGCGCCGGGCCGTTCGACACGTCGAAAAGGGCCGGCTGGTCATTTTCGCGGCCGGTACCGGAAATCCATTCTTCTCCACCGACACAGCCGCATCTCTTCGCGCCATGGAACTCGGCGCCGACGTGATGATTAAGGCCACCAATGTCGACGGCGTATATTCGGCCGATCCCAAGAAAAACCCCGACGCCGAGTTTTATCCGTCGCTGACCTACATGCAGGTTCTGACCCGGGAGCTGCGTGTCCTCGATTCCACCGCCATCTCGCTGCTGAAGGACAACGGTATCCCGGTACGCGTGATCGATCTCAATCGCGAAGGGAACCTGAAGCGCGCCGTGACGGGGGAGCCGGTGGGAACGATCATTTCCTGACCGAGACACGTTTACTGATATTTTTCAGGAGCAGGACGTATGCTGGAAAAGATCTACAAAGAGACGAAAGAGCGGATGCACAAGTCGGTCGAGGCGGTCATATCGGAGATGCAGACTGTCCGGACCGGCAAGGCGTCGCCGCACCTGCTGGACCACGTACGGGTTGAAACGTACGGTTCCGTCATGCCGTTGAATCAGCTGGCGACTATTAATGCGCCGGAACCGAGACTGTTAACCGTCCAGGCGTTCGACAAAGGGACGGTGGGAGATATCGTGAAGGCCATTCACAAAGCCGACCTCGGGCTGAATCCCGCGGTCGACGGCAACATGGTGCGGCTGGCGATTCCTCAGCTCAACGAGGAACGCCGGCAGGAACTGGTCAAACACTGCAGGACGATTGCCGAGAACGGACGGGTGGCCGTCCGGAATATCAGGCGCGACGTTAACGAACACCTCAAGAAGTTGCAGAAGGACAAGCAACTGTCCGAGGACCAGGAAGCCGACGGTCACGACGAGGTGCAGAAGATCACCAACGACATGATCAAGGAAATCGACGCGGGCCTGGCGAAAAAAGAAAAGGAACTGATGGAGGTCTGATCGGCCGGACTTCCAGGGGTGTGCGAAGCCCGGGCGCTGCCCGGGCTTTTCTGCTGGTGGGCGCAGCGCCGAGCATCAGCCCGGATACGTGCCCTGGATAAAGTCTTTCAGGTAGCGGTTCTCGATCCTGATGTCTTCCATCTGGGTCTTGACGATGTCGCCTACCGACAGCAGGCCGATGAGCGACTCGCCCTCGAGAATCGGAATGTGACGGATCCGATTCTGGGTCATAAGGCCCGCAATGTAGCCGACCGTGTCATCGGGCACGCCGACAATGAGGTCGGTGGTCATGAGGTCAGCGACGGTGTGGTCGCGGTAGCGCTCCTTGGTTTCATAGACGATCCGGAAGATGTCCTTATCGCTGACAATTCCGATCAGACGATCGTCTCTGAGCACTGGTAAACAGGATATCCGGTTTTCGAGCAGCAGCCCCATGGCGGTTTCGACAGGCGTTTCGGCGGTGGTCGTGATGAGGCGGCGATCTTTCTGGCGAAGGAGATCTTTTACGAGCATGACGAAGCCTCCTGGATCTTCGACCGACCCGGTGCGGACGGGACGATCCGGTTCAGGTCCGAGCGATTGCGGTGCGCCGCCGGGCGACCGCAGAGGTTTCTGGTGAACAAACCGTGGATGTGCGTGTCTAATTATATGATACAAGTGAGCCGGAAATGCCAGTAAAAAAACAATACGGGCCGCTTCTAACCATTTTGGCGATCTGGATCGGGATTGCGGCGTATGGCAACGGTCAGGCCGGGGACGATGTTCTTGACTATTACTGGCGAAAGGCGGCCGAGACGTTCGAACGCCGTCGCAATGCCGATGACGCCCTGCGGTATCGTCTGGAAACCCGTTCGTTTTACAAATCGCTGGACCGGAAAGGCCGGGTCGCGCGAGTTGATACTGCGAACGTCGCCTACTTCTTCTCCGGACCGAATCTCGACTCAGCAGTATTCGGCCGAGGTGATCCAGCGCGATTCGAACTCGTCGAGTTGATACCACCCGACATTTTTACCATCTCCTATAAGAAGAACCTTTTCCCCAACGATGACGGAGTTGGCGAACTTGCCATTGGTCTGGATACCGAAGGAGAAGCTGCTGAAGTCCCATCCGGCTTGCTGCTGCTGGATCGCCGCTCGTATTTACCGCGCTTGCTGTACCTGTATTATGAACCTGAGGGCGATCTGGTTCGACTGACGCGATCCTTCAGATTCTTCGAATTCAACGGGCTGATTGTGCCGGACTCCGCGTGGGTATCGGCATCGAAGCGTGGAGTGTTTTTCACGGAGCATTTTCGAATCGAAACGGCTGTGACGGATTTCAGCATGCTGCCGTAGTGTCAATCGCAGCTTGCCAAGAGACCTTCCCAGGCTTAGTTTCAACCATCCTATGAGTGATCTCGACGTATTAAAGGCGCGCATCCTGGAGCGGCAAGACCGACTGCCAAGGCATATCGCGATTATTATGGACGGCAATGGGCGCTGGGCCGCACAGCGCAATCAGCCGCGAACCTGCGGTCACGAAGCGGGCGTCAAGGCCGTCCGCGAGGTTGTCCGCGCCTGTGCCGAACTCGGTATCAAGTACCTGACGCTGTATACGTTCTCCATTGAAAACTGGAAACGCCCCGCCGATGAGGTCACCGCACTGATGGCGTTGCTGGTGCGCACGACTCTCAACGAGATGGAAGAGCTGATGAAAAATGACGTTCGGTTGGTCACCATCGGACGGCCGGACGGACTGTCGGAGACCCAGCGCATGGTGATCGACGAAGCGGTACACCGTACACGGGACAATCAGGGGCTTGTCCTGATCCTTGCGTTGAACTATGGCGGGCGGACAGAAATACTAGATGCCGTTCGTTCGATCGCCAAAGCCGCAAAGGTCGGACTGATCGAACCTTCGACCATCACTGAAGCTCTGTTTGCTGACTTTCTCTACACGGCCGACATGCCGGATCCCGACCTGCTGATTCGGACGTCCGGCGAGCGGCGTATTTCCAACTTTCTGCTCTGGCAAACAAGCTATACCGAACTGCACATTATCGAGACACTCTGGCCCGATTTCGGTCGCAGGGAGCTGTTTGACGCCATCATCGACTACCAGGGACGGGAGCGCCGATTCGGTAAGGTGCTTCAGAAGGGCGAGTTGTGAGCACCAACATGCTGGCTCGAGTGGGTGTCGCGGCCGTGGCGATTCCGGCGATTCTCTGGATCTCCTATCAGGGCGGGCTCTGGCTGCTGGGCATGACCACGTTGTTTGCGTTGATCGGTATGCACGAATTCCTGATCGCCGAGGGGCACACGCCCGCGACCGCCGCATACTGGGGAACATTTCTGACCGCGACCATGTCATTCGCCGTGCTGATTTTCGGTTATGTATCACTGGTGCAGGATGGCCAGGTGCGGGCGGCCGATGCCATCGGATTCGGTGCGCTCTGGATCGCGGGCGCGGCATCGACGCTGGTGTTTTTCCTATTTTCTTCGATGCTCTTTGCCCTTGGACGACGGGAGCCCCGGCAGTTGTTCGAGGCCGCAACGCGCCTGGTCTGGGGACTGATCTACATCACGTGGCTCTATCCGTTCGTTTTCCTTGTGGGTACGTTCGTGCCGACGGCTGTTGGTCCCGGTATCTCCGGCGGAGATGTTCTGTTGTTGTTGTTCGCGCTTTTGTGGGTGGGAGACACTGCGGCGATGTTTGTCGGCATGAAGTTCGGTCGGCACAAACTCGCGCCCGCTGTCTCGCCGAACAAGACGGTCGAAGGGTTCTTTGGTGGGCTTGTCGGTGCGATGCTGGTGGGAGTGGTGTTATACTTCTGGCGGTTTGAAGGAACGGTCGCTCTTCTCCACATTGTGGCCATCTCGGTTGGCTGCTCGGTGTTTGGACAGGTGGGAGACCTGGTTGAGTCGATGTGGAAGCGATCGCTGGCCATAAAAGATTCATCGTCGCTGATCCCGGGACACGGCGGCGTGCTCGATCGCTTTGATTCTCTGTTGTTTGCCGCCCCGTTTCTGTTTGCATACTTCGTGCTGTTCGTCGCATAATTCAGTCCATGCGGACGCTTGATTGGATATTTGCGGCACGGCCGATGCTTCTGGTTCCGGTCTGGACGATCTACCTGGTGGCCCTGCACTATCATCACAGTATAGCAAAAGAGACATTTGATCTGCTCGATGTTTTATCGCTCAGCGCACTGAGCCTGGCGTTCGCCGGCGCGTACTACATCAACCAGGTCTATGATATCGAGTCGGATCGCCTGAACAACAAAGTCGGCTTTCTTCCACGCGGACTCATCAGGCCTGATGCGATGCTCGCGGCATTCGTGATAGTCTCATTAGCCGGGCTATGTGTCGCGGGCGGTGTGTCGTTCTGGATGCTTGGGCTGGTCGCGCAGATCGTCGTCTTGTCATGGACCTACTCTGCGCCGCCGGTCCGATTCAAGGATCGCCCCGTGAGTGGACCGCTTGCCAACGGCTGGGCGGTCGGCCTAGTCACGTCGCTGAGCGTGATGCCGCGCCAGAGTCTGGATAGACTGGGCTTGCTGGGATGGGATAATCCCGTCTACTTCTTTCTGGCCGTGGTTGCGGTGACGATCATCACAACAATCCCCGACCGCGACGGCGATGCGGCAACCGGCAAGCAGACACTTGCGGTGCGTCTCGGCGCACGCTGGTCGCTGGCGGTGGCGGCCGTGTGTCTGGGAGCCGCGGTGGCGGTGGCGTGGCGATCCGGATATCCGGCGCTGGTGTATGCGGCGCTGTTTGCGTTGGTCGTGTCGCTGTTCGCATTGGCTGCGCCAACCACGAGGCTCATCCTCCTGGCGGCGAAGGTCCCGATTGTCGTACTCACGCTGATGGCCTGCGCATTCTACCCGTTCTATCTTTTGTTTCTTGTTGCCCTGATTCTGGGCACACGAATATACTACCACAAACGATTCGGAATTGTCTATCCGACGATAGCGTAATGAAGAGCATACTCCCTTTCATGCTGGTCGCGGCAATCGCAATCGGCTGTTCGCCGTATCCAAGGTACGGCGTTCACTCGGCGAACACTCCGATGGAGCGTGGACCGCAGATCGAGATGTATCGCACGGATGATTTCATCCGTCTGGGGATGTTGCTGCAGAGCTACCTCGGAACGCCATACGGTTCCAGGACCAAAGCGGGTGTCGGGCTTGACTGCTCGCTCTTCACACAGCAGGTAATGTGGCGCTTCAATCGCACACAGCTGGCGCGGACAGCCGAAGACCAGTTTCTTCAGGGACAACCGGTTTCGACGCGGCGGCTCGAATTCGGCGATTTGGTGTTTTATCGGACCGACGGACGCACAATCTCGCATGTCGGCATTTATGTCGGTTACAGTGAGTTCATTCATGCCTCGAGTTCCCGGGGGGTAATTGTCAGCCACATGGGGGAGAAGTACTGGGCTGAGCGTTTTGCGGGCGCGCGGCGCGTGTTGTCCGGACGCAATCGGGACGCCGGCAATACGAACTAATACCCGCCCCGGCCGGTTAAAGACGGTATGAAGCAGGCAAGAGAGGATTTGAGGCTGCGACTGGCCACGCTCCCGGCCTCGGCCGGCGTCTATATCTTCAAAAACGATCGTGACCGCATAATCTATATCGGCAAGGCCAAGAACCTCCGCAACCGGGTTCGCACGTACTTCCAGTCGCCCGACCGGCTCGATCCAAAAACGCGGCGGATGATTTCTCAGGTCACGGCGTTCGAGACGATGGTGACGTCGAACGAAATCGAGTCTCTGATTCTCGAGGCCAACCTGGTTCACGAACACAAGCCCCGCTACAACGTCCGCCTGAAGGACGATAAGCACTTTCCCTATATCAAGGTCACCACAAATGAGCCCTTTCCCCGGGTGCTGGTGGTGCGCCGAATAGAACGCGACGGCGCCACGTATTTCGGCCCGTACACGAGCAGCAGGTCAATGCGGCGGACGATCGGTTTGGTGACCGGGCTGTTCAAGATTCGCAGCTGCAGCCTGCAGATCCCGGCTCCCGCGGGCCGGAAGCACAAGGTATGTCTCGATTACCACATCAAACGATGCGGCGGTCCGTGCGAAGGATTCCAGTCTGAAGCCGACTACGCCGAGCTGGTCAGCTCGGTACTGCTGGTGCTGAAGGGGAGATCGCAGGAACTCATCGATCGGCTCACCGCAAAGATGAATCGCGCATCTGACAAAATGCAGTTCGAGGACGCCGCCGAACTGCGCGATCAGATCCAGGCGCTGCTGGATATGCGCGTCCGGCAGCATGTCGACGTCGGTGAAGCCGTCGACCAGGACATCGTATCACTTGCGCGCGATGACAGGGACGCGGTGGCCGTGGTCATGCAGATTCGCGAGGGCGTGCTGATCGGCCGACAGGATTTTCAACTTGCCGCTGAACTCGGAGATACCGATCAGACGATTCTCGAGTCGTTTCTTACTCAGTACTATCATGCCCAGCCCAATCTGCCGGAGACGGTTCTGTTGCCGATAGAACCATCGGACGCAGACCTGCTCGAGCAGTGGCTGAAGCGACTGAAGGGCAGCCGCGTACGGGTGATGACTCCCAAAATCGGCGGGAAAATACGCCTGGTGGAATTGGCGGCGCGCAACGCTCGCCACCTGCTCGATGAACTGCTGATCCAGAAACGCGCCCACACCGAACGAGCCTCGCGTATGGTGACGTCACTCCAGGAGGAGCTCAAGCTGGCCCGTGTGCCCCGCCGCATGGTTTGTTTCGACATCTCCAACACGGGGGAGACCGACGCCGTCGGCTCGTGTGTGTACTTCGAGAACGGCAAGCCGAAGAAATCGGAGTATCGTCACTTCCGAATCAAGGGCGTCCGAGGACAGGATGATTTCAAGATGATGCGCGAGGTTGTCGGGCGCTATTTCTATCGCATCCGGGACGAGGCGAAACAGCCCCCTGATCTGGTGGTGGTGGACGGCGGAAAAGGGCAGCTCTCGTCGGCTCTGGCGGAGTTGAGTTCGTTGGGATTCGCCGACCAGCCCGTAATCGGTCTGGCCAAGCGGCTCGAAGAGGTATTCCGGCCGAACGAAAGTGAGGCAACCACGATTCCACGGTCGGCCCCCGCGCTCCTGCTGCTGAAGCGAATCCGGGACGAGGCTCATCGGTTCGCGATCACCTTCAACAGGAAGGTCCGCTCACGCCGCACGATCAAGTCGGCGCTGGACGATATTCCTGGTGTCGGTCCGGCCAAACGTCAGGCATTGCTGGCGGCATTTGGATCGGTAGAACAGATCAGGACGCGAACCATCGAGGAGATCGTCCAGGTGAGAGGTATCTCCGAGAAACTGGCGACCGAGATTCTGAAGCGGCTCAGCTGACACAGGTTGAGCAAGCTGGCAATCCGTGACCGATTTTGTCCTTGCAACCTGTTGTCCCCGTTTCTATACTGCGCCATGCCCCAGCAGCCACAGGCATATTCCGTCTCCGCAATTACCCGCATGATCAAGACTCGTCTTGAAGAGGGGCTCTCCAATGTGTGGGTTGAAGGCGAGATTTCCGGCTACCTGCACCATACATCGGGGCATCGCTACCTCAACCTCAAAGATGACCGTGCGGTTTTGAAGGTTACGATCTGGCGTTCGGTCGGAGCCGCGCTGAAATTCGAACCCGAGAACGGACAGAAAGTGCTGGTGTTCGGTGACATCACCGTCTACGAGCGGGGTGGTCAGTACCAGCTCAACTGCAAGCGCATACAGCCGGTCGGAGTCGGTGAACTGGAGCTGGCTTTCCGACAATTGCATGAGAAACTGGCGGCGGAGGGTCTGTTTGACGACTCCCGCAAGAAGCCACTTCCGCCGTTTCCGCAGAAGATCGGAATCGTGACGTCGCCGACCGGGGCCGCCGTCCGCGATATCATCCAGATCGCCCGTCGTCGCAATGACGCCGTGCAATTGATTGTCTACCCCGCCCAGGTTCAGGGAGAGGGCGCCGAACTGACGATTGCCGCCGGCCTGCGCTACTTTAACATGCGAAACGACATAGACCTGATCATCACCGGCCGGGGGGGCGGCTCCCTCGAAGATCTATGGGCCTTCAACACCGAGACTACGGTTCGCGCCATTGCGGCCTCACGGATTCCGGTGATTTCCGCCGTGGGCCACGAGATTGACCTCACCCTTGCCGATCTGGCGGCCGACCTCCGTGCTCCGACACCGTCCGCCGCCGCCGAACTGGCGGTCTGGTCGAGGCAGGAATTCGAACAGCGGCTCGATTCCCTGGTGTACTCACAGGCCCGGTACCTCGAGAACCTCGTTGACACCGCCCGTCAGCAACTCCGCTATCTTGTTCGCCGGCCCGTCTTTGTCCGACCGTCCGATCTCGTTGAGCCATATCATACGGAACTGGGCCATGCGTATCACCTTATGCAGCGGGCGGGAAAAAGTTGTTTCGAGCGGCTGAGCAACCGCCTATCTTTACGCGCGTCGAAACTCGATGGTCTGTCGCCGCTCAAAACACTGGCTCGAGGCTACTCCGTCACGCGATCAGCCGACAGCAGTCACCTCGTGAGGTCGGTTGACGACCTGAAAGTCGGTGACCGAATCGAGACGATCCTCCCCGACGGGCGCGCTGTCTCGGTCGTGGAAGAAAGAACAAAAAGAACATCACCGGAATAATGACAGCTCAAAAGAAGTATAAAGACTACGAATCGGCCATCGGACGGCTCGAGAAGATCACTGAACTGCTCGAGGTCGGCGAGGCCACGCTGGAAGAGGCCATCGAGTTGTACACTGAGGGGCTGGAGATCGCGCGCTTCTGCAGTGACAAGCTCGAAGAGGCCGAGAAGAAGATCAAGCTGATCACGGAGAAGAACGGACTGGCGGTCGAAGAGGATTTCGAAGAGTCTGATGAGGACGAGCAATGACGGTTGCCTCGATGAATGGTGTGCGCTATCTTGAGGAACGTCGCCTGTTGGTAGACGACCTGCTCCACCGGTACCTTCCGTCGGAGCACGAACCCCCCGCCACGCTGCACGCGGCCATGCGGTACTCGACATTGGCCGGCGGCAAGCGACTTCGGCCGATACTCGCCTGTGCCGCGTGGGAATACTGCAACGGCGCGCAAGCGAACGTCCCGGAAGCCATACATTTCGCCATGGCCGCGCTGGAAATGGTGCACACGTATTCTCTGATTCACGATGATCTGCCGTGTATGGATGACGATGACCTGCGTCGCGGGATACCGACGTGTCACAAGAAGTTCGGCGAAGCGGTGGCGGTGCTCGCGGGTGATGCGCTGCATGTCGTGGCGTTTCAACTCATGGCGCGCACCGGCTCCCCGCAGGCAGTCATAGAACTCGCCGAGGCCATCGGGACCGGCGGAATGCTCGGGGGGCAGGTGGCCGATGTCGAGGCTGAAGGCCGATCGACGATTTCGGAATCCGATGTCGAGTATATCCATACGCACAAGACGGGAATGCTCATTCGCGGCTCGGTGCGGATCGGCGCCCTGCTGGCGGGAGCCGACGGGGAAACGTTTTCCCGCCTGACGATGTTTGGAGAGAAGATAGGTTTGGCATTTCAGATCATAGATGATATTCTTGACGTCGAAGGCGATCAGCGGAAGCTTGGCAAGGAGGTCGGCTCCGATACCAAAAACCAGAAGGCCACCTACCCGGGTATAGTCGGGATGGCGGCCGCCAAGAGAAGAGCATCGGCGTTGATTGATGAAGCGCTGGCACTTGTGGATAACGGCCAGAACAACATGTTGCAGTTTCTGGCGAGATACATAGGTCAACGGGAGAACTGATTCACCCGTACCAACATGCACATGAAACACCTTCCCACGATCACTGGTCCGTCCGACACCAAGAAACTGACGGTCGAGCAACTGGTAGAACTGGCGGCCGAGTGCCGGCAGCAGATCGTATCGGCAGTGTCCCGGACCGGCGGGCACCTGGCTTCGAATCTCGGCGCCGTAGAACTAACATTGGCGTTACACTACATCTTTGATATTCCCCGTGATCGGATAATCTGGGATGTGTCGCACCAGACCTACACGCACAAACTGCTGACCGGCAGGCAGGAGAGAATCGATACTATTCGGCAGTACGGGGGGCTGGCCGGGTATTCGAAGCGGTCGGAATCGCCCTATGATCACTTTGGCGCCGGGCACGCGTCCACCTCGATTTCGGCGGCGCTCGGGTTCGCGGCGGCTCGAGATCACGAAGGCGCGGATCATCGCGTAATCGCCGTCATTGGCGACGGTTCTATGACCGGCGGGCTTGCATTTGAGGCGATGAACAACGCCGGATCGCTCAAGAAGAACCTGCTGGTCATCCTGAATGACAACACCTGGTCAATCTCGAAAAACGTCGGCTCGATCTCCCGATACCTGACCAATATCATGACCGACGAGAAAGTCCGCAAAATCCGCGAGGAAGTCTGGGAGCTGACCGGCAGGTTCAAGAGGCGTGACAAGATCCGGGCGACAATCGCGCGCCTCGAGCAGTCAGTCAAGACACTGCTCGTGCCGGGAATGTTGTTCGAGAATCTCGGGTTTAAGTACTTCGGCCCCATCGACGGCCACGATTTGCCCATGCTCGTGAAGACCCTCAATGATCTGAAAGACGTTCGCGGCCCGATACTTCTGCATGTAGCGACCGTCAAGGGGAAGGGGTATGCGCCGGCGGAAGGAGATGCGTTCAAGTTTCACGGTGTCGGCAAGTTCGACAAAATCACGGGCGAAGCCGCCAAGGGTGGAAGTAACCTTCCCTCATATACGGCTGTCTACGGCAAAATCATCTGTGAATTGGCCGAAAAGGACAAGCGGGTCATCGCGATTACGGCGGCGATGACGTCCGGTACCGGGTTGGATGAGTACTCACAGCGGTTCCCAGAGCGCTTCTACGACGTAGGTATCGCCGAGGCTCATGCGGCGTGTTTCGCGGCCGGTCTTGCGGCTGAAGGAATGCGTCCGTATCTGACGGTCTATTCGACTTTCATGCAGCGAGCTTACGACCAGGTCATCCACGACATGGCGATACAGAACCTCCCGGTCGTCATCTGCATGGATCGGGGCGGGCTGGTCGGCAACGACGGCCCAACGCACCACGGCGTATTCGACCTGTCGTATTTGTCCACCGTCCCCAATGTTACCGTCTGTGCGCCCGCCGACGGGAACGAACTGCGTGCCGTGATGCATCAGGCACTGACCGTTAATCAGGGTATCATCGCTATCCGCTACCCACGAGACAATGTGCCCGTCCCCATGACCGAAGAGATCCCGACGATAGAGTGGGGTACTTGGCAGCCCGTGACGGAATTGGGCGATGTGGTGGTTCTGGCGGTTGGAGCGATGGTGCACACGGCGCTGGAAGCTGCTGAGCGAATCGCCGAACAGGACGATGTTGAAATCTCGGTGGTCAATGCCCGGTTCGTAAAACCGTTCGACTTGTCGTTGTTGGCACGAATCGCCGACTCTGCGAAAATTATTATCACGGTTGAGGAAAACCAGCGCCGGGGCGGTTTCGGGCAGGGGGTCGCGGATTACCTATTGAGTAATGGATACCGCGGTAAATTTCTCGCGCTGGCGATCGACGACTCATTTGTCACACACGGTACCCGCGAGGAGTTGCTTCGCGATGTTGGGCTCGATGTTTCGGGCGTCACTCGCTCAATATCCGAATTTCTGAGCAGGCATCACAAGACCGGCGGCCTGCTGCACAAGCTGTCGCTTCGGCGCAACGGCCCTCCCCGGCGGAAAGAACTTTCCGGCATTCCGCTCACCGGCACCGACTCCAAATAGATGGCTTCAGTCGATTTCGATCTGAGATTCCGCAAAGCGCTCGCCAGCGATCTGCCCGTCATTACGGCTCTTATCGCCGACCACGATCTGCCGACCCGTGACCTATCGGAAAAACTGGACAGCCTCTGGATCGCCACCCAGGTGGACCTGCTTGTCGGTGTTGGCGGCCTTGAAGTGCACGGAGACCACGGTCTGCTCCGTTCAATGGTTACAACGGAACGGTTTCGAGGGAAAGGTTTCGGGCGAGTCCTTACCGACTTTTTGCTGGCACACGCACGCGAGCAGAAACTAGTCGACGTTTATCTGCTGACCCTGACCGCAGCGGGGTTCTTCCGCAAGCTCGGTTTCGAGCGGGTGGCACGCGCGGATGTCCCCAATGATATCCAGCGCACAAGTGAATTCGCCGAACTGTGCCCGCAGTCAGCGGTATGTATGAAGATCACGATTGTACCGTAAGAGCGTGTGCGGTCCGGTCGGGCCCGGAGGAAAGCCTCGTTCGGTCCACTAAATGACTTGCTATCCGGTTTTCGTCGGATTTCCTTACTCGTATGAAGTTTGGTCTGGTGGCGAATCTCAAACGGATCGGCGCTGTTGAGACCGTTCATTCCTGTATCGCGTGGGCCCGGCATACGAAACAGGATATCCTCCTGGCCGAGGATCTTCGCGATGTCGTCGAGGGCAAGAACGTGTTCTTGCCCGAGCGCGAGCTGGCCCGGCAGGTGGACGTGATCGTGTCGATGGGCGGCGATGGTACGCTTCTGGCGACGGCGCGGGCAGTCGGTCATCTCGGTACGCCGATTCTGGGGATCAATCTCGGCTCACTTGGATTTCTCACACAGCAGACCCCGCAGCAGCTCATGCCGGCGCTGGAGGCTATTGTCGCGAAGAAGTATCAACTCGACGAGCGAATGCTATTGCATGCGGAGGTCGACGGGTCCGAGACGCTGCCCTCGAGTTTCGCTCTTAACGACATCGTGATCAACAACGGTCCGGTCAGCCGCCTGCTCGATATCAGTCTCGAAGTGAACGGTGAACGGGTCGTGACGTACAAGTCCGACGGATTGGTCATCGCGACGCCCACCGGCTCCACCGCCTATAATCTCGCGGTCGGCGGGCCGATCATGCACCCGTCGATGGACGCGATTATTGTGGCGCCGATCTCACCTTTTTCCCTGAACACCCGCCCGATGATTTTCCGACCCGACGACCGCCTGGAGTTCCAGATTCTCTCCGAGGAGCGCGAGGCGAGCCTGACGCTGGACGGACAGGTGATGATCACGCTGCAGAGTTCGGAGCGAGTCTGTTTGTCGCGGGCGGATTTCCGGGCCCGGTTTGTCGTTTTCCCGGAGAGTTCGTACTATCATCTTCTGAAGACCAAGCTCAATTGGGGCGTGCACCCGAATTTCCGGAGCTGACACCAGTTCTCAGGGGAGGGATGTCTCTGACTTCCCAACTGCCACTCATCCGAAAGTTCACCCCGCTCGCCAGGAGGGGCATGGTGTTCGTCTCTCTTGTGTTCTTTACGCTGGGCGTCTGGGGGATTGTGAACTTCGTCCTTTCGTCGGGGAGCAAACTCACATTCGCCGTCTGCATACTGTCCGCGGTCCTGGGGGCTTCGGGACTATTGAACGCCCTTTTGTACGAGTTCCGGATTCACGAAGATCTCATGGGGCGGCGCGGCTGGGCTATCGTTCGGTACACTGAGAAGTCTCTTCGCTGTGAAGAGGTACGACAAGTCGAAGCGGAGTCTGGCGACCTGACGCTGGTCGGTGATCGCAAGCGGTTGACCCTCCATCCTGATACCGAAGACCACAGTGAGTTGTTGAGCCGGATTCTGCTCGGCCTGAAACGGCACCGCATCGCTCCGTTCAAAAAGAGAGAGAGGTTAGGCGAAGAACCGTGGGAAGCCGTCTTCACTACCTGAGTGTTGAGTTTGACGAGCGTCCGATTGCACGGGCAGTTCGCGATCACGAGGGGTGCTGGCAGTTTCTCGCTGAAGGGGATATACCTGATCTGGAGAGGGTGGTCCTGCTCGGTGCCTGTCAAATGGCGGAAAGAGATCCGCCGCTGACAGAGATAGAATCCCGTCAAGTGGGATGCAGGGCCAACAGATCCGAACCCGGGGAACCCTGCGTGCTAGAGAGGATGGAGCGGTAAGCGTTGCTGAAGAGACTCTGATCCGGCCAAAAAACCTATTGCCTTCACCGGGCCATTCCGATACTATTGACCTGTTCAAAGCGGGAGTAACTCAGTTGGTAGAGTCACAGCCTTCCAAGC